>NZ_JCAFUN010000001.1:0-362251 GCF_059371375.1 Stenotrophomonas sp. YJH_SMC_64 | reverse complement strand
GGCGGTTCAGGGAGAATCCGGCGTGGGGACCCAAGCTACTTCTCGGTCGCAAGACCTGGATCCACACGGTCGCCCACGCCGGGCTCTCGGCACCCAAGGTGCCAGATTGGCAAGAGATAAGATCCACGCCATGCGTGGATGGTTCACTCGGAACAACCCGCGCGCCCTGTCAGGGCTTGCGCCGCGCATACCGCTGCGCGATCACACCGCAGACGATCAGCTGGATCTGGTGGTAGATCATCACCGGCAGCACGATCGCGCCGAGGCTGCCGCCGGCGAACAGCACCTTGGCGATCGGCACGCCGGTGGCCAGGCTCTTCTTCGAGCCGCAGAACACGATGGCGATCTCGTCCTCGCGGTTGAAGCGCAGCCGGCGGGCGATGAAGGTGATCAGCGGCATGGCGATGCCGAGCAGCACGGCAGCCACCACGGCCACGGCCAGCAACGAGAGCAGCGGTGTCTTGCTCCACAACCCTTCGGTCACCGCTTCGCCGAACGCCGAATACACCACCAGCAGGATCGTGCCCTGGTCGGTGTAGCGCAGCAGCGCGCGCTGCTTCTCAACCCAGCCGGCAATCCACGGCCGCAGCAGGTGGCCGGCCACGAACGGCACCAGCAGCTGCAGCATGATGCCGCCGATCGCGTGCAGTGGGTCATGCACGCCGCCGGAGGTGCCGGCCAGCGCGGTCAGCAGCAGTGGGGTCAGGAACACGCCGAGGATGCTCGACAGCGAGGCGCTGCACACCGCTGCCGGCACGTTGCCGCGGGCCATCGAGGTGAACGCGATGGACGACTGCACGGTGGACGGCAGGGTGCACAGGAACAGCACGCCCAGGTACAGCTCCGGAGTCAGCAGCCAGCCCGACAGTGGCTTGAACATCAGCCCCAGCAGCGGGAACAGGAGGAAGGTACAGGCCAGGATGGTCAGGTGCAGCCGCCAGTGCAGCATGCCGCCGATGATCGACTCGCGCGGCAGGCGCGCGCCATGCAGGAAGAACAGCGCGGCGATGGCGACGGTGGTGACATCGTCGAGCACGATGGCGGCGGCGCCCTTCATCGGCAGCAGCGAGGCCAGGCCGACGGTGCACAGCAGGGCGAGGGTGAAGTTGTCCGGTCGCAGGCGCGACCACCAGCGGGTCATGGTGGGCAGAGTCCTTGGTGCGGAGGGTGGTTCAGGGCGAGGTGACCGGTGTGGCCAGGCGCTGGCGGGTGGCGGCTTCCAGTGACTTCAGGCCGGCGCGCTGGCCGAGCTGCAGTGCCTGTTCCGGGCTGGCGTGTTCGTAGCGTGCGTTGACCAGGCCGAGCACGGCGCCGGCGCGGTTGCCGGACGCACAGTGCAGCAACACCGGCCCCTGGCTCTGCTGCAGGGCCTGGTGCACGGCGCGGATGTTGGCGGCATCGAGCCCCTCGGCGCCGGCCACCGGAATGCGCACATAGCGCAGGCCCAGCGATTCGGCCGCGTGGATTTCATCGAAGCCCCGGTCCTCGCCGGGCTGGCGCAGGTCGATCACGGTGCGCACGCCCTGTGCAGCCAAGGCCTGCAGCTGTGCGGCGCTGGGCTGGCCGCCGGCATACAGGCCGGGGCGGACTTCGTTGAGGGACGCGTCTTCGGCCAGGGCCGTCAGTGGCAGGCAGAGCGACAACAACAGCAGGCAGGTCAGGCGCAGCAGCATGGTCTTCTCCGTGAAAACGTTCTGCCGCTACAGGCGCAGTCCGGCGCGCGCCTTCAGCAGCTCGCGCAGTTCGTACTTGTCAGTATCGTCCAGGCCCTGCTGGCGCTGCTTTGCCAACAACTCCTCCAGACGTTGCACCAGCAGCTGTTTCTCCAGCTGTGCCACGGCGTCGTGCAGTTCCTGGGTCCAGCTGGCCTCGGTGCCGGGCAGCGTCTGTGCGGCCAGGGTATGCAGCGAGGCCTGTTCCTCGCGCCCGTCGAAGTGTTCCAGCAGGGCGCCGGTGCTGATGTCCGGGCGCTGTTCGACCAGCCCCAGCAGCTCCAGCAGCAGTTCCACGCCGGGCAGGCGCAGGCCCTGGAAGTGGTGCTTGCCGCCCAGCGTCAGCGCCAGCGACGGCTGCTGCAGCAGCACGGCGATCGCGCCGCGCACCAGGCTGCGCTTGGCCACGGGCTGGATCGTCCGCTGCGGCTGGCGTTGCGGCATCGGCGCGCGCGTGGCCTGGGCAGTACCGCCCAGGCCGGTCAGCTGCGCCAGCTGCTGCTTCATCAGGTCGCCGAAGGCGCCGTCGGGAATCTGCGCCAGCATCGGCTTGGCGCGTTCGGCCAGGCGTGCCTTGCCATCGAGCGTGCCCAGGTTGATCTCGCGGGTCAGTTCGTCGAAGAAGAACTGCGACAGCGGCGTAGCCTGCTTCAGGCGCTCGTTGAACGCTTCGGCGCCTTCCTTGCGCACGATGGTGTCCGGGTCTTCGCCATCGGGCAGGAACAGGAAGAAGGCCTGGCGGCCGTCCTTCATGCGCGGCAGCACCGACTCCAGCGCCTTCCAGCCGGCGCGGCGGCCGGCGGCGTCGCCGTCGAAGCAGAAGAACACGTCCGGCGCGTTGCGGAACAGCAGCTCGGCATGGTCCGGCGTGGTTGCGGTACCCAGTGTTGCCACCGCCTGGGTGACACCGAACTGGAACAGCGAGACCACGTCCATGTAGCCCTCGACCACGATCAACCGCTCGATCTTCTGGTTGGCCTGGCGCACCTGCCACAGGCCGTACAGTTCGCGGCCCTTGTGGAACAGCGCGGTTTCGGGCGAGTTGAGGTACTTCGGGCCGTCGTCCTTCTCGAACACGCGGCCGCCGAATGCGATCACCCGGCCACGGCGGTCGAAGATCGGGAACATCACCCGGTCGCGGAACTTGTCGTAGACGTGGCCGCGATCATTCTTGGAGAACAGGCCGGCACGGTCGAGCAGCTTCATGCGCCGCTCGTCCTTGCCCAGCGCATCGCGCAGGCCGCTGTACCCGTCCGGGGCGTAGCCGATCTGGAAGCGCGCGCGGTTCTCTTCGTCCACGCCACGCCCATCGAGGTAACTGCGTGCCTTGTCGCTGCTTTCCAGGTTCTTCTGGAAGAACCGGGCGGCGGCATCCAGTGCCGAATACAGCTCGCGGCTGTCGTCCTGCTGCTGGGGGCTGCGCGGGTTCTCGTTGCGAGGTACTTCCATGCCCGCGCGCTTGGCCAGCTCATCCACCGCGTCGAGGAACTCGAGGCGGTCGTAGTTCATCAGGAAGCTGATCGCGGTGCCGTGCGCGCCGCAGCCGAAGCAGTGATAGAACTGCTTGGTGGGCGAGACGGTGAACGACGCCGAGCGCTCGTCATGGAACGGGCAGCGCGCGGCGTACTCCTTGCCCTGGCGCTTCAACGGCACGCGGCTGCCTACCACCTCGACGATGTCGGTGCGGGCGAGCAGGTCGTCGATGAAAGCGTCGGGGATACGGGCCATGGGCAACAGGGCAGGGCGCGGTGCAGGACCACGCGACGGAACCGGGGGCGGTCGGCCTAGTTTACCCCCTGTCGGGCACCTGGCTGGCGGTTGCCGGATCAATGCCGGCTGCGGCCAGGTGATGACGCGCGCGCAGGCGCTCATCGATCACCGCCGTCATCAGGGCACCAACGAAGAACACGACGGTGGCGTAGTAGATCCAGACCAGCGAGATCACCAGCGCGCCCATCGAGCCGTAGGCACTGCCGGGGGCCACGGTGGCGATGTAGACGCCGATGCCGTACCGGCCCAGTGCGAACAGTGCCGAGGTGATGACGCCGCCGATGAAGGCCTGGCGCCACGCCACGCGACGGTCGGGCAGGTAGTGGTACATGAAGGCGAAGCCGACTGCGTACAGCAGCAGGCTCGTGACGTACCCCAGCGCGGGCAGGATCGAGGGCAGTTGCGCGAAGGCCACCTGCAGCACCGTGGTGGCGGTCATCGACAGGATCAGCAGGAAGCCCAGCGCCAGCACCACGCCGAACGAGAACACGCGCTTGCGCAGCCAGGCCTTGAGGCCTTCCAGGCGCTCGCCGCTGGTGCGGAAGATCAGGTTCAGTGCGTTCTGCAGCTGGGCGAACACGGCGGTGGCGCCGACGAACAGCAGCAGCGTGCTCCACACACCCGCCAGCGAGCCGACATCCGGCTGGTTGTCGGCGTTCTTCAGAACGGTTTCGGCCACGGTAGCCGCGCTGCTGCCGGCCACCGAGCTGATCTGGTCGATCAGTGCCTGCTGGGCCGGTGGGTACAGCGAGGCGGTCAGCCACAGCAGCAGCACCAGCAACGGTGCCATCGACAGCAGGGCGTAGAAGGAGACGGAAGCTGCCTGGGTCAGCACGTCGACGTCGATGAAGCGCTTGGCCACCGCCATCGGGAAGCTGTCCTGCAGGCGCTTGATGTACTTGTGCAGTGACACGGGAACGTTGGGCTCGGGTTCAACCATGTGTGCGGTTGTAGCAGGCGACCGACGAAGGTGCGGTGAAGCGGGTGCATCAATGGGGTCAGAGCCCTTCCGCGTCGCGGAAGGGATCCGACCGCAAGTGCTGGATTACGCCAGCAGCTGCTTGACCAGCTTGGAGACCAGGCCCATGTCGGCCTGGCCGGCGAGCTTGGGCTTCAGTGCGCCCATCAGCTTGCCCATGTCGGCCGGGCCGGAGGCGCCGGTTTCGGCGATGGCGGCCTGGATGGCGGCCACGATCTCGGCTTCGCCCATCTTGGCCGGCAGGTAGGCTTCGATGACCACGATCTCGGCGCGCTCGATCTCGGCCAGGTCTTCGCGGTTGGCGGCTTCGTACTGGCTGACCGAGTCCTTGCGCTGCTTGACCATCTTGTCGAGCACGGCGATCACGGCGGTGTCGTCCAGTTCGATGCGCTCGTCCACTTCGCGCTGCTTGATGGCGGCATTGATCAGGCGGATCACGCCCAGCTTGTGCTTCTCGCCCGCCTTCATGGCGGCCTTCATGTCTTCGGTGAGCTGCTGCTTCATGCTCATGAGGAACCTCGTGGTGGTAGGTGGGGCGGGGGCGGATGCCCGAACCCGGAAACGCAAAAAGCCGGCGACGCTCGCGCGTGCCGGCTTCGGCTCCATCGCGACAGGCAGGCCCGCCGCAATGAAGATGCGTCCGATCAGTACAGGCGCTGACGCTTGGTGACGTCGCGCGACGAGCGGCGCAGCTGACGCTTCACAGCAGCGGCGGCCTTGCGCTTGCGCTCCTGGGTCGGCTTTTCGTAGAACTCGCGCTTGCGGGTTTCGGCCAGCACACCGGCCTTTTCGCAAGTGCGCTTGAAGCGGCGAAGAGCAAACTCGAAGGGCTCGTTCTCGCGGACTTTGACGCTGGGCATGGAATCTCCGGGACACAGTAGAACCGGGTCACGCCCGGCGAGCCGCACATTATAGCGGCGAATAGACAAACTGCAAGCGGCCAACCCTGAATACGGGCCGGAAGTTCGAAAGCAGTGAGATCTGCACATCCCCCGAGGGGGCGGCAGGGGCGTCATAATAGCAGGCATGCGAGTCCTTGGCATCGAATCTTCCTGTGATGAGACCGGCGTGGCGGTGTATGACACCGGCCTGTCCGGCAGCGCGGCCCTGCGCGCCCATGCGGTCTACAGCCAGATCGCCCTGCACGCCGAATACGGGGGTGTGGTGCCAGAGCTGGCCAGCCGTGACCACGTCCGCAAGCTGCTGCCGCTGGTGCGCCAGACCCTGGCCGAAGCCGGTCTGGGGGTAGGCGATATCGATGGCGTGGCCTATACGGCCGGTCCCGGCCTGGTCGGCGCGCTGCTGGTGGGCGCGGGCGTGGCGCGTTCGCTGGCCTGGGCGCTGGAGGTACCGGCCGTGGGCGTACACCATATGGAAGGCCACCTGCTGGCCCCGCTGATGGAGGACGACCCGCCGGAAGCGCCGTTCGTGGCACTGCTGGTGTCCGGTGGCCATACCCAGCTGGTGGCGGTGGATGCGATTGGCCAGTACCGCCTGCTGGGCGAAACCCTGGATGATGCGGCCGGCGAGGCCTTCGACAAGACCGCCAAGCTGATGGGGCTGCCGTACCCGGGCGGCCCGCAGCTGGCCAGGCTGGCCGAGCAGGGCACGCCGGGCGCGTACCGCTTCGCGCGGCCGATGACCGACCGCCCGGGGCTGGATTTCAGCTTTTCCGGCCTGAAGACCCAGGTCCTGATGGCCTGGCGCGACAGCGACCAGAGCGAGCAGACCCGTGCCGACATCGCCCGGGGCTTTGAAGATGCGGTGGTCGAGACCCTGTCGATCAAGTGCGAGCGCGCGCTGGAAGCAGCGGGCACCAACGTGATCGTGGTGGCCGGCGGCGTCGGCGCCAACAAGCGCCTGCGCGCCCGCCTGCAGCAGATGGCCGAGCGCCTCGGCGGCCGTGCCTGCTTCCCGCGGCCGGCACTGTGCACCGACAACGGCGCGATGATCGCCTTCGCCGGCGCGCTGCGCCTGCAGGCTGGCCAGCACAGCCCGCCGAAAGTGGATGTGACCCCGCGCTGGGACATGGCGACCCTGCCGGCGGTGTGAACAGGTAGCGTCGGGCCACGGCCGGCGGACGCATTACCGATGCACTGCCAACGGCGACGCGGCCAACACCGTCGTCGCCCGCTCATGGCGTTGCAGCCAGCCCAGCGTGTGTGGGCAGCGGGCATGGATCAGCCGCCCGATCGCGGCCAGGTCGGCGCCGATGTCACGTTCCAGGACCGGCTCGTGGTGGGCGATGCGGTTGCGCAGGTGGCGGATGCGTCCGATATCCGCATGGATGGCTTTCCTGACGGCACTGGGATGAGCAGAGGGAGCATGCTGCAGAACCCTGCTGAGTGCGGGTATCCAAAGCGTGGAGTCGAAGCGACAGGTAAAGAGTTGCTGCCAGAACACCATCGGCAGGTTGGCGACGATCCCAGGTGTATCGGTTACGCGGCTGGCAAGTTGTTCCAGTACCGTGCGCGGAGAAGTACTGGATGAGGTTGGCAGCCTCCGTCGGAAGGCATTATTCCAGGGCCAACGCGGGCCATGCTGCCTGGCGAGCACAGCTGCAGCGGCGTTGCGGGTGACCACTTCGCACAGATGGACCGGCATCATCAGTGCACTGCACATCCGCATGTTCCACAGGTACAGGGATTCGGCTGTGACGTCGGGGCTGCAGCTCGATGCGATTCTCTCGTAAGTAGACAGACGCTCCGCTGACAACGCGCGCCGCAGTACATCGTATGGAGCCATCGTCATGTGCGGTGGTGAAGGAGGAATCGATGTTCGCGAGAGTGGGCGGCGGCGACCATCAGGGAACGTCCTTGTCCGCGCGGCTGATTTTCTGCGTTTTGCCTCGGACGAATACCTGACCTGTCCTGTCGGATTTGGCCTTGACCGGCGATCTGGTCCTTGCCTAATCTGCGTGCCTGCGCCACCGGGACTCGCGGCTGGATTTCAGCTCCCCCCGGGGACAAACGGTAGTACCAAAGGGCCCCGCTAGCAGGGCCCTTTGTTTTTTCCGGGCCGCCCCACGCCGGTGGCCCGCCGCCTGTTCCGGGCAGGCTCACCGCCGTGCCGGTACCATGGCCGTCTGTATTCGGCTGGTAACCGCAATGGACAAGGTTTTCATCGAGGGGCTGACGATCGACGCCCTGATCGGCATCTACGATTGGGAGCGGCGGATCCGCCAGGACCTGGTGTTCGACCTGGAAATGGGCTTCGACAACCGTCGCCCCGCAGCCACCGATGACATCGCCCACACCCTGAACTACAAGGCGGTGAGCAAGCGCCTGGAACAGTTCGTGCGCGAGTCGGAGTTCGGCCTGGTCGAGACCCTGGCCGAGCGTTGCGCGCAGATCGTGCTGGACGAATTCGACGTGAAGTGGCTGCGCCTGAAGCTGAGCAAGCCGGGCGCGGTGCGCGGCGCGCGCGCGGTGGGCGTGATCATCGAACGCACGCGGGACTGACCCGGTCGTGCCGGCCATTGGCCAGCAACCCCGGTAGTGCCGGCCGCTGGCCGGCAACCTTGGCAACAACGAAACAGACAGGAGACAACCGATGGTGGACGCGGTGGTGGCGGTACAGTGGCTGGAACGGCTGCAGAACACACTGGAACCCTATCCTGGCGCCTACCTGGCGTTGATGATCTCGGCGCTGCTGATCGCCGCTGGCCTGGCCAACTGGGTGACCAAGCGCATCCTGCTGCGCGGGCTGCGACGCCTGCTCAGCCGCCTGCCGGGCGCTGATACCGGCCGCGGCAGCCACCTGATGCGGGTGATCTCGCGTCTGTCCAATGTGGTGCCCAGCCAGGTGATCGCCTCGGGCATCCGCATCGTGCCGGACCTGCCGCCGGGGCTGGTGAGCTTCATCATCGGCGCCTGCCAGGCGTGGGCGATCCTGACCGTGGTGCTGGCCATCTCGCATGCGCTGGATGCGGCCAATGATCTCTACGAGCGCCGCCCCGAGGCACGCAACAAGCCGATCAAGGGGTACCTGCAGGTCGCCAAGATCGTCATCTTCGTGATCGCCGGCCTGTCGATCGTTGCCACCCTGGCCGGCGTCGACCTCCGCTATCTGGTCACCGGTCTCGGCGCCGCCACCGCAGTGCTGATGCTGATCTTCCAGGACACCATCCTGTCGCTGGTGGCCAGCGTACAGATCAGTGGCGATGGTCGCGTGCGCATCGGTGACTGGATCGAGATGCCCAGCCAGAACGCCGATGGCGATGTGATCGACATCGCCCTGCACACCATCACCGTGCAGAACTTCGACAAGACCATCACCACCATCCCGACCAAGAAGCTGGTGACCGAGTCGTTCAAGAACTGGCGCGGCATGCAGGAGGCGGGTGGGCGCCGGATCAAGCGCGCGCTGTACCTGGACCAGCACAGCGTCGGCTTCCTGGATGAGGGCGACCTGGCCTTCCTCGGTGAATTCGCGCTGCTGCGCGACTACCTGCAGGCCAAGGAGCAGGAGCTGGGGCAGTGGAACGGGCGCCTGCGCGAGCAGGGCGTGGCCGAGGTCAACAGCCGCCGGGTGACCAACCTGGGTACCTTCCGGGCCTATGTGGAGCGCTACCTGCGCAGCCACCCGGGCATCCATACCGACATGACCCTGCTGGTACGTCAGCTGCAGCCGACCACCGAAGGCCTGCCGCTGGAGCTGTACTGCTTCACCCGCAGCACCGCCTGGGCCGAGTACGAGGCGGTGCAGTCGGACATCTTCGACCACCTGCTGGCGATCCTGCCGGCCTTCGGCCTGCGGGTGTTCCAGGCCTCCAGCGACGCCATGTTGATGGCCGGGCAGCGCCAGCTGGCCGGCTCGGAGTAAGCTGCGGTGCCCCCGGCGGGGCCATACGGACCCCGCTGGTGGCTGAAACTGAATGAAGAAACCTCTCGCCAAACGGCTCGGGATCGCTAGAATGCCGGGCTTGTAAACGTTTTCATCAAGGACTGCCGGTGGCCTCCGATCGCATCGAATCCCTCATTGCCCAGATGACCGTCGAGGAAAAGGTCGGCCAGCTGGGTGTCTTCGCGGACATGGTCCGCCCGTTCGCCCCGGACGTGAACCCGGAAGCCAACGTGCGCAATGCCGACCAGGTGCTGCAGCAGGTGCGCGAGGGCAAGGTCGGCTCGCTGTTCAATGGTGTGGGCGCCGAACTGGGCCGCCGCATCCAGCAGGTCGCCACTGAGGAAAGCCGCCTGGGCATCCCGGTGATCCTGGCTGCCGACGTCATCCACGGCATGCGTACCGTGTTCCCGATCCCGCTGGGCGAGGCCGCCAGCTTCGAGCCGGACCTGGCCGAGCGCACCGCGCGCGCCACCGCCATCGAAGCCACTGCCGCTGGCCTGCACTGGACCTACGCCCCAGCCGTGGACATCGCCCGCGACCAGCGCTGGGGCCGTGGCGCCGAAGGTGCCGGTGAGGACGTGGTGCTGGGCTGTGCGTTCGCCGCCGCCCGCGTGCGCGGCTTCCAGGGCAGCGACCTGCGCGCGGCCGATTCGCTGCTGGCCACGCCCAAGCACTTCGCCGCCTATGGCGCGGTGATGGCCGGCATGGAATACAACATGGTGGACATCTCGCCGCAGACCCTGCGCGATGTGCACCTGCCACCGTTCAAGGCCGCCTTCGACGCCGGCGCGATCACCGTGATGTCCTCGTTCAACGACATCAACGGCGTGCCGGCCAGTGCCAACGCCGAACTGCTGACCGACATCCTGCGCGGTGAATGGAAGTTCCCGGGCGTGGTGATCTCCGACTACACCGCCGATATGGAACTGGTCGCGCACGGCTATGCCGCCGACGACCGCGATGCCACCGCCAAGGCGTTCACCGCCGGCCTGGACCTGAGCATGCAGAGCGGCTTCTACGCCGAGCACCTGCCGGGCCTGGTTGAGAGCGGCGAGGTGCCGATGGCGGTGCTGGATGAGGGCGTGCGCCGCATCCTGTGGCTGAAGGAAACCATCGGCCTGTTCGACGACCCGTACCGTTCGCTGGACCCGGCGCGCGAAGCCGATACCTCGTACCTCGCCGCGCATGACGAACTGTCGCGCGATGCCGCGCGCCGTTCGATCGTGCTGCTGAACAACCGTGACAACGTGCTGCCGCTGCAGAAGACCGGGCAGAAGATCGCGCTGATCGGCCCGTTCGTGCAGGACCGCGAGAACATTGAAGGCTGCTGGACCCTGTTCGGCGACAAGCAGCGTTACGTGGATCTGGAAACCGGCGTACGCGCCGCCATCGGCGATGAAGCGCTGCTGGAGATCGTGCCGGGCTGCGAACTGGAAACTGCCATTCCGGGCGGCACCGAAGCCGCCGTGGCGGCCGCGCTGCGCGCCGACGTGGTGGTGCTGGCGCTGGGCGAACCGCAGCGCTACAGCGGTGAAGCGCAGTCGCGCGTGGAGATCACCCTGCCGCCGGCACAGCAGGCACTGGCCGAGGCGGTGGCGATGACCGGCAAGCCGCTGGTGGTGCTGCTGCGCAACGGCCGTGCGCTGGCATTGCAGGGCGCGGTGCGCAACGCGCACGCGGTGGCGGTCACCTGGTACCTGGGCACGCAGACCGGCCATGCCGTGGCTGATGTGCTGTTCGGCGACTACAGCCCGTCCGGCCGCCTGCCGGTCAGCTTCCCGCAGGTGTCCGGCCAGCAGCCGTACTTCTACAACCACCCGCGCACCGGCCGCCCGGAACTGCCGACCATGTCGGAGTTCAAGGCTCGCTGGCGCGAGATCCCGAACGAGCCGCTGTACCCGTTCGGCCACGGCATCGGCTACACCACCTTCGCCTACGGCGTGCCGCAGCTGAGTGCGGCGCAGCTCGGCTGGGACGACACCCTGACCATCACCACCACGCTGACCAACAGCGGCGACGTGGCCGGCGAGGAAGTGGTGCAGCTGTACATCCACGACCGCGTGGCCAGCCGCGTGCGTCCGGTGCGTGAACTGAAGGACTTCCGCAAGGTGACACTGCAGCCAGGCGAGTCGACCGACGTGGTGTTCACCCTCACCCGCGAGCAGCTGGCCTTCACTGGCCGCGACGGCGTGCTGCGTGCCGAGCCGGGCCACTTCGACCTGTGGGTCTGCGCGTCCTCGGCGGCCGGCGAAGCCGTGCAGTTCGAGCTGCTGAAGGCCTGATCGAAGAAAAAGGGGACGGAGGGGATTAAGTCGTTTGTGCCTCTGACGACTTAATCCCCTCCGTCCCCTTTTTGTTGTCCTCACCGCGGCGGCGCTACCATCGGGCTCCCCCTGTTTCGATGGAGTGCGCGCATGCGCCGGATGGCTTGTCTGATTCCCGCCCTGATGCTGGCCGCCTGCTCGCAGCCGGCGGCACCCCCGGCCGAGCCTGCGGCGGATGCACCGCCGCCGATGGAGGCCAGCGCCCCGGCAACGCCTGCGGCGTCTGCCACTGAACCCGCTGCTTCGGCACCGGCCGCGCCCGCAGCGGAAGCGCCCGCCGAAGACGCACGCGCGCGCATCGAAACGCTGCTTGGCGATGCGGCGCAGTTCGAGAAGGTCTTCAATGCGTTCAAGGCCGCCGTGGTTGGCGGCGATCGCGCTGCGGTGGTCGAGGAAGTGCGCTTTCCATTGAACGTCGGTGGCGGAAAGAAGATCACCGGCCCCGGTGAGTTCCAGCGCAACTACGAGAAGATCATCACCCCGGCGGTGGTCAAGGCGGTGTCCGAGCAGGATTTCGGCAAGGTGTTCGTCAACCAGCAGGGCGTGATGATCGGCAGCGGCCAGGTGTGGTTGAACGGGCAGTGCCTGGACCAGGCCTGCACGAAGACCGAGGTGAAGGTCATCACCATCCAATGAACGCAGACGGCCCCGCGTGCGGGGCCGTTTGGCAAGGTGGTGCCGGCCGCTGGCCGGCAACCGCAGGATGTCGGAAGGATCCAGGTGCGGGCCAGCGCCCGGCACCGGCGGGCATCAGGTCTTCGGGGTGAGCTTCAGCAGGCGCGCCTTGCTGCCGTCTTCCAGCAGCCACAGGGCGCCATCCGGGCCCTGTTCCACTTCGCGGATGCGCTCGCCCATGTTGAAGCGTTCGGCTTCGCGCGCGCTGTCGCCGTCGAAGGCCACGCGCACCAGCGAGGTGGAGGACAGGCCGCCGATGAAGCCGCTGCCCTTCCACTGCGGGAACAGGTTGCCGCTGTAGATCACGAAGCCGGCCGGCGAGATCACCGGCGTCCAGGTCACCTTCGGCGCGGCGAATTCCGGGCGGGTGCTGTGGTCGGGAATCGGCCGGCCGTCGTAATGGTCACCATTGGAAACGATCGGGTAGCCGTAGTTGGCGCCGCGCACGATCAGGTTCAGTTCGTCACCGCCGGCCGGGCCCATCTCGTGTGCCCACAGCTTGCCGTTGGCATCGAAGGCCATGCCGAGGATGTTGCGGTGGCCCAGTGACCACACCTGCGCGGCCACGCCGCCCTGCGAGGCGAACGGGTTGTCGGCGGGCAGGCTGCCATCATCGTTGAGGCGGATGATCTTGCCGAGGTTGCCGCCCATGTCCTGCGCCGGATCGAACTTCTGGCGCTCGCTGGAGCTGATCCACAGCTTGCCGTCCGGGCCGAAAGCAAGGCGATGGCCGTAGTGGCCTTCACCACTCACCTTCGGGCTCTGTCGCCAGATCACCTTCAGGTCCTTCAGCTGGCCGGCACCGTTGGCATCCAGCGCCAGCGTGGCACGGGCCACGGCAGCGCCGCGGGTGTCCAGCGTGCCTTCCTCGGCATAGCTGAGGTAGATCACGTGGTTGCTCGCGAATTGCGGGTGCAGGATCACGTCACCGAAGCCGCCCTGGCCGCCGTAAGCGACCTTCGGAACGCCGGTGATCTCATGCTTCTGGCCGCTGGCCAGGTCCAGGTGCTGCAGCTTGCCGCGCTTTTCGGTGACCAGCAGGCTGCCGTCCGGCAGGAAGGTCATCGCCCACGGCTGGTCGAACCGGCTGATTTCGGTGGCGGTGAATGGGCGCTGGTCGGCAGTGGTGGAGGCTGCGGGCGCTGCGGTCTTGGCGCCGTTGGCGGCCGGGTCGGCGGCATTGCAGGCGGAGGTGGCAAGGATCGGCACCAGGCCGAGGGCGAGCAGCAGGGGCGTGCGGGTCATGGGTATCTCCAGTGCGGGGATGCGGATGGCCGGGCTGTCCCTTGTATACCACTGGCGCCGTGAGCGTCGTGGCCCGAAGGTCCTGCGACCCCTGTGCGAGCGCGGCGGGATCGTCTAGGGTGGGCACGCCCGGGCAAAGCGTGCCCGTCTGCCTGCCAAGGATCTGCAATGAACACTGCCATGCCCCACAAGCCCTCCACCGCCTTCATCGCCGCCTCATGGGTGGCCCTGCTGCTGGGTGCGGCGGCCTACCTGATCGGTCTGTTCAACGCCACGATGGCGCTCAACGAAAAGGGCTACTACCTGACCCTGCTGCTGTTCGGCCTGTTCGCGGCGGTGTCGCTGCAGAAGAGCGTGCGTGACCGCGTCGAGGGCATTCCGGTGAGTGGCCTGTACTACGCGCTGTGCTGGTTCGCACTGCTGTCGGCGTTGATGCTGCTGCTGGTTGGCCTGTGGAATGCCACGCTGGCACCGAGCGAGAAGGGCTTCTACGGCATGGCGTATGCACTGTCGCTGTTCGGCGCGGTGGCGGTGCAGAAGAACACCCGCGACCTGATCGCCGCCGGTGGCGGTGAGAGCAAGCGCAGCGCGGTCGCGCCGCCGCTGCCGGAACAGGAGTGAATGTGTAGAGCCGGGCCCATGCTCGGCTGTCCTGCGGCGTTTGTTGAGTCGAGCCGAGCGTAGGCTCGGCCCGACAAAAGCATGGCGCTATCGCTTCAACAACGGATCCGCTTGCTGCGCGTCCTCCCAGCCACGGCGCACGGCATTGCGTGCCTGCGCCCATTCCAGCCGGCTGCGGCCACGCTCGCTGGCCCAGCGCGACTCCAGTTCAGCTTCGACCTGTTCGTAGGCACGGATCATGTCCTGCGCACGCGCGGCATGGCCGATGCGGTAGGCCGGTTCATAGTCCTCGAAGAACAGCTGGTCGTCGTAGTACGGTTCGGCGGTGTAGCGTTCGCGCCAGTAGTTGCTGACCGCATCGCGCGGCGTGCTGTCGTCCGGTACGCGGCCGGGGATCTGGTACTCGGTCATGGAAGGCTCCGTTGTGGACGAAGCCTGATCCTGCCTGCGTGGCGGTTAACGGCCCGGTCCGGCAGCGTGATCACCAGATCAATCCGCCGGGCATGGCCCGGCGCTATCGGTCATCCGGCGTCGGCATCTTTTCGCGGCAGCTTGTAGATCACCGCGCCGATGGCGAACGCCACCAGCGCAGCAGCGATGTTCTGCCAGCTGGCACTGGCGAACAGCGCCAGGCACAGCAGCAGCGCGAGTACCGGAATCAGCGGGCCACACGGCAGTTTCAGTGCGCCCGGCCGGTCCGCATAGCGCTTGGCCAGCACCAGTACCGCAGCGGCCGTTCCGATGTAGGCGAACAGGCGCGTGGTCATCGACAGCAGGGCCAGCTGCACGAACGAACCGGACAGGGCCAGGCCCAGCGCGATCAGGCCTTGGCACAGGATCGACGCGGCCGGCGTGTGGAAGCGCGGATGCACCTGCGCCAGGATCTTCGGCCCATAGCCATCGCGGGCCAGTGCGAACAGGAAGCGTGGGCCCATCATCATCGTGTTGCTGTTGGTGCCGAGGATGGAGATGGTCGCGCCTACGGTGAGGATCAGCGCCAGTGCTTCGCCGCCGAAGCCGGCGGCGGCATCGGCCAGCGGCGTGGCCGAGCTGGCCAGGCCGGCCAGCGTGCCCTGTGCCACCACCTGCACCGCGCCGTAGATGACGGTGACGGTGATGATCATGGTGATCAGCGCGAACGGAATATCGCGACGCGGATTACGGTACTCGCCGGCGGCGGCCGGGATGTTCTCGAAGCCGGCGTAGGCGTACAGCAGCAGCAACGCGGCCTCGCCCATGCGCTGCAGGTCGTGCGGGTCGGGGCGCTGGCCGGAGAAGGCCAGCTGCGGGTCGATGTAGAACGCACCGATGGCCACAAACAGCAGCAGCGGCAACATCTTGCCGATCACCAGCACCACGCCGGTGCGCGCGGCCGAGCGCACGCCGATGATGTTGACGCCGGTCAGGAAGCCCAGCGACACCACGATCACCGCGATGCGCCCCATGCCGGCACCGGCCCACGGCCAGAAACGCGCGACGGCATCGGCCAGCGCGTTGCTGAGTGCGGCCGCCGAGCTGATGCGGGTCAGCCAGATCATCCAGCCGATCTCGAACCCGGCGAAGCGCCCGAACGCCTCGCGTGCATACAGGTAGCTGCCACCGGGCTCGTCGAAGTAGCTGGCGGCCTGCGCGTAGCACAGCACCAGCAGCGCCACGACGATACCGGCGGCGACCACGCCCCACAGGCTGAAGGGGCCGAGCAGGGCGACGGTGGCGGCCGGCAGCAGGTAGATGCCGCTGCCGATCACATCGTTGATCGACAGGCCGACGATCTGCCAGCGGCTGACCGCGCGCTGCAGCTGCGGTTCGTCCTGCGCGCTCAACGGGCGTCTCCACGCAGTGCGGGCAGTTGCCACTGGGCCTGCAGGCGCGTGTACTCGGCGCGCGGCAGCAGCACGAAGCGCGGCGCATCCTGCGGCCGCAACCAGTCCAGCAGGGCCTGCATGCGGGCCTGCGGCATGGCGGTGCAGCCGGCCGTGGCCTCACCGGGTTGGCGCCACAGATGGGCGAAGATGCAGCTGCCCTTGCCGGGCTGGTTGTCCGGGTTGTGGGCGATCACGAAGCCCTCCTGGTAACGCACGTCGCCCTTGTTGTGCAGATCCAGCCGCATCGGCTCGGTGGAGCCTTCCACAGCTGCCTTGCCGACCTTCTTCGCGTCGACGATGCGGTTATAGAACGGCGACGCCGGCACATCCATGCAGTAGCTGCTGTCGAGCATCGGCTGGTACGGCATGGCGGTGCCGGGGCGGGTGACGGCATAGCCGAACGCGCTGCCGAGCGCGAACACGCCTGCCGGGCTGCGGCCATCGCCTTCCTGCTTCTGCGGGCCATCGGCCTGCGCCGGGTGCAGGCCCAGGCCCCAGGCGCTGCCGGTGCGGCCCAGTGCCACCGGGAACGCCTCTCCATGTGCATGCCAGCCCTTGCCATCACGCACATAGGCCTGCAGCTGGCCCTGTGTGCTGTCCCAGCTTTCGCTGGTGACCACGATCAGCTGGCGCGCACCCTGCAGCGGCGCAGCGTGGACGGATACCGCCGCGGCAAGCAGCAGTGCAGCGGTAGCGAGACGGACCAGCGATTTCATCAACAGGTGCTCCGGTCAGGAATCCAGCAGGTGGTCGATCCGCTCCAGGTTCACCGCCAGCTGCTGCTGGCGGTCCGGATTGGTGTGGCAGAGCAGCACGAACAGGAAATCGAGCAGGGCGTGCATGGCGCTACGGTACAGCAGCTGCGCGACCTGCGGTGTGCGTTCGTGCGCACACACCACCAGCGCTGCGTCAGCATGCGCGCGCAGCGGGTTGGCGGTATGGCGGGTGATGGAAATCACCTTGCCACCCATGTCCTGGAACTGGCGCGACAGCTGCGAAAGCTGAGGCAGGTTGCCGAATTCGGAGAACACCAGCAGCGCATCACCGGGGCGCGCGGCCGACAGGTTGGCCAGCATCAGGATCGGGTCGGTATGCGGCACCACCAGCAGGCCGAGCAGCGACAGCCGCATGGCGAACTCGCGCGCGAACAGGCCGTCGTCGCCCAGGCCGTACACGAACAGCTTCGGCGCGCCGTCGAGCAGCTGCACGATGCGCTCGATCTCCTCGCGCGGGTTGGCCTGGCGGGTTTCCTCTTCGGCCTGTGCCTTGCTGCGGCGCAGGGTGTCGCCCAGGCGCAGGTAGTCGTCGCCGCTGTCGGGTTCGCTGGGGGCCTGCTGCGGATCGGCGCCAGCACGGGCGACATCCTGGCCGATGGAGTACTTCAGGTCCGGGTAGCCCTTGAAGCCGAGCTTCTGGCTGAACTTCACCACGCTGGACTGGCTGATGCCCAGCGCGCTGGCCAGCTGCTGGGACGAGTAGTCGCGCAGCAGGTGGGCGTTGTCGAGGATGAAGTCGGCGATGCGGCGCTCGATGGCCGACATCTGCCCGCGCTCGGAACGGATCTTCAGCAGGGGCGGCATGCGGGGTGTCCGGACATGGATAGGCGCGTTGCGGTTGGCAGCATAGGGCAGATTATGTGGTGGCTCGGGCGGGCGGGGTTTGCGGGGGACGCCGCAAGTACGTCCGTGTAGGCTTGGCCGCCGCATCCATGCGGCGGACACCCCCGCAAGCCCCGCCCGCCCGACCCCGGACAGATCGCGCGCGTGCCAGCCGCGAAGAGGATACGAGGTAGAGCAGAAGCAGGAGCATCCACGCGTGGCGTGGATCTACCCGGAGCTGTCGTTGAGTCCGCCTTCAAGCGAGCCGAGCACCGCAGGTCCGGCGAGGGCGAAGAGGCGCGGGTGTTTGAGCGCAGCGAGTTCCGCGCCGTCCCTCGACGGACCGAGGAGCGCAGGGTACCGGCGTGCGCAGTACGTCGGCTCGCGGCCGGCGGAGCGTTTCTTTTGGTTACTTTTCTTTCCGCGGAAAGAAAAGTAACGCGCGACCCAGGATCAGTTGAGGACCAAGCCAGCCGCAAGGCGCAAATCACCCCAGCATCTCCAGCCCGCGTACTTCGGTGATGCCCAGCCCCGGCACGTCGCTGATGCTGATCTCCGATTCGTTGAAATGCACGCCGCCGCTGACCGGGTCGAACTGGCCCAGCGAGGGACCGTCGAGGTCAACCTTGGTGATCACATCACTCTTGGCCACGGCCAGGTGCACGGCGGCGGCCACGCTGATGCTCGATTCGATCATGCAGCCGATCATGCACGGCACGCCGTAGATGCCGGCGATGTCGGCGATGCGGATCGCATTCGACAGGCCGCCGGTCTTCATCAGCTTGATGTTGATGATGTCGGCCGCGCGCTGCTGGATCAGGTCCATCACCTGGCTCGGGCTGAACACGCTTTCATCGGCCATCACCGGCGTGTTGACGCGATCGGTGACGTACTTCAGGCCGCTGATGTCAGCCGCCTTCACCGGTTGCTCCAGCAGCTCCAGCACCACGCCGGCCTCTTCCAGCGTACGCATCGCATGCACCGCCTGCTTGGCGGTCCAGCCCTGGTTGGCATCCAGCCGCAGCAGGGCGCGGCCTTCCACGGCGGCATGGATGGCCTTGACCCGTTCGATGTCCAGGCCGATGTCCTTGCCGACCTTGATCTTCAGCGACTCGAAGCCGCGTTCGATCGCCGACAGCGAATCGGCCACCATCTTGTCGATGTAGTCCACGCTGATGGTGATGTCGGTGGTGATCACCGGGTCGCCACCACCGAGCATCTGGTACAGCGGCGCACCGTGCAGCTGCGCCCACAGGTCGTACAGCGCGATCTCCACCGCTGCCTTGGCGCTGGTGTTGCGCTCCATCGCGGTCTGCACCAGCGTGCACAGATGGTTGAGGTTGACCACGTCCTGGCCGATCAGGCGCGGGGCGATGAAGTGGCGGATCGCTTCGATGATCGAGCCGTGCGTATCGCCGGTGATCACCGCGGTGGCCGGGGCTTCACCGTAACCGGTGTTGCCGGTGTCGGTGCGGATCAGTACGACCACGTCTTCCACGGTTTCCACCGTGCGCAGGGCAGTCTTGAACGGCGTCTTCAGCGGCACGCGCAGCATGCCCAGTTCGATGGCAGTGATCTTCATTCAGGGGGTCTTGGCCCGCAGGCGCTGGATGTTGGTGATGCGGTCGATGTAGCGGACGGTATCGCTGGCCATCATCGGCTCCAGCGGCGTGACCGAAACACCATTGAGATGGGCCTGCACACGTCTGCCGTCGGCACCGAACCAGCTGCCGCCCGCCGTATCGTGGATGACCCAGGTGCGGCCGTCGACGTGGCCAATGGCCATCATCACGTGGCCGGGGATGTAGACCAGATCGCCCACCTGCAAGTCGGTGACCGCACGGTCGCGCGCGGCCTTGCCGACCTTGTCGGTGAACGGCAGGCGATCCAGTGCCGGGCTGACCGCCTGTGCACTGGTATTGCGCGGCAGCAGCACGCCGAAGCTGCGGTAGATCTCGGAGACGAACCCGCTGCAGTCGCGGGTGTCGTAGTCATGGCCCCAGCCGTAGCGCTCGCCCAGGAACTTGAAGGCCTGCTGCAGCAGCAGGCGCGGGGTCAGTGGCAGGTAGTCGGCGGCGGTGTCCTGCGAGCGCGGCAGCAGCGCCGGTACGAGCTTCAGACGCCCATCGGCCTCGCGCACCGGCAACTGCACCACCCATGAGGCATGCGCCTGCTGGCCGTTCACCGGCTCTGACGCAGGCCAGTCGGCCAGCACCGGCAGGCGTACGCCCATGTCCAGCTGCAGGCGCGATACGCGCGGTTCCTCCGGGGTGTAGGCGGTCTGCGCGGTGGCGCCGGTGACAATGCGGTACGGGCCCTTCGCGCCATAGCCGAGCACCGTGGCCTTGTCGCCGCTGGCGATGGCGTCGGCTTCGATCCACGCGCTGTAGCGCTCGCTGTGCACGAACAGCCAGCGGCCGTCGGCACTGCGGTGAACCACCGCGACCTTGTCGCCGGGGAACAGCGCCGATTCCTGGAAGCGGTCGATGTCGGTGTCACCGGCGGTGCTGAAGACGCGCTCGCGGGTGGGGAAGGTACGCAGTGCCGCGCGCTTCACCACCAGCCCATAGGCCGGTGCCACCTGGGCAGGAATCGCATCGAGGCCGAGGTTGGCTTCGATGCCGCTGCGCAGCGCGGGGGCGATGGCCTGGCCCGTCTCGTTGAACAGTGCACGCGTGGGCCAGCTGGACAGCGCGCTGATGCTGGCACGCACCGTCGCCGCATCAAGCTGGGCGGGCAGTGTGGCGATGTCCTGGATATGGCTGTCCTGCGCACGCATCCGCGCGTTCTGCGCCTCGATCTGTGTGCGATCCAGAATCGGCGCATCAGCGTTGTCCTGGCGCGCGGCCCAGTACTGCGGGGTGAGGTAGGCCTCGTGCAGGCCGATCACATAGGGCAGCGGCGCACCCGGGTCGGGCGGTGGTGCCGCCTGTGCAAAGGCCGGTGCGGCCAGCAGGCACAGGGCCAGGGTCAACCGGCGCGGCCAACGCCGGTGCGGTTCGCGGGAAGCCAGGCTCATGCGGTGCACACCCTCCTCGAATGCCTGTTGGAATATTTATTCCTTTTGGCATCGAAAGCAAGAATAAATTATTGACCGGCATCCCGGCCCGTGTTACACAGCCGTTACCACCCGCGCTGGGGAAGTGTCGCTGTGGATCCTGCCGTTCGCAAACCGCGTCTGCCTGCTGCTGCCGGCCTGTGTGCCGCGCTGCTGCTGTGGGCGTCGGCCACGCAGGCGGCAGACGGGCGCAGCAGCCAGCAGCGTGCGCGCGAAACGCAGGTGATCGACCTGATCGACAGCGGCCGCTTCAGCGACGCCGATGCGCTGCTGGCGACCGGGAGCGATGCTGCCGAAGGCGCGTTCCAGCGTGAGCGCATGCGCCGCATCCGCCAGGATTTTTCCCTCGACGAAACCGCCGCCAAGGCGGCCGTGCGCCGCTGGATTCCCGACCTGACCGACGAGGAGTTCGCGCGGTGGGATCAACTCGGCCTGATCGAGCATCTCGATATCGATGGTACGCGTTGGTATTTCAAGCGCGCACCGTCGAACCTGTTCCTGCTCAGTGACGAAGCACGCGCACGCCGCCGCGCGGATGCACCGATGTCACCGCCGGGCCCGAACGAAGTGCTCAACGCGCACCACGCGCGCGTGCTTGCCGCAGCCGAACAGAGTGGCCAGGCGTCCGTACTGCCGCAGCGCATTGAGTTCACCCAGTCGCTCACGGTGAAAGCCGATGCCGTCCCGGCGGGTGAAACCGTACGCGCCTGGATTCCATACCCGCGCGAGATCCCGGGCCAGCAGGAACAGGTGCAGTGGCTGGGCAGCGCCCCGGGCAAGGCACGGGTGGCACCGGCCAGTACCCTGCAGCGCACCGCCTACCTGGAAGCCAAAGCCGTAGCCGGCAAGCCGACCCGGTTCGAGATCCGCTATGCGGTAACGGTCTTCGCGCGACACACCGCGATCGATCCTGCGAAGGTGCAGGCCACCCCGAATGATCCCGCATTGAAGCCCTATCTGGCCGAGCAGCTGCCGCATGTGCGTTTCACCCCGGCGCTGAAGCTGTTCTCCGAGCAGGTGCTGCAGGGCGAGACGCGCCCCTATGAAGTGGTGCGCAAGCTGTTTGCCGCCGTGGACCGCATTCCATGGGCCGGTGCGCGCGAATACTCGACGCTCAGCAACATCAGTGATCATGCGCTGCGCGCCGGCCATGCGGATTGCGGGCAGCAGACCCTGCTGCTGATCGCGCTGCTGCGCATGAACGGCATTCCTGCACGCTGGCAGTCGGGCATGGTGTTCTCCAGCGACGGCAGCGGCTACAACAACCTGCATGACTGGGGACAGGTCTACCTGGCGCCATACGGCTGGCTGCCGATGGACGTGACCACCGGCGCGCTTGCCAGCGATGTGCCGGCACTGCGCGATTTCTATCTGGGTGGCCTCGACGGCTACCGCATTGCTTTCAACGACGATTTCGGCCAGCCCTTCGTGCCGGCCAAGCAGCACTTCCGCTCGGAAACGGTCGACTCGCAGCGCGGCGAGGCCGAGTGGGCAGGCGGCAACCTGTACTTCGACCAATGGAGCTACGACTTCCAGTGGCGGGTACTGCCAGCCAGGCAACGCTAGCGCGACACATCGCATTCCACACCATTCAATTCTTGCAGGAGAGAGCAGGGGATGAAGGCTTACAGCATCAAGCGGGCGGCGTTGTGCGTCGCCCTCGGGGCGTGTCTGGGCGTAGTGCTGCCCGGCATCGCGATGGCACAGAACGTGAGCGGTGCAGTCGCCGGCCGTGCAACCGCCGGTGACCAGGTGACCGTGGTCAGCAGCAGCACCGGCCTGACCCGTACCGTCACCGTAGGCGCCGATGGCAGCTACCGCCTCGGCCAGCTGCCGGTGGGCGACTACCAGCTGCAGCTCAGCCGCGATGGCCAGAAGCTGGGCGACCAGGTATCGGTGAGCGTTGCCGTCGGCGGTACCACCACGGTCAACCTTGGCAGCGGCGGCGGTGTCACCAACCTGGATGCACTGCAGGTGGTTGGCACCCGCGTGGTCAACCGCGTGGATGTGTACTCCACCGAAACCTCGTTCAACATCAACCGCCAGGAGATCTCGCGGCTGCCGGTAGCGCAGGACCTGTCCGCGGTCGCGCTGATGGCGCCGGGCGTGGTCGGCGGCAACTCGTCATTCGGAGGCCTGTCGTTCGCCGGTTCATCGGTGGCCGAGAATGCGGTCTTCATCAACGGCCTGAATGTCACCGACATGTATACCCGTCGTGGCTTCAGCACCGCGCCGTTCGCCTTCTTCAAGGAATTCCAGGTCAAGACCGGTGGCTACTCGGTCGAGTTCGGCCGCTCCACCGGTGGCGTGATTAACGCAGTGACCCGTTCGGGCAGCAACGAGTTCGAAGGCGGCGTTGAAGTCACCGCCGAGCCCAGTGCGTGGCGCGCCAGTGGCGGCGATCATTTCCACCGCGACGGCACCCCGCATTCCTACGGAAGCCGCGACAACAACTCCTTCCTGAAGACCAACGTCTGGGGTTCGGGGCCGATCGTCAAGGACAAGCTGTTCCTGTTCGCGATGTACGAGGACCGCAGCGACAAGGGCCACAACACCTCATCCGATGGCAGTACCTGGTTCAAGAACGACTCCGGCAACGGCTTCTGGGGTACCAAGCTGGACTGGAACATCAACGACAACCACAGCCTGGCGCTGCTGGCGTTCTCCGACGAGGGCGATGTCACCAACGCGTCGTACGGCTACAACTGGAATGCGGACCGGATCGGTTCCTGGGGCGGCGACTCGGTCACCGAGACCGGCGGCCGCAACTGGTCGGCCACCTACACCGGCCACTTCGGCCAGAATTTCACCGCGCGCGCCATGGTCGGCCAGAACAAGCAGCGTGCCTTCACCAATTCGTCGCTGGACCAGGCCTGCAGCCCGGTGTTCACCGACAGCACCTACGGCCCGCGGCTGGGCAAGCTGCAGGGGCTGCGCGCGGGCTGCCACCCGACCGGCGCGGCGGTGGCCGAGCGCGATGACACCCGCGATGTCGCGCGCCTGGATTTCGAATGGCAGCTCGGTGATCACCTGCTGCGCTTCGGTGTCGACCGCGAACTGATGACCACCAAGCAGTCCACCCGTTATCCAGGGCCGACCGAGCTGAGCTACACCGCCTACGTGGCGCGGCCCGGCGATGAAGTGTGGGATGGCGCAAACGCCTACGTACCGGCTGGCGTCACCGAGATGCTGCGCGCTCGCAACCGCCGCTCCGGCGGCACCTTCGAGACCGAGGCCAATGCCTTCTATCTGGAAGACATCTGGAACATCACCCCGAACCTGATGCTGAACCTCGGCGTGCGCTGGGACCGCTTCGAGAACCGCACCGCCGCCGGCAAGGCGTTCATCAAGATGGACGACCTGATCGCGCCACGCGTCGGCTTCTCGTGGGACATGCGCGGTGATGGCAGCACCAAGCTGTTCGGCAACGCCGGCCGCTACTACCTGCCGGTCACCAACAACATCAACGTGAACTTCGCCGGTGGCCTGACCGACGAATACAGTTATTACGTGCTGAACGGCTGGGAGCAGAAAACCTCGCCGACCGGTTCGCCGTACATGGCACCGATTGTCGGCCAGCAGATCGGGCCGACCGACACCCGCATGAACACCGGCGGTGCCGACCTGCGCCAGAGCGTGGACCGCGACCTGAAGGCGGTCTACCAGGACGAGTACATCCTGGGCTTCCAGAACATGATCAACCAGGCCTGGTCGTGGGGCGTCAATGCCACCTACCGGCGCATGACCCGAGCGCTGGATGACATCCGCATCAACTACACCCCGTGCGGCCCGACCCCCAGCACGCTGTGGCCGATCGCCAACCCGGGCGAGAGCCTGACGATCTGGGGCGACAAGAGCATCGGTTGCGCCAACGAAGGCTGGATCACCATCGACACCGCCAACAGCGGCTATCGAAAGGGCGGCAGTGGCGAGGTGATCGGTTACTCCAAGCCCAAGCGCACCTACAAGGCGCTGGAGTTCCAGATCGACCGCGCCTGGGACGAGAAGTGGATGTTCAACGCGTCCTACCTGTGGTCGAAGAGCGAGGGCAACTTCGAAGGCCCGGTGAACTCCGATACCAACTACGGCGACACCGGCATGGTGCAGTTCTGGGACCACCCGGCCACCAATGAACGCTATGGTGTTCTGTTCAATGATTTCCGCCATCAGTTCAAGCTGCGTGCCGCGTATGCGCTGAACAAGCAGTGGTCGTTCGGCACCACGCTGCAGGTGCAGTCCGGTGGCCCGATCACCGCCTACGGCGTGATGTGGCCGAACGACTCCATCGCCGGTGGCAGCACGTCCAGTGAAGGCAGTGGTGGTGGCACCGGTTGGCTGTGCGTGGCCAACTGTTCGGGCCCGTACAACCAGCGCCAGTTCGAGTACAGCCCGCGCGGCGCGTTTGGTCGCCTGCCGTGGACCTGGACCATGGGCGCCAACGTCACCTGGCGCCTGCCGGTGGAGGGCATCGACCTCAGCGCCCGGTTGTCGGTGTACAACCTGTTCAACAACCAGAAGACCATCAACGTGCACCAGCGCTACGAGGCGCAGCCCGGCCAGTATCGCGAGGCGACGTTCGCTACCGGTACGCGCTGGCAGGCACCGCGCTACACCCAGCTGGTGGTGACCTGGAACTTCTGAGGCCACGATCCGCGCCGTCCACCGTGACGGCGCGGGCAATGGAGGGGCTGCCCGCATGCACCACCTGCTGATCCTCGCGGCGGCACTGGCCGCACCGTCCGCTTCGTCGGCCGACAGTGCAGCCATCGAGGCCGACATCGCGACCGTGGTCCGGGCCGAGCATCTGCCCGGGCTGGCGTTGGCGGTGGTCGAGAACGGACAGCTGGTCCATCGCCATGCAGAGGGGGCGCGCGGCGATGGCGGCCGCATCGACGAGGACACGCTGTTCAAGATCGCTTCCAACAGCAAGGCGATGACCGCTGCGTTGCTGGCGCGGTTGGTGCAGCAGGGCACGCTGCGCTGGGATGATCCGGTGCAGCGGCATCTGCCGGGCCTCCGCATGCACGATGCGTGGGTGGGCGAGCAGATGCAGGTGCGCGACCTGCTGATCCACAACAGTGGCCTTGGCCTGGGCGCCGGGGACCTGATGCTGTGGCCGGAGCCGAACGCGTTCACCCGCGCCGACATCATCGCCGGCTTGGCGCATCTCAAGCCGGTCAGCAGCTTCCGCAGTCACTACGCCTACGACAACCTGATGTATGTGGTGGCCGGCGAAGTGGCGGCGGCAGCGGGTGGCAAGCCGTATGACCAGCTGATGCGCGAGCAGGTGTTCGAACCACTGGGCATGACGCGCTGCCAGGTGGGTGCGTGGTCGGTGAAACGCGTGGGCAACGTGGCACAGCCGCATGCCTGGCGTGGTAAACGCAACGAGGTGGTGAACGCCGATGCTGCGATCAGCCCGGACCTGCCCTCGATGGCGGCGGGAGGCATCCGTTGTTCGCTGCGCGACATGACACGCTGGATGCAGGTGCTGCTCGATCCCGCGCTGGTGCCGGACTGGCTGGGCAGCGAGCAGCGGCGCACGCTGTGGACCCTGCACATGCCGATGCCGTTGGGTGAACGCCAGCGGCGCTGGGACAACGCGCATTTCTACGGCTATGGATATGGCTGGCGGGTGTCGGACATGGACGGGCAGTGGAAGGTGGCGCATACCGGCACGTTGTCGGGCATGTACTCGTCGCTGGCATTGCTTCCTGATCGCAGGGTCGGCGTGGTGATGCTGATCAACGGCGAAGGCGAGGATGCACGCACGGCGCTGATGCAGGCCACGCTGAAGCGCTTCACCGCACCAGACGATGCGCCCCCTGCGATGGAGTACCTGGCCGAACTGAAGGCTGACCGGGCAGCACAGGCAGCATCTGGCCATCAACGGCCAGCGACCACCGCCGCACAGCCGGCACGCGGCAATGACCTGCCGCATTGGCAGGGCCGCTACTCCGACCCCTGGCTGGGCCCGGCTTCGCTGTGCCCGGGCAAGGATGGCCTGCGCTTCAGCGTGGACAAGTCGCCCCGGCTGCAGGCCTCGGTGCTGCAATTGCAGGGGCGCTGGCTGCTGCGCTGGGATACGCTGGGTGACGAGGCGCAGGCGTGGCTGCAGCCGGGCCAGGGCCCGGCGCCGACACTGGACCTGCGCGCCATCGATCCGGACATCGACTTCAGCTATGACTTCCAGGACCTGCATTTCACTCGTACTGGCGACTGCCCTGGCGGCGACCGCCAACGCCGCTGAGCCACCGCGCGTTTCGCCGGCCACCGATGCGGCCAGCGCCGGATTGGTGGAGATCCGCACGTTGTCGCCAGGCATCGACATGGACATCCGCTACGCCAATGCCAACAACTTCACCGGCGCGCGCGTGCCCGGCTATGAGGCGCCGTCCTGCTACCTGCTGGCGCCGGTGGCGAAAGCGCTGGCGCAGGTAGAACAGGATCTGCGCGCGCAGGGCTTTGGCCTGCGCCTCTACGACTGCTACCGGCCGGTGCGCTCGGTGCAGGCCTTCATGGCCTGGGTGAACGATCCGCGCGAACTCTCGCGCAAGGCACAGCAGTACCCGGACCTGGACAAGCCACGGCTGCTGGCCGACGGCTACATCGCCGAGCGTTCTGGCCATAGTCGTGGCGCCACGGTTGATCTTGGCCTGCTGGATTGCCGCACTGGCGCCTGCACGCCGCTGGACATGGGCACCGACTTCGATTTCTTCGGCCCGCGCGCGCATACCCGGACGAGCGGGCTGAGCACTGTGCAGCAGGCGAACCGCCAGCAGCTGGTGCAGGCGATGGCACGCCACGGCTTCGTCAACTATCCGCAGGAGTGGTGGCACTACACCCTGCAGCCCGAACCGGATCCCGGCACCGCGTACGACGTCCCGGTACGGTAGGGGTATCGGCAGGGCTGCGCCCTGCACCCGCAGTAGTGCCGGCCGCTGGCCGGCAACATCAGACGCAACAGCAACAGCGTGCGTTCCGTGAGTTGGCTGGGCGGTGCCGGAGTGCGGGGACGCCGTAAATCCGTCCATGGAGGCTTGGCAGCCGCATCCATGCGGCTGACACCCCGCACTCCGGCACCGCCCAGCCTCTGACAGTTTCCCGCGCGGTCCGTTGTAGAGCCGAGTCCATGCTCGGCTGCTCTTTGTTCGTCGGCTGCTTCTTGTTCAATCGTCGAGATGCTCGATCTCGATGGAGATTCATCCACGCATGGCGTGGATCTACTGTGGCTACCGGATTGGGTCCGGGGCAGATCCCTTACACTGGCCGCCTCTTCATCCCTGCCCACCCGATGAACCTTCCCCTGCACTTCGGCCTGCTCGGTACCCTAGAAGCCGGCGCCATCGCCCTGCTGGTCGGGCTGCTGGTGTACTTCCTGTGGTCGCAGCTGTGCCGGCTCCTGCACTGGACAGCGGGTCACGCGATCGGGTGGTCCTGTGTCATCGCCGTGATCATCTCCGCCGGCATCGATGCATGGAAGCTGTTCTACATGGGCATCGTGCGGCTGGAGTCGCCGCTGTACGCGCGCCTGTTCCTCGCCACCATCCACGATCCGAACGAACTCGGCAGTCGCGTGGTGCTGGAAATCGCCGGCGCGCTCGCCGGTGTTGCGCTCGGCTGGGTGTTGTTCAGTTCGCGGTCATCGGAAAAAACCGTCGACTGACGCAGGTTTTTCGTTGGTTGCCGGTTAAATCCGGCAGCGCTGAATGCGCATCTTATGAGCTGCTCACTTGCTGCTAACCACCGCGCTAATGCATGCGCGGGGGCGAGTGGTTAATGGTGCGTGTTGACGCCGGTCGCGGGGCAAAATCGATTCAGAAACGGGGTGGCAGGGTAGGTGCCGTGCGGAGACAACACGCCGCGCAACACCACCCAATTGGCAGGAGACACCCCTGATGACTATTCGCAACCGCAAGCCCCTGATCGCCCTGATCGTCGCCGCTGGCAGCGTGCTGGCCATTCCGGCGATGGCCCAGTCGGCCAAGCAGCAGGCGGCGCATGCGCAGAACGAGGCCGCACAGGCCCAGCAGGCGGCTGCACAGGCCGGCCAGGCCGCCGACCAGGCGACCGACGCTGCCGCAGCCGCATCGGCGCAGGCCAACGGCGGTGGCCAGACCTGGGCCAGCATCGATACCGATGGCAACGGCACCATCAGCAAGACCGAGGCGCAGGTGAACGCGGGCCTGGCCCAGGTGTTCGACCAGGCTGATACCAACAAGGACGGCGAGCTGAGCGCCGATGAGTACAAGGCCTATGTGGCCGCCCAGCAGGCCGGCGCCGGCGGCGCAGCGCAGGGTGCGCAGGGCAGGTAAGACCTGTATCGGGGCGTATGGGAACCCGGGCGGCTTCGGCCGCCCGGGTTTTTTTCGTCACCACGGCCCCTGTATCCTTGCGCGATGAACACCTCCACGCCTGCGCCGTCGCGCGCCATCGGCCTGGTCGGTTTTGACGGTGACGATACGCTGTGGAAGAGCGAGGACTACTACCGCAAGGCCGAGCAGGACTACCTTGACCTGCTGTCGCGCTACGTCGACGTGCACGACACCCAGACTGCGCGCCACCTGCTGGAAGTGCAGCAGCGCCACCTGGGCACCTTCGGCTACGGCGTGAAGAGCATGACGCTGTCGATGATCGAAGCGGCCATCGACATCACCGGGCAGCGCATCGAAGCGAAGGACATCCAGCGCATCCTGGATATCGGCCACGACACCCTGCGCCACCCGGTCGAACTGATCGACGGTGTGCGCGAAGCGGTGGCGGCCATCGCCGAGCACTACCCGGTGGTGCTGATCACCAAGGGCGACCTGTTCCACCAGGAAGCGAAGATCAAGGTCGCCAACCTGGGCGAGCTGTTCCCGCGCATCGAGATCGTCTCGGAGAAGGACCCGGAAACCTACGCCCGCGTGCTGGCCGAATTCGACCTGCCCATGCAGCGCTTCGTGATGGTCGGCAACTCGCTGCGTTCGGACATCGAGCCGGTGGTTACCCTGGGAGGCTGGGGCGTGCATACCCCGTACGCAGTGACCTGGGCCCACGAGACCCAGCACGGCGTCGCCGATGATGAACCGCGCATGGTCACCGCCGACACCGCCCACGACTGGCCGGCCGCACTGGCGGCGATCGAAGCCAAGGCCGCTGCGGCGGCCTGACAGGGCCCGGCGGCTGCGGCAGAATCGGGGCATGAATTACCGACTGCGCGTGTTGCTGTTGTCCCTGCTGCTGGCGCCGGCCACCGTGCTGGCCCAGCAGACCGCCGAGCGTTCGGCTGCGTATGAGGTGGCAACCGGCGACAGCTGGGTTGATGCCCAGCTGCAGGACATCAACCATTACGCCGAACGCTACCCGGATGCCTTTCTCGATGAGGTATCGCGCTATGCCGACGTGCCCCGTGGCTACATCAGCGCGCTGTTCACCACCCATGGCTGGCAGGCCGGGGACATCTATTTCGCCTGCTTCTGGGCCAAGGCCAGCGGCCAGACCTGCCGCGACAGCGTGCGCGCCTTCAGCCAGGACCCGGACGGCGGCTGGGAAGCGGTGGTGAAGCGGATGCCCACCAGGCCGGACAACCTGCATTACCGGGCCGTGCGCCACGCCATCGTGGCCAGCTACCAGCACTGGGACCGGCCGATCACCCTGGATGCCACCCTGAAGCGCCAGCTCAAGCGGTAGTGCCTGCCGCTGGCCGGCAATTGCACCCTTCCAGGCATCCGGAGATTGCCGGCCAGCGGCCGGCACTACCGGTTTGTTTCATGTTGCTCTGCATATCGCCGCCACCGCGCGCTCCGGCGACAATACGGGTCCGAGCTGTTCCCCCGTTCCCGTAATCGAGTGACTGATGAGCGCCTCTTTGGTTTCGCCTGATGTGATCCGCCGCCTGTTCGCACAGGCCATGTCCCGCATGTACCGCACCGAAGTGCCGCTGTACGGCACGCTGGTGGAACTGGTGGAGCGGATCAACGCGCAGGTGCTGGAGCAGGACCCGGCGCTGGCCGCGCAGCTGCAGCGCAACGACGAGCGCGCACGCCTGGATGAAGAGCGCCACGGCGCGATCCGCGTCGGCACCGTGCAGGAACTGGCGACGCTGCGCCGCCTGTTCGCCGTGATGGGCATGTACCCGGTCGGCTACTACGACCTGTCGGTCGCGGGCGTGCCGGTGCATTCCACCGCGTTCCGCCCGCTCACCGGCGCGGCGCTGGCGCAGAATCCGTTCCGCGTGTTCACCTCGCTGCTGCGCCTGGAGCTGATCGAAGACGACGCGCTGCGTGCCGAATCGGCGAAGATCCTTGCGCGCCGCCGCATCTTCACCGACGGCGCGCTGGCACTGATCGACCAGGCCGAGCGTGACGGCGGCCTGTCGCAGGCCGATGCCGAACGCTTCGTCGACGAAGCGCTGGAAACCTTCCGCTGGCACGGCGATGCCACCGTCGACCTGCCGACCTACCACGCGCTGCACAACGCGCATCGCCTGGTGGCCGACGTGATCAGTTTCCGTGGCCCGCACATCAATCACCTGACCCCGCGCACGCTGGACATCGACGCTGCGCAGGCGGCGATGATCGAACACGGCATGGCGGCCAAGGCGGTGATCGAGGGCCCGCCGCGCCGCGCCTGCCCGATCCTGCTGCGCCAGACCAGCTTCAAGGCACTGGAAGAGGCCGTGCATTTCCCGGGCGGCGAAGGCGGCGATGCCGGCACCCACACCGCGCGCTTCGGCGAGATCGAACAGCGCGGCCTTGCGCTCACCCCGAAGGGCCGCGCGCTGTACGACCAGCTGCTGTCGCAGGCACGCGATGCCGGTGGCGAAGGCAGCACCGGCGGCGACTACGGCCAGCGCCTGCAGGCGGTGTTCGCCAGCTTCCCGGATGACCATGACACGCTGCGCCAGGAAGGACTGGGCTATTACCGCTACCAGCTGACCGACGCCGGCCGTGCCGCGCCCGAGCGCGTGGCGGATCTGCCGGCTGAAGTGCTGGTGGCCGCCGGCCTGGCCACGGCCGACCCGATCGTCTACGAGGATTTCCTGCCGGTCAGTGCCGCGGGCATCTTCCAGTCGAACCTGGGCGGTGAAGAACAGCGCGCCTATGCCGCACATGCCAACCGCGAGGCCTTCGAGCAGGCGCTGGGCGTAGCGGTGCATGACGAGTTCGAGATCTACGAGCGGCTGCAGGCCGAATCGCTGGCAAGCCTGCGCATCGCGTGAAGGTAGAGCCGGCCGCTGGCCGGCTGTTGGGGAAGCCGGCCAGCGGCCGGCACTACCCGATTCCGTAGCTGGGGTCAGAGCCCTTTCCTGTGGAAAGGGATCCGACCCCAACGTTGCGCATGATCGGGGTCAGATCCCTTTTCGGCAGAAAAGGGCTCTGACCCCCAACGCAATCAGCCCTTCATCGTTCCGGTATCCAGCCAGCGCTGGTGCCACGACAGCGCTTCCGGCAGCAGGTGCGGGGTGTGCTTGCCGTAGCTCTCGCGGCTGGCGCGGTCGAAGTAATCCTGCAGCTGCGCGCGGAAATCCGGATGCGCGCAGTTGTCGATCAGCACCTGCGCGCGCTTGCGCGGGGTCAGGCCACGCAGGTCGGCCAGGCCCTGTTCGGTGACGATCACCGACACGTCGTGCTCGGTGTGGTCGACATGGCTGGCCATCGGCACGATCGCCGAAATGGTGCCGTTCTTCGCGGTGGACGGGCTCAGGAACGCCGACAGGAAACCGTTGCGGGCGAAGTCACCGGAACCGCCGATGCCGTTCATGATCCGCGTGCCCATCACGTGCGTCGAATTGACGTTGCCGTAGATGTCCACCTCGATCATGCCGTTCATGCCGATGCAGCCCAGGCGGCGCACCAGTTCCGGATGGTTGGAGATTTCCTGCGTGCGCATGATGATGCGCTCGCGGTAGAAATCGATGTTCTCCTTGAACGTCTCGTTGGCCTGCGGGCTCAGCGCGAAGCCGGTGCACGAAGCGTAGCTCAGCACGCCATCACGCAGCAGGTCGAGCATGCCGTCCTGGATCACTTCGGTGAACGCGGCTAGGTCGCGGAAACCGCTCTTGGCCAGGCCGGCCAGCACCGCATTGGGAATGTTGCCCACGCCCGACTGCAGCGGCAGCAGGTTCGGCGGCAGGCGGCCCTTCTTCACCTCATGCTTGAGGAACTCGATCAGGTGCGAAGCGATCTGCTCGCTGGTCGCATCGATCGGGCTGAACGGGCTGTTGCGGTCCGGGCCGTTGGTGCGCACCACGGCCACGATCTTGTCCGGGTCGCAGCGCAGTGCGGTGTCGCCGATGCGGTCGTTGGCGTTCACCAGCGGAATCGGCTTGCGGTGCGGCGGCAGCGCGGTGCCGTAGTAAATGTCATGCATGCCGTCGACGCCGGCCGGCTGCCATTCGTTGACCTCGACGATCACCTTCTTCGCCAGGTCCAGCCAGGTCTTGTTGTTGCCGACCGAGGTGGAAGGCACCAGCGAGCCGTCCTCGCGGATGGCCGAGACTTCGATCACGGCGGTATCGATCTCGCCGTAGAAGCCGAACCACACGTGCTGGGCAACGTGGCTGAGGTGGATGTCGATGTAGTCCAGCTTGCCCTCGTTGATGCGGTTGCGCGCATCCGGGTCGCTCTGGAACGGCATGCGCATGGCGATGCCATCGGCCTTGGCCAGCGCGCCATCGAGTTCCGGCGCGGTGGAGGCGCCGGTCATCAGCTTGATCTGGAAAGGGTTGCCCTGGGCATGCACCGCTTCGATGCGGCGGGCCAGTTCGACGGGAACGGCCTTGGGATACCCGGAGCCGGTAAAGCCGCTCATGGCCACGGTTTCACCGGGCTGGATCAGCGCGGCTGCGGCCTCTGCGGAGACCACGCGGTCACGGAGACGCGCGTTGGCGATGCGATCAACAGACATGACGACACGTGTTGCTGGGGGGAATTCCGATTATCGGCCATCCTCATCCGTACGGGGGGTTCTACCTTCGTGGAATGGCTTTTCCCCAGGGGCTCACCCAAACCCGTCGGTTTTGTTTTGCAGTGCAGCGTGCAAAGTGCTTTCGCAGCCCGCACGATGGCCCTGCATCCCGACGTGGGGGAGGGAGCAGAGCCCGCTGGCAGTTCGCTGCAAGCGGGCTTTTTTATTGCCTGTCGCCCAGTATGAATACGCGGCCTCCATTGTTGGTAATGCCGGCCGCTAACCGGCAGATCCGTTGACTTGGTAGTGCCGGCCGCTGGCCGGCAGATCCGATGATGCTGCCGAAGGTTACCGGGGTTGCCGGCCAGCGGCCGGCACTACCGGGTCCGTTGCGCCCCGGCCGGGTCGATACAATCAGTGCATGACCCTCGCCCCCGCTGATCTGCCCGTCTCCCTGCAGCCTCTTGTCGACCGCGCCCTGGCGCGTCTGGCTCAAGTCCTGCCAGAGCCCATCCCGGCCGACCTGCTGCCGTTGCTGACCCGCCTGGCGGTGACCAGCGACTTCGCGCTGGACACCCTGGTGCGGCAACCGGCGCTGCTGGCGCAGCTGGCCGCGCCCGGCTGCCCGCCGATCCCGGCGCCGGTGCTCGACCCGCTGCAGCCCAGCGACTGGCCGGCACAGCTGCGGCGCTGGCGTGCGGCGATGTCCACACGGTTGATCTGGCGCGACCTTGCCGGGCTGGACGACGTGGCGCAGACCTTGGCCGGCGCCACCACCCTGGCCGAAGACTGCCTGCGGCTGGCGCTGGAGGCCCTGCAGCAGGAATTCGCCCAGCGCCATGGCGTCATCGCCGATGACCAAGGCACGCCGCAGCAGCTGGTCGTGTTCGGCCTCGGCAAGCTGGGCGGCGGCGAGCTCAACTTCAGTTCCGACATCGATCTGGTCTACGCCTATCCGCACGGCGGCGAATCCGATGGCCCGCGCGCGCTGGCCGCCGAAGAGTATTTCGCCCGCCTCGGCCAGCGCCTGGCCAAGCTGCTGGACGAAACCACCGTCGATGGCTTCAGCCACCGTGTCGACCTGCGCCTGCGTCCGTTCGGCAGCGCCGGCCGCGTCGCGCTGTCCTTCGCGGCGATGGACCAGTATTTCCAGCGCGAGGGCCGCGACTGGGAACGCTACGCGTGGCTGAAGGCGCGCGCGGTGGCCGGCGATATCGCCGCCGGTGAAGCGTGGCTGCAGACCCTGCGCCCGTTCGTGTACCGCCGCTACCTCGATTTCACCGCGCTCGATGGCCTGCGCGAAATGAAGGCGGCGATCACCGCCGAGGTCGCGCGCCGCGAGTTGCACGAGGACATCAAGCGTGGCGCCGGTGGCATCCGCGAAATCGAATTCCTGTGCCAGGCACTGCAGCTGATCCGCGGTGGCCGTGAACCGGCACTGCGCGAGCGTCGCCTGCTGGTGGCGCTGGATGCACTGGTCGCCGCCGGTCAGATCGCGCCCGAGGATGGCGCCGCACTGCGCGAGGCTTACCTGTTCCTGCGCCGGCTGGAGAACCGCCTGCAGATGCTGCGCGACGCGCAGACCCACGTACTGCCCAGCGACGCGCTGGACCGCGAACGCATCGCCGTCGGCCTCGGCTATGCGGACTGGAACGTGCTGCGCGCGGCGTTGGCCGAACAGCAGCAGCGGGTCAGTACTGAATTCGCCGCGCTGCTGGCACCGCGCAAGGGCCAGGCCGCGCCCGACGCGCTGGCCAACTACTGGCGCAGCCTGCCCGAAGGCAGCAACGCACCACTGCTGGCCGAAGCCGGTTTCCTCGATGCCAACGGCGCTGACCAGTCGCTGCGCGATTTCGCCCAGGGCACCGGCGTGAAGTCCTTGTCCGATGCAGCGCGTGCGCGGCTGGATCGCGTGCTGCCCGCACTGCTGCATGCGGCCACGCGTTCGCCACAACCCGACGCCGCGCTCAAGCGCGTGCTTGGCCTGCTGCAGGCGGTGCTGCGCCGGACCAGCTATCTCGCGCTGCTGGACGAGCAGCCCAGCGCGTTGGCGCGGCTGGTCGATGTGCTGGCGCGCAGCGCGCTGCTGGCCGAGCGCCTGGCGGCGTATCCGCTGCTGTTGGACGAACTGCTGGACGTACGCGTGTCCGGGCCGATGCCGGATGCCGCCGGCATGCTGGCCGAGTGCCAGCAGGTGTTGGCGGTGGAGGATCCCGAATCCGCGCTGCGCTGGCTCAACGAAACGCGGCTGGCGCTCAGCTTCCGCATGGCGATGGCTACGCTGGATGGCCGCCAGGGCGCGGTGGACAGCACCCGGCAACTGGCCGAGCTGGCGCAGGCGGTGGTGGTCACCGTGCTGGCGATGGCCGAAGCGGACATGCACGCCGCACACGGCGGGATTCCCGGCGGACGTTTCGCGATCATCGGCTACGGCAGCCTGGGTGGGCTTGAACTGGGCTTCGGTTCCGATCTGGACCTGGTATTCCTGCATGACAACCCGGCCGGCGTGGATGCCAGTGATGGCGCGCGCCCGCTGGAGCCGGGCCGCTGGTATGCACGCCTGGCGCAGAAGGTGATGGCGCTGCTCGGTGCAGTCACGGCTGCCGGGCGCCTGTACGACATCGACGTGCGCCTGCGCCCGGACGGTGGCAAGGGGTCGCTGGTGTCTTCGCTGGCCAGCTACACCGAATACCAGCGCGAACGCGCATGGACCTGGGAACACCAGGCGCTGGTGCGCGCTCGCGGCGTGGCCGGCGATGCGAGCTTGCTGGCCGACTTCGAGCAGGTGCGTGCACAAACGCTTGGGCGTGAGCGCGACACGGGTGTGCTGTATGCCGACGTGCTGAAGATGCGCGGCCGTATGCGCACCGAGCTGGACCGCAGCGATGCCGCTCGACTGGACCTGAAGCAAGGTGCCGGCGGCGTAGTGGACCTGGAGTTCCTGCTGCAGACCGGCGTGCTGGCACGCAGTGCGCAGCATGCGGCGCTGCTGCAGCCTCGCGATACGCCGTCGTTGATCGATGCGCTGGCGGTTGCCGGTTTCCTGCCGGATGCCACCGCGCAGGCGCTGCATGGCGCGCACGCCACGCTGTTGGACGTGGGCCTGGCCTGCACGCTGGATCGGCGCCCGCGGTTGGCACCGACCACGCCCGCGATTGAAGACGCGTGTGCCGCGATTACGGCAGCGTGCAGAGCCGCGGAGTTGCCGTTCGCCTGAGCGGGGGCAAATGCTGCAACAACTTTGGGTGGGTGCGGACCGTTGGTCGGCACCCACCGGATCAATTGCCCTGCGATGGCCCGCTTCTGGTAGGTGCCGACCGTTGGTCGGCACAATCTGTCAGCGATGAGTTCTGCAGGGCGTGCCGACCAACGGTCGGCACCCACCGAATCAATGGCCCTGCGATGCCCGCTCCTGGTATGTGCCGACCGTTGGTCGGCACAATCTGTCGGCAGCGATGAGTTCTGCAGGGGGTGCCGACCAACGGTCGGCACCCACCGGATCAATGGCCCTGCGATGCCCGCTCTGGTAGGTGCCGACCGTTGGTCGGCACAATCTGTCGGCAGCAATGAGTTCTGCAGGGGGTGCCGACCAACGGTCGGCACCCACCGGATCAATGGCCCTGCGATGCCCGCTCCTGGTAGGTGCCGACCGTTGGTCGGCACAATCCGCCAGCGGTAATGAACTCCGATGGAGCGTGCCAACCAAGGTCGGCACCCACCAGAGCATGTGCGGTCAGCTGGTGGTGCGCAGCGGCGCCATCTTCCACAACAACGCGCGGAACGGGGCCAGCAGGCACACGCCGATCGCCAGCTTCACCGCCAGGTCGCCCGCTGCCCAGCTCACCCACGGCAGGGCGGAACCGGCAAACGCGATCGACCAGAAAATGGTGGTATCCACCGTCGCGCTGCAGGTGGTGGCCACCATCGGTGCGCGCCACCAGCTGCCACGACGCAGGCGGTCGAACACGGTGATGTCCAGCAGCTGCGCCACGATGAAGGCCGAGCACGAGGCAATGGCGATGCGCGGCGTGGCCACCCACACCGACAACACCACTGCCACCAGGAAGCCGATCCACGCCACGCGGCGCGCCGGGCCCGGGCCGAAGCGGCGGTTGATCAGGTTGCTGACCAGGAACGCGACCGGATAGCTGAAGGCACCCCAGGTCAGCCAGTCGTTGATCGGGTACTGCACCAGTACGTTGGACAGCAGCACCACCGCGCCCATCGCCAGTACCGCCAGCACCAGGGCGCGCGGGGTCAGCGGGGCAAAAAGAGGGGCAGGACGCACGGACATGGCGAGCCAGGGGGACAAGGGGATCGCCCATTATCCGCCCGGCCCGCGGCAAAGCCAAAACCACTCGTTCAGCTTTACAGCGCTTCGCTCATCACGTCGCCAGCGGCGTAGGCGGTGGGCACGTAAGCCAGTGCCTGGCCCTGCGCGCTTTTCACGGTCCAGCCGGCACCGGCTTCGGTGGGGTCGAAGTGCACCTGCTGGCCGACCACGAAGCCTGCCGCCTGGTCTTGATGCACGCGCGCCGGCCAGCGCAGGGTGGCGGTCTGGTCGGCTTTGTCCGGCACCTGCAGCTGTACCTGGCGCTCGCCCTCCGGCGTGGTCTCCACCTTCTTCACCTCCATCGGCGGCAGCGGCACTGCCTTGGTGCGCGTGGCTCGGCCGTTGCGTTCGCTGGCCTTGAACGGCGCCTTGGACAGTTCGGACAAGCCCATCGGGGCCGCCAGTGGCAACGACAGCACCACGAACGACGTCACGATCACGCTGGCCTCGCTGCTGTTCAACTGCGGCGCGGCGCCAGCATGGACAGTGGGCACCAGCAGCACCGAGAGCAGCAGGGCGGACGCGGGAATGCGCAGGCAACGGAACATGGAGACCTCCTGGTCAACGTGGGGGCGGCGGCTCAGCGCCGGGTATCGAAAATGTCGCGCGGGCCGGTGGCCTCGGGCAGGTATTCCAGCGGGCGGCCCTGGTTGTCCTTCACCTGCCAGCCCTGGTCGGTGCCGGTCGGCTCGAAGTTCACGGTCTGTCCCACGGTGAACTGCACGGCGGGATCGCCGGGGCGCTTCGGCCACTGCATCGATGCGGTGTTCTGCGGGTTGCTGGCATCGCGCAGCAGCACTTCGCGGCGGCCGTCGACGGTGGTGGCGATGGCGCTCACCTGCATCTGCGGCAGCTTCACCGATGCGCCGTGGCCGGGCGGCAGCCCGGCATCCCGGGCTTCCTTGGCAGCGGCGGCGCGCGCCGAAGCCACCAGGGGCGCGGACATTTCCAGGCTCGGCCCCTGCGGACCCGGGTCCTGCAGGATGATGATGCGGCGTTCGGCATGGGCGGTGTTCGCGCCGAGCAGGCCGGCAATGATCACCATCGACATCAGGGAAACAGGCAGCGGACGCATGTCGTTCTCCTCGCGGGATTCAGGGCGTGGCGGCAGCAGCACCGGCCACCGGCACATGGGGGATCACCAGTTCCTGCTGCAGCTGGCTGCGCTGGTGCAGGAAGTCGAATACCGATTCCACCGTCACCACCGAATAGTTGCCGGAAATGCGTTCGCCGGCGGGGTGGTCGGTGGTGGTGGCGTTTGCAATGAACAGGCGCGCACCCACGCGCTTGCCCAGGCCGATATGCAGCACGCTGGGCTGGTACTTCTGCTGGCGCAACCACTGCTGCGCCTGTTCGCGCTTGACGATGGCCGGCGCACCGTCGGCCTGTGCCATCGCTGCCGCCAGCACCTCCAGTACCCACTGGTTGGAGTTCTGGTAGTCGGTGGCGAACGGGTAGGCGACCACGTTGTACTTGGTCTCGTGCAGCGCCTTGGACTGGATCGACGGCGACACGAGCATCGCCTTCAATGCAGCACGCAGCGGCGCCGACGGCACGCCGATGCGCAGGTCCGTATGCCCGCCGCTCTCGCCGACGAAGTTGCCCAGGCCCTCGTGGTACAGCTGCGAGCTGTCGGTCTTGCAGCGGTTGAGCAGGTGCATCGCGCGCCAGCGGCCGTCGTCCTCGCGCAGCAGGAAGGCCAGGTGGCTGTGGCGCAGGCCGTAGCGGCTCAGGTCCTGGCCACCGCGCGCGGCGACCACCACGTCCACATCGGGCAGCGCGTCCAGGCGTTCGGCGGTGGTCCAGGCCACGTCCAGCATCGCCGCCTGCGACGCCACGCTCGGGTAGCGTTCGCGGCACTCGGAACTGTTGGCCCAAGCGGGCGCGGTCACCAGCAGGCTGGCGATCAGCAGCACGGCGCGGGGCAGGCGGGAAAAACGATCCATGTCGGTACCTTCAACGGCGGGCAGGCCCGCGCGCCGATCATACGCCGGTCAGCGCAGCGGGCGGTCCAGGCCCTTGCGCTGGAGTTCCTTGTCACAGGCGTCGCTGATCGGGGCCACCGGCAGCGGCGGGCGTTCGCCAGTCTTCGGATCGCGCAGCGCCGGCTGTTCGCGGTACGCGTCCAGCTGCTGCTGGCATTGATACGAGATCGGATCCAGCTCGGTGGGCGTGGTGGAGCAGGCGGCGAGCATGGCCAGGGGCAGCAGAAGCAGGGTGCGCATGAAGACGTTCAGCGTGATGGGGGACGCTGGACTCTAACCGCACAGTCGGATCGAAATGTTCAGAAAATGCTGCGCACCCGGTAGTGCCGGCCGCTGGCCGGCAACGTCAGGAGCTTCGGTAGCGCGTAGAGCATTGCCGGCCAGCGGCCGGCACTACCCCAATGCCAAACGCTGTTTCACTTCCGCGGCCACCCGTGCGGTCTCGCGCAGTGGTTCGATGCGGTCGTACTGCCAGTCAAGCCAATGCGCCTGCAGCCGCCCGCGCTCGCGCAGCTGCTGCTGGAAGCGTGCCAGCCGGCCCTGCGCGGTCTCGGCCAGCGCCACCATCACCGGCATGCGCGTGGCGCAGGCTTCAGACAGCAGGTTCACCGAATCGGGCGAGACCACCACGCGGTTGGCCCAGCCGAGCAGGCCGCCATAAGGATTCGTACCGTCGCCGCCGTCGCCCCAGATCACATGCGGCAGGTCGGCGAACGTCGCGCGCAGGATCTCGGCCAACGCCGGCGGCGTGCGTCGCGAGGTGGTCGCCAGCAGGCTGCCGCCTTCGCTGCGGATCTGCCCGGCCAGCGCCTGGAACACGCCCACCATCGCCGTTTCATCCCACGGCGCCAGCGGCGTCGGTCCACCGACAAGCAACGCGGTGCGCGGGCCGGGCAAGGTACTGAAGCCGGCGAACGCGGCGCGGCCCCAGGCCAGCCAGTCGTCGTCCACCGGGTTGAGGCTGCCGAGCAGGGTCAGCACGTTGCTGCCACGCAGGGCATCGTGTTCGGGCACCACCACCACATCCCAGTGGCGTGCGCCGATGCGCGGGTCGAGGATCTGCACCACCTGGCTGCCACGTGCCCGCAGGACGCGCAGTGCGCCGGCGGCCTGGCGGCCACAGCCGATCGCCAGCGCCGGGGCCTCGGCGGCCAGTGACGCGAAAGCCTCGCCATAGCCGTTCACATCACCCGGCAGGCGCCGCGGCGACAGCCAGCGCCAGGGTGCGCGGGGCTGCAGGACCAGCGGTCGGTGGGTGCCCTGGCGCAGCGCCGAGGCCAGCGCGACCGCCTGGCGGACATTGCCCGCACGGCCGTCAGTGACCGTCCATGGCGCGCTCGATCGTTTCACCATTGGCATTAATTCGTTTCAGCCCTGCTGGGTGTTGCAACAGTCGCGACACTCTACACTGCGGCTCGTCGTTTCGCCCCGCGCCGCCCGCGGGCACTGACTTCCCTTAGCCGCCCTGGAGATCCACCGATGTCCCACGCGCTCGACGCTGCTGCCCTCGACCAGCTGTTCCGTACTGCCCGCACCCAGAACGCCTTCCTCGACAAGCCGGTCCCGGCCAGCCTGCTGCAGGAACTGTACGACCTGGTGAAGTGGGGCCCGACCGCCGCCAACACCACGCCGGCCCGCTTCGTCTTCGTCACCTCGAAGGAAGCCAAGGCCAAGCTGGCCCCGGCCCTGTCCGAAGGCAACCACGACAAGACCATGGCCGCTCCGGTGACCGCCATCATCGGCTTCGACCTGGATTTCCACGAGAAGCTGCCGTACCTGTTCCCGCACACCGATGCCAAGGCCTGGTTCGACGGCCCGCAGGAAGGCCGCCACGAAGCCGCCCTCCGCAACGGCAGCCTGCAGGGCGCCTACCTGATCCTGGCCGCACGCGCGCTGGGCCTGGATGCCGGCCCGATGTCCGGCTTCGACCCGGCCAAGGTCGACGAAGCCTTCTTCGCCGGCACTTCGATCAAGTCGAATTTCCTGGTCAACCTGGGTTACGGTGACCCGGCGGGCCTGTTCCCGCGTCTGCCGCGCCTGTCGTTCGACGAAGCGGCGCGCATCGCGTAAGTCGTTGTATCGGTTTCGGGCCTGCTGTCCCGTGGCAGGCTCTTGCTGCACCGTGTACCCACCCTACGATCCGGAGAGTTCCTCAGATGAGCGCCACCCGTAAACTGCTGCTGCCGCTGGCCCTGACCCTGGCCATCGCCGCCTGCTCCAAGCCGGCCGACACCGCTGCCCCGGCTGCCGATGCCGCCGCCCCGGCCACCACCGAGCAGGCCGCCACCCCGGCCGCCGATGCCGCCGCTGCCGCGCCGGCCGCCGAAGCGATCAAGATCGCCTCGGGCACCTACAAGCTGGACCCGACCCACACCGACGTGCTGGCCCAGTGGAGCCACTTCGGCTTCTCCAACCCGAGCGCGCACTTCGGCAATGTCGAAGGCACCCTGGTGTACAACGCCGAAGACGTGACCAAGTCCACCGTGGAAGTGAAGCTGCCGCTGAGCGGCCTGAACAGCTTCACCGCCAAGTTCGACGAGCACCTGAAGAGCGCCGACTTCTTCGACGCCGCCAAGTTCGCCGATGCCACCTTCAAGAGCACCAAGGTGGAAGCCGCTGGCACCAACAAGCTGACCGTCACCGGTGACCTGACCATCAAGGGCATCACCAAGCCGGTCACCCTGGACGTCACCGTGAACGGCGGCGGCGAGCACCCGATGGCCAAGGTTCCGGCCGCCGGCTTTGATGCCACCACCACCCTGAAGCGTAGCGATTTCGGCGTCGGCGCGTATGCCCCGAACGTCAGCGATGAAGTGAAGATCCGCATCACCACCGAAGCCACCGGCGAAAAGCCGGCGGCTTGATGCACCCCGCTCACTCGTCGTGAGAAGGCAGAAGGCCCGCTGAAAAGCGGGCCTTCTTTTTGGGTGCCGGTAGAGCCGGCCGCTGGCCGGCTGCATGCGGGGTGCCCGATGATGAGGGGTTGCCGGCCAGCGGCCGGCACTACCCGGTAGGTGCCAACCTGCATCTGGTGGGTGCGGACCGTCGGTCCGCACGATCCCTCAGCGCAACGCGCCCAACCATGCCGCGCATGCTTCGCTCGGGCTCTGCTTGGCCTTCACCGTCATGCCGCTCACGCGCACGAAGGTCTGCGCGGCCTGCGCCACCACCTGGCGTGCGATCAGCGCCGCCTGCTTGGTCGCGGCCTGCTGCTTGCGCAGCTGCACGATGTGCACCGACGGGCGGCCCACCGGCGCGTACTTCTGGTCGCGGCGCAGCACGTCGGCCACCTGTGCCACTTCGAATTCGGCCTGCAGGTAACGGTGCTGTGCCGCCACCAGCTCGCGCAGCGGTACGCGCAGTGCAGCGGTGTCGGCAAAGGCGGCCAGGGCCGCATCGCAGGCGGCGTCATCGGCAAAGCGGGTACGCAGCGCATCCACGCTGGCCAGGGTCAGTTTGGCCATGTGGGCCTCGTTGCTGCAGGAAAGGAGCGCGATTGTCGCATTGCTTGGCGTGTTCCGGAGCGGCGGTCTTCCGTTTGGTAGAGTCGACTGTTAGTCGACTGCTCTTGGCGCGATGCCGGAAACCCCCGCGCTGCGCGCGATAGTCGACTAACAGTCGACTCTACCTGGCTGGCGTTTCAGGCGCAGCCGCACCCACGGAAGGAAGACCCATGCAGGACGCGCAGTACTGGTTGAACGAATTCTGGTCGGGCCTGAGCGTGCTCGATCTGGTGGGCGGCAGCGTGCTCGGTACGCTGCTTGGCCTGGTGCTGGGCATTCTCGCCTGGCGCGGGCTGCACCGCCGGGGTTGGTTGCAGCGGCGCAAGCGCTGGCATCACTGGCTGCTGGCCAGCTACGTGGTGCTGCTGCCGCTGGCCACTGCCTTCTTCGGCCTGCAGCTGGGCTTCACTGCCGGTGCGCACCGCGCGCTGTTCAAACAGCTCGATCATTTCCAGCCGCACCTGCAGACCCTGGTGGAAGGTTGGAGCGAAGGCTTCACCGACTCACTGGATGACCCGCGCATGCGCGAGGCCCTGCGCAGCCAGGGCACGGTGGGCGATGTGGCCGATACCATCGCTTCGGCCTACCTCAGCGAACATCCGTTGCCCGGCCTTGATCGTCTTGGCAACGGCCCGTTGGCGCGCGGCACCGGCTGGGTGATCGGCAAGGTGCGCGAAGGCCTGCTGCGCGGCATGGTGGAAGACACGCTGGTGGACAAGGCCGGCACGATTGGCCTGGAGCCCAAGGTGGTGCGTGAGGCGCTGACCATGCATGTGGATGAGCTGCTGCACACCCGTGGTGTGCTGCGGCTGGTGAAGGCGCAGATCAACGGCATGATGCCCGGCGTGTACTTCGGGCTGCTGTTGCCGTTGTTGATCATCGCGCTGCTGGTGGCGCTGGAGATCTGGGCCGCGCAGCGGTTCGGGTGGGCGCAGCAGGTGGTAGTGCCGGCCGCTGGCCGGCAATTGCAAGTTCCTGCAGAAGGTTCATGAGGTTGCCGGCCAGCGGCCGGCACTACCTGTCGGAGGGCGTGCGGATGCTGGCGCTGGAGATCTGGGCCGCGCAGCGGTTCGGGTGGGCGCAGCAGGTGGTAGTGCCGGCCGCTGGCCGGCAATTGCAGGTTCCTGCCGAAGGTTCATGAGGTTGCCGGCCAGCGGCCGGCACTACCTGTTGCAGGGCGTGCGGACCAACGATCCGCACCCACCAAGCGGGGGCCGCACCCACCGTCTTGGGATCAATCGCCGTCGGTTTCGTCCGGATGGGCCTTCCAGTAGCCGGTCGAGCGGATCCAGTCGCGCGGCACGCCCAGGTGGCCTTCGATGAACTTGCGCATCATCCGTGCGCGGCGCGATTCGGTGGCGATCCAGTAGAAGACATCGCCGTCCGGTGCCTCGAAGTCGGTCAGCATGTCTTCCAGCAGCGTGCTGGTGGCCGCCGGGAAGCCATTGCGCTCCAGCCAGTGGATGCGCACGTTCTCGTACTGCGGCAGGTCCTGGCGTTCGGCCTCATCGCTCACTTCAATGAAGGCCTGCACCTCGGCACCGTCCGGCAGCACGTCCAGCCAGCGGGCGATGGCCGGCAGCGCGGTTTCATCGCCGATCAGCACATAGGCGTCGTAGGTGTCGGCCACCACGAACGAGCCGCGCGGGCCGCCGATCACCAGCAAGTCGCCCGGCTGGGCCTGCTCGGCCCACGGCCCGGCAATGCCCTGGTCGTGCAGCACGAAGTCGATGGCCAGCTCGCCGGTCTCGTGGTCCCACCAGCGCGGCGTGTAGTCGCGGGCCGGGGAAGGCTCCTTGCCGGCCGGATAGCTGCGGCCTTCGGCGGTGACCACCGGCAGCACCATCTCGCCGCTGGCATTGGGGAAGAACAGCTTGATGTGGTCGTCGGCGCCGGGCGAATCGAAACCGGCCAGCTCGGCGCCACCCAGCACGATGCGGCGCATGTGCGGGGTGACCTCTTCGGAGCGCAGCACGGTCAGTTCACGGAAGCGCACATCCAGGCGCAGGCGCGTGTTGTTGTGTTCGGTCATGGGGTTACCTGCAAAGGTGTCGCGCGCGGGCGCGCGGCGTAGGGGAGACCTGGCTGGAGTCAGTCTGGCTGGGTCGTTGAAATGGGTGGGCTCTCGCTACCGGCCGTACCGTTGAGCAGGGCAGACGCCCGCGTCAGCAGCGCCGCCACTTCTTCCGCTTCGCCCTCGGCCCAGCGGCCGTGGTGGTGCACCAGCGCCCGCTTGAACTCGCGCAGGGCACCGGCCAGCGGCGGCGGCAGCGAGGCCTTGGTGATCTCGCGGGCACGGTCGAAGGCACGCCGCTGCGCCAAGCGCACCTGGGTGCGCTGCACCTTCAGCTCGAACTCGCCGGCGGCGGTGATGCGGAAGATCCGCTTGCCGTCCACTTCCTCGGCCTCGATCCAGCCGGCCTGCTCGAAGCTGGCCAGCAGCGGGTACATGGTGCCGGCGCTGGGCGTGTAGGCCTGCATGAACTGGTTGCTGATCAGCTGCATCAGCTCATAGCCATGGCGGGGTTGTTCGCCGATCAGGGCCAGCACCAGCAGGCGCAGGTCGCCGCGGCTGAGCACCCGCGGCTGGCCGTTGCGGCGCGGCACTTCCGGATTGGTGGAACGGGCTCTGGGAGAAGCGGTGCGGCTCATTTCGATATATCGGTAAACGAGTGTGCAAACGATATATCGATATATCGAAGACGACAATCACCGATCCGGCCACAAGCGGATCAGTTTTGGGCCACGGCCAGCCCCGCGCACGGCAAAAGGGGCGCCTCTTGCGAGGCGCCCCGGGCAACACTGTGGAAGGGAGCGAGGCAGGGCCAGACGGCGGACCGAAGCGGGCGAGGCCAACACTCGAGGCCTACCCTGAGGGCAGGGTGGGGGCCAATCCAGAGGCAGGTGCGACACGTTGTCGCCGGTTCAGCGCCGGCACGCGCAGCCGATACAGGTGGGCATGGCGCTGCCCTACAACCGTCATCGGCAGCGGTAACACTGCGTCCTGCACATGGGCGCAGCGGCCCGCAAGCGACAGCCCGCGCAGCCACCAAGGCCCGCCGCAGGGCCTTCAGCGGGCCCGGCAAGCCCCTTGCGGACACTGGCCGGTTGCATCCATACGCCTGCGTAGCCAAGTGACGAAAGCCCTTGGTGCGCTACACTTTGCGGTCTAGAAATCTATACAACAGTCGCGCGCGTGCGTGCGGTTATGGGAGCGCTAATGAACTGGTTGAACGAGGTGCTGAACAACGACCCGAATCCTGTGGAAACCCAGGAGTGGATCGAGTCGTTGAAGGCCGTTATTGATGTCGAGGGCTCCGAGCGCGCGCATCAGCTGCTGGAAGGCATGGTGGAACTGACCCGTCGTTCGGGCGCCTACCTGCCGTTCTCTCCCACCACCGAATACGTCAACACCATCGAACCGCAGTTCGAGGCCAAGAGCCCGGGCAATGCCGAGCTGGAATGGCGCATCCGTTCGATCATCCGCTGGAACGCGATGGCCACCGTGGTCCGCGCCAACCGCAAGCCGGGTGACCTGGGCGGCCACATCGCCTCGTTCGCCTCCGGCGCCACCCTGTACGACGTGGGCTTCAACCACTTCTGGCGCGCCCCGAGCGAAAACCACCCGGGCGACCTGCTGTTCATCCAGGGCCACAGCGCCCCGGGCATCTACGCGCGTTCCTTCCTGGAAGGCCGCATCAGCGAAGAGCAGCTGGACAAGTTCCGCATGGAAGTGGACGGCGGTGGCCTGTCCTCGTACCCGCACCCGTGGCTGATGCCGGACTACTGGCAGACCCCGACCGTGTCGATGGGCCTGGGCCCGCTGGCCGCCATCTACCAGGCGCAGTTCATGCGCTACCTGGAAAACCGTGGCCTGATCGAGAAGTCCGACCGCAAGGTGTGGTGCTTCATCGGCGACGGCGAGAGCGACGAGCCGGAAACCCTGGGTGCCATCGCGCTGGCCGGCCGTGAAGGCCTGGACAACCTGATCTTCGTGGTGAACTGCAACCTGCAGCGCCTGGACGGCCCGGTGCGCGGCAACGGCAAGATCATCCAGGAACTGGAAGGCGTGTTCCGTGGCGGCGGCTGGAACGTGATCAAGCTGCTGTGGGGCGGTTATTGGGATGCCCTGCTGGCCAAGGACACCAACGGCGTCCTGAAGAAGCTGATGATGGAAACCGTCGACGGCGAATACCAGAACTGCAAGGCTTTCGGCGGCGCGTATACCCGCGAGCATTTCTTCGGCAAGTACCCGGAAACCGCTGCGATGGTGGCCGGCCTGAGCGACGACGACATCTGGCGCCTGAACCGTGGTGGCCACGACCCACACAAGGTGTACGCCGCCTACCACCAGGCCGTGAACACCAAGGGCATGCCGACCGTCATCCTGGCCAAGACCGTGAAGGGTTACGGCATGGGCAGCGCCGGTGAAGCGCTGAACCCGACCCACCAGACCAAGAAGCTGGACGACGAAGCGGTGCGCCACTTCCGCGACCGCTTCAACATTCCGGTGACCGACGCGCAGCTGGCCGACGGCCAGGTGCCGTTCTACCACCCGGGCCCGGATTCGCCGGAAGTGCAGTACCTGCAGGAGCGCCGTGCCGCGCTGGGCGGTTACCTGCCGCAGCGCCGCCGCAAGGCCGACAAGACCTTCGTGGCACCGAAGCTGGAGGCGTACGAGCGCCTGCTGAAGAGCAGCGGCGAGCGCAGCTACTCCACCACCATGGCGTTCGTGCAGAGCCTGAACATCACCCTGCGCGACAAGGAACTGGGCCCGCACATCGTGCCGATCGTGGCCGATGAAGCCCGTACCTTCGGCATGGAAGGCCTGTTCCGTCAGATCGGCATCTACGCGCCGTTCGGCCAGAAGTACAAGCCGGTCGACGCCGACCAGCTGATGTTCTACCGCGAAGACCAGAGCGGCCAGGTGCTGCAGCAGGGCATCAGCGAACCGGGTGCGATCAGCTCGTGGATGGCCGCCGGTACCAGCTACTCGGTCAGCAACGTGCCGATGCTGCCGTTCTACATCTACTACTCGATGTTCGGCTTCCAGCGCGTGGGCGACATCGCCTGGCAGGCCGCCGACATGCGTACCCGCGGCTTCCTGCTGGGTGGCACCGCCGGCCGCACCACGCTGAACGGTGAAGGCCTGCAGCACGAAGATGGCTTCAGCCATCTGGTGGCCGGTGGCATCCCGAACGTGCGCAGCTACGACCCGACCTTCGGCTTCGAAGTGACGGTGATCCTGCAGCACGGCACCAAGCGCATGATGGAAGACCAGGTGGACGAGTATTACTACGTCACCCTGATGAACGAGAACTACACCCACCCGGAAATGCCGGAAGGCGCGGCCGAAGGCATCGTCAAGGGCATGTACCTGCTGACCGACGCCGGCAAGCCGAAGAAGGGCGAGCTGCGCGTGCAGCTTTTGGGCTCCGGCACCATCCTGCGCGAAGCCATTGCCGCCGCCGAGCTGCTGGACAAGGACTTCGGCGTGACCGCCGACATCTGGAGCTGCCCGAGCTTCAACGAACTGCGTCGCGATGGTTTCGACGTGGAGCGTGCCAACCGCCTGCATCCGGAAGGTGAGCAGCGCAAGGCCTACGTGACCGAGCTGCTGGAGGGCCGCCAGGGCCCGGCGATTGCCGCCACCGACTATGTGCGTGCGTATGCGGACCAGATCCGCGCGTTCGTGCCGATGTCGTACACCGTGCTGGGTACCGATGGGTTTGGTCGTTCGGATACGCGTGCGAACCTGCGTAGGTTCTTTGAAGTGGACCGCTACTACATCGCGCATGCCGCGATTGCGGCGCTGGCGAAGGAAGGGAAGATGACGGCTAAGGATGTGGCCCGGGCGATCAAGCAGTACAAGATTGATCCTGAGAAGGCTAATCCTGTTGGGGTTTGATTGAGCGCTCAGTTGAGTTAGTGAATAAGGCGACCATTTGGTCGCCTTATTCGCTTTTGAATGCATCATTAGAAGCAAGTACCATCCATGAGTCGAGAGCAATTCCGTAGCCGGAATAATTCCGGGCGGCTGCCGAGAAATTCACTTGGATAATGAGAAGGAATGTATGGAGCCTACCGAGATTCTCTCATCTGACGGGGCAGCGAGTGGTATTGAAGATGAGACTGCGCAGCCCATCGAGAGTATTAGTCAGCCGTTCGATCCTGAGAAGATCGATGTATCCACGCGATCAATGACAGTTGATCTTCTGCTTTCGAGAATTAATAGTGGTGCAATTGATTTAGCTCCAGATTTTCAGCGCCGCGCAGGAATCTGGACGGATGTGCGCCAAAGTCGCTTAATTGAGTCGCTCCTGCTGAGAATCCCATTGCCAACTCTCTATGCGGCGGAAGATGAGGTTGAAACGTGGGCTATGGTTGACGGAATCCAGAGGCTGACGACAATAGCCCGGTTTATGGCGCCGGAATCGATTCGACAGCAGCGGCTTAAGCTTGTTGGGCTGGAGTATCTGTCCAGTGAGTTCAATGGCGCGACTTACGATGACCTTCCGCCAAGGTTGAAGAGGCGGCTTAGAGAGACCGAATTAATAGTTCATGTTATTAGATTTGGTACCCCGGACGAAGTTAAATTTAATGTCTTCGCGAGAATTAATACCGGAGGGATGCCGCTTTCGAGTCAGGAGTTGAGGCACGCCCTTATTCCTGGAAAAGCTCGAGAGATCCTTGGGTTGTGGGCGGGCACTGATGAATTCGTGCACGCTACGGATGGAAGCATCAAGGACGATCGAATGGCCGATCGGGAGTTGGTGCTTCGATTTATTGCATTCAGAATTGCGGGCTATGATGGATACTCAAGCCCCGACTTCGATGATTTTTTGAGGAGAGCTATGCGCTCACTTAATTCCTTGAAGCCAGATGAAGTCCGAAAGCTTCGGCACGAGTTCTCTTCGTCGCTTGACGCTGCTTATCATATATTCGGGCGTCATTGCTTCCGAAAGATCTATCGGGAGGGTGCGCCAAGATATCCAATAAACAAAGCGCTTTTTGATTCGATATCGGTCAACTTGGCGATGCTCGGAGATGTGGAGCGTGCAAGGCTAATTAAGAATAGTAAGGTGGTTGTAAAAGACTATATCCAATTGGTTAATGACTCTGGCTTTGAGTCTTCCATATCTCAAGGAACCGGAAATCCCAGTAAGGTTAAATATAGATTCTCAAAAATTGCCGAACTGTTTCGGAGGCACTCGTTGTGATCTCAGAGATATGTCTAAGGAATTTTAAGTCTTTCAAATCGATCGATCTTCCTGTTGCTGCACTGACCATTTTGTCGGGGCTGAACGGCTCAGGAAAGAGCTCGGTGATGCAGGCATTGGCAGCCTTAAGGCAGTCTAGCGAGGCTAGGTGCTTGCAAGAGGATGGTGGGTTGCTCCTGAATGGAGAGCTCGTCAATCTTGGTACGGGAAAGGATGTCTTATTTGAATATGCGGATGGTCAGCGAATCTCAATATCGGTTAGCGAGATTGGCAAGGGGGCTGGATTAACTAGTCGTTGGGATTTTTCCTATGCGGAGAGGGAGAATCTATTGCCGATGGAGCGTGGTCCCGGTGCGGACGCATTCGGAACCCCTCTAACCGGTGGATTTCAGTTCTTGAGCGCTGATCGTGCATCTCCAGCTGTGATGTTCCCAAAGTCCTACTCAGACGCTATCCGGCGAAGATTTCTTGGTGTAAGGGGGCAGTATACAGTTCATTATTTGTCGGTCTGTCAGGATGAGCCAGTATCTGAGCTGCGTGTCAGGGATCGGAGTAGAGGGGCGCAATTACTTTCACAAGTTGAAAGCTGGCTTGACTGTCTTTCGCCAGGGGTAGGCGTCGTAGCTAGAGAGGTCGTTGGAGCGGATTTAGCTCAACTATCCTTTGTCTACGGTGGAAAGGCTGGGATTGAAAGTTCAAATGAGTATCGGCCGACGAATGTTGGATTTGGGCTGACTTATGTGCTTCCGGTAGTGGTCGCCTGTCTTTCGGCAAAAAGTGGGGATTTCTTAATGATTGAGAGTCCAGAGGCTCATCTTCATCCCCAGGGTCAGAGCATAATGGGGGAACTTCTGGCGAGGACAGCGACTGACGGTGTTCAGATTATTGTTGAAACTCATAGTGATCATCTGATAAATGGCATTAGGCGTGCGGTCAAGGCGGGCGTTCTTCCTTCAGACTCTTCGGCTTTTCATTTCTTCCGTAGGGAAACTGGAGGGCGAGGAACAACTTTCGAGACGCCGGTAGTTTCGTCAGATGGGCGATTCGATCATTGGCCATCAGGCTTCTTTGATGAGTGGGATAAGGCGATTATGGAGTTAATATAGATGACGCTGCCCATTGCGCTAAGCTTGACAGGGGTGGATGAAGTAGAGTTTGACCAGGACGCACAAGTTAAAGCTATTGCGATGTGCGCGGGCGCACTTAAGCAGGCGCGAGTTTGGAGGGCAGATGTTCATTTGTTAACCGAAAGACCTTTTGCAGAACTGCAGGTATCGCCAGGCCGAACCCTCGTATCCTTCCTCTCCGAGTCGCATGTCAAGGAAGAGTTGCGCTTAATGATGTCGCTGGCCAATAGGGCGCCATCATTGGCGCTTGATGCAGGAATTGAAGTCTCTGTTGGAGGTCGATCCCACTGGGCAGCTCAAGTCGCTTACGAGCGTGATGGGATAATTCTTACTCTGCCGCTACTCGCTTTGTGGAAAACAACCAGCCTGCATGCATTGGTTAGTCAGGTTTCGGATGTCGGTGAAATATTTGAAGAGGAAGTTTACGTTGAGAATGTATATGATGTTGATTCCTGTGTGGAGCATAGGCAGGTAATCCAAAGCCGTGGTCGGGGTTTGCCCTCTGGTGGCGCTTCCGAGGTCTGGAAACGTCGAGGCGAATTGTTCCCCTCGCTAAAATTCTTGCGTCGTGTTGAGAGTGATCTATTGAAAGTGGCTGCTTCAGGTGGAGGAATTTCTCAAATTTTCAATAGGCTAGTTAGTATTAATGGCAGTGCTCAGCAATGGGCGATGGGTGGCGTTGCTTACCCAGTTTGGGGTAGCAAAGTAACGAATGAATCTGAAACAAGGAGGGCGGATTGTCAGTTCTCTGATGATAATGGTGACAACAGAGTGTACGAAATTCATGCAAGGTACACCCCGGGAGCAGGGCGAATTCACTTCCGGTTGATTGAAGAATTCAGAATGGTTGAGGTTGCCTATATTGGGTTGAAAATAGGAAGGTGAGCCTTGAAGGTGCACTTGGATGCTGAAGGTTTGTGGCGGAAAGGCCGCCGGTCTGCGAATGGGAATGCTGACGGCCGCGATAGCTCGCCAGTGCTTTCTAACCTGGTTCCTTAGTCAGTAAGCTTCGAGATTAATAAGCTCCGAGCGCTCTAGTCCTTAACCCTGCGACCGCTGTAGGCATCGCAGTCAACGTCACGCAAGGCATCGTCAAACCTTCCATCACCCGGTCGCCCAGATATTCTTCGTCGGCAGCCGTACTGCCGGGTGCGCACCGCCGCCGGCATCAGCTGATCCATCGCACGGATGGCGCCCGGAGCGCAGTCTGCATCTGTAGTATCCCGCCGGTTTTCGCTCTGCTCGTGTGGTCGATGCAGCGGCATTTGCCGCGCTTCGCGCCAACATCCTCAGCACCTGATGCAGCCGCCGTTGGTTTTAGAAGCTGATCCAGTCAGTAATCGCCCATGTAGAGTGCACTTGGCTCTCGAAACGGCACAGGTGCATGCATTGTTCCTTCAACGTCGATCAGCCGCTCCAAATGCACTTCTGCTGTGGGCACTGTGAGGGATACTCCTCCTGCAGGCCGTAGCTGAGTACCAGGGCTGTGTAGTCATGGCTGATGAACACCAAGCCACTGTCAGATCGCAGCAGGCAGGGGCGACGACACTCGACCCAGCGCAGAGCAACGGGTGATCAGGGCTTGCTCCAGCGCCGTCGAGGCGTTGCTGGCCTTGCCACTTCGCGACAGGTGTCATCCAGGCAGCTGTCGCGTGCCACAGTCGATCATCAGCGCTAGGCTCTGCCAGCCATCCTTGCAACCCAGATCCGACACAGATCGCTGGTTCAACGCTGACCCGGTCTCTAGGCCCGAGAAGCCTTCGTTTCAACTCGCGGGGGCTGGCCAAGCCGCGCTTACGTCCCTACCAACCCTTGGGCTAGAAGATCCGAAGTTCGAGAGTCAATACTCTGGGAAGTGCGATGGGGATGGCGTCTATCAAAAATAACGTTTCGGTGAAATTCCAAGAATCCAAGCTGCTTCGGGGAGAAAAATCCATATCGAAGTGATGCATCCAAGTTGAGGCCGAGTCGATTTTTCACATCGCTAGGCAGCGCGCTCGAAACGAGTAAGCGACCGCTCGACGAAAAGCTAATCCACCCTCGATCAAACAGCAGATCCGCATGCGGAGCCAGCAAAAGACCGTTCTCTCCATCAACGCGCTCGCTATGAGTGCTATCTGCCCACGGCTTGATATGGCTCGCACGGAGGAATCTAAGATCCTCAATGCCAGTCAGCCGGCAGCGCTTCTCAACGCCGATCAAGCGCTCGCGGAACAGGCGTTGCTTCGTCCGCACTTCGGTTTCGCGTCTTGTGGTCGTCTCGCCGACTTCATCGATGGCAGCATCGATTTCTGCTTGATCCGACTCACTTGCAGCGAGGCCCAAGGAGGCTTCCAGTGATCTCAAACGGAACACGATGGCAGATCTTGGCTGCCCTTCTCGATCTGGCGTGCCAGGTTGAACGTAGGAGGACTCGCACAAGAACCTACCAAGGTACCGGTAGGGACGCCCTTTGCCCATCATCTGAAACACTACGAGCGTCTTGCCATCCTTGACGTGCTCGCCAATCGCTCGGTTGCCCGCCACATACTTCATGTCTCCGACTTGACCCTCGCCGAAGTAATGAAAGACTTCGTCGTCGTCCCAGAAGTCATGGTAGCCATGAGACACGCCGGCCTCGCCAGTGAACGCGATGACTAGCGGATGCTCCTTGGGTGTCGAAATGCCGCCTTGCTGTTGCCCGCCAAATACACCATGGATCTGCTTTTGACGGTTGTAGAGCGCGCCCACCTCGAATGGGAGTTCCATCCTAGATCCCTGTCCCAGAAGCTAAGTGCCCAGGATTCTAGCCAGAACCAGGTTCCTTGTGTCATTGGTTGACGCGTTTGGCTGCCTGGACAGGGCGCAGATGGGGGGCTACTGGGACGCAGATCTAGCGCAGCTGTTCTCAGGTGCGCTCAAATTCCTCCTGCGTCTCTTTGGTGAGCCCCATCCATCTTTCCAGCGTTGTAGCTCCGTTGCATCGCTTGCGACCGTAGACATGGTGACTATCAGAAGACTTGGCCCAGAGTTGTCCACGAACAGAACGGCATCGCCACGTACGCTCATATCGAAGAAGCGTCTACTGGAATCATGCTTGCCGATGGTGATGCCTTGGCAGGCCAACTCCTCGGCGAAGTTCTCGGCATCGGCCCGAAACAGGGCAAACTCGGCGTCGGTGAGTCTTGGGTAGTTCTCAAGACTCATTGTGGTGGCTGGCGCGTACGCCCCGCCAATGATCAATCCCAATAGGGCTGCCGCCGTCAGGGCAAGTAGAGTGCGGCTCGGCATAGTGAGGCCAGTGTTGGAGGCTAAAGGCTCAGACAGTGGAGAATGCTTCGGAGCCTGCACACGATCCGAAGCATTGCATTCGATGTACGTAGCGAAGCGCGCTCTACTCCCGCACGTGCAACCGCTCAGTCACCTGCGCAGTCAACGCCACACACGCCATCTTCAACCCTTCCATAACCCGATCCCCCAGGTACTCCTCGGGCGCGCCATTCTGCCGAGTCCGCTCCGCAGCCAGCATCAGCTCCGCCACCACGCGCAGCCCGGCCAGTGCGCAATCCGCATCCGCCAGCTGAAGACACCGCCCAGGCAGTTGATGCCGCTCGGGCCAAGGCTGGCCGTCCGCAGCCGCACCGGTTCCGATGCGATGCAGCGTGGCGACGAAGGCGTTGGGATCGACAGACGGTTCGCGCTCGGCTTCGGCGTTGTCCGGATCGTACTGCGCGTGCAGGGAACGGAAGTCCGATGTGTTCATGGCAATGCTCCGTACAGGACAGATAGCAGCGCCACCTATAAAGGCGGCGGACGGTGCGTGTCTCGAAAACCGGTGAGTACCCAAGCCGGCGGGCCCGAAGGCCCCCACGCACCGCCCGCCATGGAACGCGAACGGATTGCCAGCCGGCGCCATCCGAAGATGACGCCGACTGGCAAGCGTAAAGCACTGGGTATTCAGACGGGTTTTCGAGTCCCGCGCCACCCTTTTCCGGTGGCACGCCAAGAGATACCCGTGCAGTAACCAAATGCCAAGAATCCACAGGACTGATGATTGCCAGTCCTGACGCTTTCGGCATTGTCGCACAAGGTGTTAAGCCAGCAAGCGATTGCGCTGCAACGGTTTTGAAGGGCTTGGCGCTATTGACCCCAAGCGTAGGAATACCTGCAGCCAGGCCAATGGCCTAGGGCCAATCGCGACAGATTGGAGCAGCGGTTCAGCCGGGCGGCGCCTCGGCCGTGGGCACGAAGGTCAGACGGACCCGCACCCGCGTATGCAGCGCGACGCCGTCAGCCACGACCGGATCAAAGCGCCACTGGCGCACTGAGGTAAGGGCCGCACGATCCATCTCCCGCAGTCCGCTGGACCGCGCCACCATCACGTTGGAAACGTGGCCCAGCTCATCCAACTGAGCAACCAGCAGCACCTGCATGGGAGTCTGCAGGAAGGTGTCGGGCGGCATGGCAGGGGCCGTTGAGTAATCAATGGCAGGCGCCTGCTGCAGCTCGACGGTGGGGTTGTCACCGCGCTCCACGAACACTTCAGTGGAAACCTGCGGGTCTGCCGCCACGGCCATGGCGGGTGTAGCGCCCAGCAGCATCAGAACGAGGTTCAGTGCCAGGGCGGTGTTGAAGCGGGGCATGCGTGGTTTCCATTCCGGCGCGCTGCCAGCATAGCGGCCATGCCTTGGCATCGCTTGCCTTGAATGCCGGCGTGCGGGATTTCTGCGCGGCTCACATAGGCGCGCCCGGCCGTGGCCACAGCGCATCGTCGCGCTCCAGGTCGTAGTCGCTGCCGAACGCCAGCGCCGCCTCGCGCGGCGGCAGGTCTGCGTAGCAGCCCAGCAGGTACTCATCCATGCCGGCATCGCTATGGTCGATGGCGAACAGGTGGAGGAGCTCCTTGTCGAAGGCTTCCAGCCATGTGGGGTGGATCTTGGTCATGGGCATCCTCCAGTGGGGACGGGGGGAGGCTTAGGCCTGTCTCAGCGGCTGTGACGGTGCGGCCCCGCCCAAATTTGGCGGGGCCGCATCCGCTTCGCCTTCGGCCGTTGATCAACTCGTATGGCAAGCTGCAGCGCAAGTTGCACAGCCATTCGACTGCCGGTACCACCTCCGGGCTTCAGCCACAGCCGTCCTGCAGCTGGTGTGCAAGCCGAGGTCCTGTGTGGACTGGGCGCGAGCAAGCCAATAGCATCCCTGTTTATGCACCTCATGGTCTCCATTGGCCTGCGGCGTTCTGTTCACAAAGTAGCGGTCCATTTACTACCCCCTATGCGTGTACGGTAAGCGCACCATTGCGCGTGGTCGACTTTGATCACTCCCAGTCGCAGGAGCCGCGACGCAGCGAACTTCGTCGCAGAATCATCTGCGGCCGGGGTGTATAAGTACGGGCGAAGGCGCCTTCAACGGCTTCAATGAGCCTTGGAAGAGGAAAAGCGATGTTTCGACAAGGAAGATGGTTGGTCTGCCTGGCCTTGGTACTGTCAGGTTCCCTGCTGGGTGGCTGCCGAGCCAGCTCCGAGGCGGTACCCGGGCCGCGCGCCCCGGTAGAGAACGGGACCCTGGTGCCCTTCGTCAGGTCGCTGCCGCTGGTAGCGATGACCACACCCATGGTGGTCGAGTTCACCCTACCGCCCCCAGGGAAAAGCTCCTCGCCAACCTTGTTTCTTGGAATCCGGGTGGGTGGAGAAGACGGGCTGAAATCACTAAATACGAGCCGTGAGATCCGCAGTATGGGCCTACCCGCCGAGGTGAAACTGGAGCGGCTGGAGGCGCAGAAGCGCATTCCTGTTCCGTTGGTGAGGGTGGAGTCGGTGGCAGGCACGCCCGCGCGTATTGAGCCCATCGGACCCACGGGCCGGGTGGAAGGCGGGTGGTTGGATGACGTCGATCATCAGTCTCTGCAGTCAGCAGGATTGGAGACGCCTGACAGTCACCACACACAACTTGCCCTCGCTTGGGCTCAGGAACTGCAGCCTGGCCACTACAGGCTGAGCATGCAGATACTGAAGCCTGATGATCGATTGGCGGCCACGCAAGCCGAGTTGCTGGTGGCCTACGTAAACAAGTCGAAGTAGGAGTGCGTCATGGACGACAAGTACACAGTCACAGTCTTCGTTGCCGCTCCCGGCACGCCGCTGCTGGCTGGAGGGACATCCAGCGCCGGCCACGTATACTACAAAGTGGCACATGGCAAGGACGAGGTGAGCTTTGGCTTTGCACCCATCGAGCATGGCGTCGTCACTGGGCCCGGAATGGTCTACAACAATGACGCTGAGCAGTACAAAGACCCGTACTACACGCGGACGATGGAAATCAGCAAGCAGCAGTACGACAAGCTGGTGGAATTTGGTGCAAAGCCCGGCGAGCATGGATTCAATACCGAGTATCACGGTGTGGAAAACAGCTGTATCGACTACACCTGGGGCGCACTGAATCACGCCGGCCTTCATCGAACCAACCTTCTCCTCATGCAGGACAAGAGCTTCGAAGGTGGCCTGAAACCGCTCAGCAATGTGGAGTACATCCGCAGCATCCGCGCGCCCTTTCCAGATAGCGCGCTGAATAGTGAGCACTACAACAAAATGCCGGAGAGAACGTTGATGCAGCGAATCATCAGCGATGAGCGACTGCCGCGGGGCGATCGCGATATGCTCGATTCCATCCGCAAGGGAATAGCGGGCATTGATGAGGCGCATGGCCGCTCCTACGATGGGACCAGCGAGCGGATCTCAGTGGGCTTGTTGGTCACGGCCAAGGAGAGCGGGCTGGAGCATGTCGACCATGTGGTATTGGGCAATGCTCCAAGCGATGGTTCGCCGCAGCGACTGTTCGTCGTGCAGGGGGAGCTCAACGATCCTGCCCATGTGCGAGCTTCGATGACGGCGGAGGAGGCTGCGCGAACACCGGTGGAGCAGTCATTCGCCAAGGTCGAGCAGATTTCGCAGACCCAGCAGGAGCGCGCCTTGTTGGCGCCGCAGGAGCCGGCCCTGGAACAAACCCGGGCGCCGCTACAGATGGGCTGACTTCCAGCGACTGCACGGAAGATCACAGTTTCGAGCGCCTTGGCCTCGAAACTGCTTCCATCTCCACCTGCCTCCCATCCCACCTATGCCATCATCCGGCCAGGACCGCAGCACCCATCAAGGCTGAACAGGCATGGAGCACGCAACACGCTACACCGCAACGCTGTACCTGGCCGCCCCCGGCACCCCGCTGAAAAGTGGGGGCATCTCGCCGCGCGGCCACATGTACCTGCAGGTGGCGGCGGGCGACGAGGCCCACAGCTACGGCTTCGCACCACCGCGCCACGCGCCGGGCAAAGCCCCCACGGGTGCGCAGTACGCGCAGGTGCGCCACGACGATGCCGACGAGCATCTGGACCCGTACTACAGCCGTACCCTGGAAATCACCGAAGAACACTACGGCTGTCTGCGTGATTTCGCCGAGGAGCCGGCCGAGTTCGAATTCGATGTGGATCGCCCGGCCACCATCAATCGCTGCAGCGATTTCGTTTGGGCCGCCCTGCACTACGCCGGCCTGCATCCGCTGCCGGCGCCGCTGGATGGCGGCAGCAACCTCGGCGAGTTCGCGGTGCTGTTCAACCTGCCAGAGATCCAGTGCATTGCCGCGCCGTTCCCGGGCAGCGATCTGAATGTCGAAACCCATCACGCGATGCCCGAGCGCGAGGCCGAGCACCATCGCCAGGGTGACCGCGCCAGCGATGAGCCGCCGCCGACGCCGATTGAAGTGGCCGGCACGCTGCTGGACCCCTCGCATCCGGACCATCGCCTGTTCTCGCAGCTGATCCAGAAAGTGGCCGAACTGGATGCCGCGCATGGCCGCCCGTTCGATGCGGCCAGCCAGCGCATCAGCGCCAGTCTGCTGGTGCTGGCCAAGCAGAACAATCTCTCGCGCGTGGACCACGTGCTGCTCAGCCGGCCGACAAAAAGCAGTCATGCCGCCGAGAGCATCTTCATCGTGCAGGGGGACCGCAACGACCCGGGGCACCGCCGCGCCAGCATCGCCACCGAGGTGGCGGCCAAGACCGATGTGGCCGATTCGCTGCGGTTGAAGGAGCAGTAACCCGCGCGCCTGCCATGCACGCGCCGGCGCACGCCACGCCCCCCACCTGCTACCATTCCCCCGCAACCCCAGCCAGCCCACCCCGCGCAGACAGATGCGGGGCGGGCCGTCGCAGTACGGCCCAGCGAGCCAGGACACCTTCCCGTGCCCATTCAAGGACGCTCGCATGTTCCGTACTCCTCTCTTCCGCTCGGCCGCGCTGGCCGTTGCCGTTTCGCTCAGCCTCGGCGTGCCCTCCGCGTTCGCCGACAACGCGCCCGCCGCCAGTGCCACCGCCGCCGCTGTGCAGCGCCAGGCCGTGGCCAAAGGCCTGTACGAGCTGGCCTACAGCCCGAAGCAGAACGCCGTGTTCGTGGCCTCCTCCGGCGGTTTCGGCGATGACGCCGGCCCGGCCCAGGTGCTGCGCCTGAACCCGGCCACGCTGGCCGTGGAAACCCGCATCCCGCTGGAGCGCAAGGCGTTCGGCGTGGTGCTGGATGACGCCCACGACCGCCTCTACGTGGGCAACACCGTGGACCTGTCGGTGACGGTGGTCGACACCGCGCAGAACAAGGCCGTGGGCACCATCCAGTTGATGGAGAAGAAGACCGGCAAGGATGGCAAGGCCGCCTACACCCACGACCTGCGCGAGCTGGTGGTCGACAGCGCCGCCAACCGCCTGTACGTGACCGGCCACAGCAGCCAGCCGGACGTGAGCAGCGTGCTGTTCGTGATCGATACCACCACGCTGAAGGTGATCAACACCATCGACGGCCTGGGCAATGCCAAGGCGCCGGGCCTGGCGCTGGATGCGGCCAACAAGCGCGTCTATACCAGCAACCTGCTGGCCGACCTGGTGGTGGTGGGCACCGATTCGAACAAGGTGGTGGCGCAGCACAGGATCGCCGCCGAGCAGCCGATGAACATCGCGCTGGACCCGGCCGGCAAGCGCCTGTTCGTGACCGACCAGGGCTCGGAATTCCTGCGTGGCTACCAGGCCAAGAGCAGCGGCCTGGTCAGCAAGCATCCGGGCCAGCGCGTGCTGGTGCTGGACCGCAGCACCGGCAAGGAACTGGCCAGCATCCCGACCGATGCCGGCCCGCTGGGCATCCTGCTGGATGCACCGCGCAAGCGCCTGTACGTGACCAACCGCGAGGCCGGTACGGTGACCGCGTACAACAGTGACAGCTACCAGAAGGTGGCGACCTACACGGTGCCGACCCACCCGAACAGCCTGGCGCTGGATGCTAAGAACAACGTGTTGTTCGTCAGCATCAAGAACGGCGAGAAGGACGACAAGGGCGCTGACGAGAGTGTGGCGCGGATTCAGTTGTAACCGGCTACGGGGCCGCCCGTGCGTCTGGCACGGGCGGCCCTGCTCGGATCAGGGCATCAGCTTCCTTATGTCCCGGGTGACTTCTCGGTGTCTGTTTCCCGCGGGCACGGGTTGAACTCGGTAACCTGGTCCATGGGGATGCGATGGATGGTCCTGCTGTCGTCATCCTTCAAGCGTACAAGCAGCACGGAACTGGTCGAGTAGACAACGTTGATCGGATGGGTAGCGGTACCATCACCGATCAGGAGCTTGCGGGATGCGCTGTCACGCGATCGCAGATCCAGCGTCATGCAGCCGCGGGATTTTCCGCTTGGCGGATTGACAACCTGCGAGGCCAGGTATGCACCGGTCGGAGGGAAGAGCATGGCCACGGTGACCATGATCGAGGCGAACGAGAGTGCAAGTACACCAACGCCGTATCGTCCACTCAGTTCATCGACCACTCTGATGACGATGGACTGGAATATGCCCAATGCTACTGCGGCCGTGAGCAGGCACATGCCAATCACCAGATCACTTTCCCTGGAGACCAGGCCGAGCATGAGCCGCATGATCGTGTTGATGGACAGCAGTTGCATGAGCCCCATGCCCAGCAGGAAGTAGCTATCCAAGGAAAGCCATTTCTGCTTCCTGTCATCGGGCTTCGCCCAGCGGGAAAGGAGAACGAAGATCAGCAGGCAGCCAATCGTACTGAACCACAGTGCTGCATCTGAAATCTCGGTGTAGAAGGATGCGACATAGATTCCGCTGAAATGCATTACGCCCGGAGTGATCAGCGCAAGGCTCCAGCGCCAGAGCGTCCTGTTCCGGCTCGCCGGAGCGTCCGGCAGCAGTTTGATTCCCTGGCCTGGGATATACGAGAACCGATTGGGTGACAGTACGATGGGGGAAAGGAACATGACGGCCAGGGCAAGGACGCGCAGCCCGGTCACCGCAAGCATCATGGGGAGTGCGGAAACGGCATCGGACGAAAGCAGGCTGAGAGGCAGCTCTTCCCTGACGGCGTAGTAGAGGATGCCTGCGCTGGGCAGAAGTACGGCAATCGACGCAATAAGGACCGGATGGCGCTCGATCCAGGCCAGCACCGGGCGAAGTTCTGCGACGACATTGTCAATGAAGATCACGAGCTCGGAATGACGCTTGTTCATCAATCTCTCTTTTGGGGGTTCCATCATCCTGATCTGTGTTCCCTCGCTGTCCGGTGAGGGGATTGCCTGCTGTCGACCGCTGAGGTCGTCCGGGTCTCGACAGGAGTAAAGGTCTACCTCGTGCCACGTACTTCGTGGCTGTCACGTACCCAGCATCCCAGGCCATACAGCGCGAGCCCGTACACCACGGTTGCACCGATGATTCTGAACATGGCGTTCCTCGTCAGGTGATGGAAGGAAGGGAGGCCCAGCACCTGCGTGGCCTCCCCGGAGAGGAATATGCGGATTCCTCCGACAATCTGTGTCGCAGTGCGATGTGTCGTCGCAATCGGCCACGAAAAGTTCGCAATAGGCCTAAAGTTTTCGGAAGTGCTGTCGATGATCCGGGAGATCAGGCGTTACGACATGGTTTGTCGCTATGTACGCCGAAGATGGATCTCCCAGCCAAACCCGCGGGCGAAGCATGCCTGGGTATTGGCCCACAGCTGGATGCTTTGCGTCACGGAGGAAAACGCAATGGAACCCAATGCAAATGCAGATGACAGTGCCCGCGAAACGTCGGGCAGGCAGATCCTGGACGCAGCGACGACGATGTCAACGCTGGAGACTGTCCAACGCTATGGCAATGCTAATGCCGAATACATCAAAGGGTATACCGGAAGAGACGAACTGACCGGTCAGACATTTACCCATGGCCTGAAGAAGATCTCCGGGTACAAGCTTGATCCGGTACGTCCGGAAAACAGCATTGCCCAGCAGGCCGGCTATGCGGCTGAGGTCGCAGCGACCAGTCGTGACAATGCCGAGGCCATCATCAGTGGGTCACCCGTTCGCACGGTGCGCAGTGATGACCATCCCCAGTACCGGCGGAACGATGATCGCGTTGATCGGATAAGGGTGCTGGATGGCCAGATCATTGAAGGCAGCCAGTCACAGATGAAGTTCGTGGGCAACCGTGACCGGCTCCTTGAGAAGATCGCTGCGCCCGATGGAGAGTTCTCGCGCTATCGTGGGCTGAAGTTGGAGCTGCCCTCGGAGCAGTACGTCGATGCCGAGGCACATTGCCGGGCGCAGGCAGCAGATCTGCGCCGTCAGGCGGACGTGGTCGACGCGAGGGGCAAGCCTGAGGTCGCACTGCATCTTCGTGCGAAGGCAGACAACTATGAGCAGCTGGCCGGCAACCTTCTGGATACGGGGCTGACCAGTGACGATGCGAAGTTCTATCGTACCCATCCGCGGATGGCGACGGTGCGCGATATCGCGCATACCAGCCACAGGGCAGGTCTTGAAGGCGCGCGCGGGGCGTTCATGGTTGGCGCGGCGATCAGCATGGCGACCAATGCCTATGCGGTGGCAACCGAGCGCAGGGGGATGATTGATGCGGGCCGCGCAGTCCTGGTGGATGGTGCCGTCTCTGCCGGCATGGGCTACGCAACGGCTGCGTCCGGGGCCGCATTGACCGCAGTGATGCAGCAGTCAGGCCGACAGAGCCTGCAGGTCCTTTCCCGTACAGCCGCTCCGGCCATGGTGGTCGACGTCTGCGTGACCATGACCGGCTGCATACGCCGCTACGCCAGGGGTGAGATCGACGGCGTCCAGTTCCTGGATGAGATCGGTGAGAAGGGTTCCGGCATGATGGCTTCGGCCATGATGGCGGCATTGGGCCAGATCGCGATTCCGGTCCCGGTGGTTGGCGCCGCCATCGGCGGGATGATTGGCTGCACGCTTTCATCGATCTTCTATCGGGAAACGTTGGAGGCGGCCCGGAGTGCAGATCTGGCTGCCGAGAGGCTGGCCTTGGCAATCGAGCTCAATAAAGCTGCCCGTGAAGAAATTCTGGCGCAGCGCTTGGCGCTGGCGCAGTTCATTGCGGCCGAGCTTCCAGTGCTGAATGACGAGACGGCCCAGTTGCTGTGTGCACTCGATACCACCCAGCCGGAGATTGACGCCGATGGATTCGCGGCTGCAATCAACCGCTTTGCCCTTCTGCTGGGCAGCCGCCTGCAGTTTGCTTCGCTGCAGGAGTTTGATCTGTTCATGACGGGTGACGAGCCGCTTCGGCTTTGATCAATCGAACCCATTTCTGGTCGTGGCCTTCCGGGCAGGTTGGCCACGCCGGCTTCCGTGTGTGATCCCAGGACCTTGGAGATACGATGTTCCTTTATCTGCTTCCAGACACCGAGCAGGCAACCTTCCTGAAGGTTGCGCGCCTGCTGAGCGTGAGTGACAACCCGATGCTGTGGGACGGAAAGACCCACGAAGAAGTGACTGGCGATACCAACCTGAGCAAGGTTTCGCTGGATGAATCCGAACACGAACGTGCGATCTTCGACAGCTTTTCCCGTGAGTGCGGCAAGGTATATCGGTCCGACGGGGTGACGAAGGAACTGTTGACGCGCCTGCAGACGATGCCGCTGGTGCGCCAGAGCGACCCGGTGGAGCGGGCGCGGGTGGCGTGCGAGGTGCTCGACTCGCTGATCGACAAGGCCATGGTCGAAGCCGCGCAGCCGGCCGTACCGAAGGTGATGCTGTATGAGTTGATGCTGCTTGCACTGGCCGACGGTGAAGTGTCGAGTGTCGAGGAAGCACAGCTGCGTCGCCTGGCCGATATCTTCGGTATTGACGACTACATCTACAACGACCTGCTTGAGCGCGCGGAAAGTATCAATCGCGAGGCCAGCCGTACCGTTGCCATCATTCTTGAGTAAAGGGAGTTACCCATGATTCCAATCGTAGTCGGGGCCGCGATGGCTGCCAGCGCGCTGTATGGCATCTACAAGGGCGGCAAGGCCGTGGTCGATCACAAGGATGCCGGCATCGCCAACGCCGATGCCAAGGGGCTGATCGAGAAGGGCTCGTCGTTGCTGGAGACGCAGCGCAAGCGTACCAACACGGTGCTTGAGGACTATGGTGCACGCAAGCTGCGTGCTTTCAATGGAGGGATTGCGGACTTCATCGATGCGTTTGGCCAGCTCAAGAACGTTGAGGGGATCGGCTCACCCGAACTGGACAAGCTGGTGCAGGGCGATTTCACCACGGCGTCGCTGGAAGGCCTGAAGCGGGACTACCAGTTGCTGATGGACTCGGGCCTGGGCCTGGGCGCCGGGCTGGGAAGTGGCGCCGCGCTGGCATTTGGTGCGTACAACGGGACGATGCTGCTGGCCAGTGCCAGCACCGGCACCGCCATTTCGACCCTCAGCGGTGTTGCAGCAACCAACGCAACGCTGGCGTGGCTGGGCGGCGGTTCGTTGGCTGCGGGCGGATTCGGAATGGCCGGCGGCACCCTGGTGCTGGGTGGCCTGGTTGCCGGTCCGGCGCTGGCGATCTTTGGCTACGTGGTGGGCAGCAAGGCTGAAGCCGCGCTGGCCGATGCACGCCGTAACAAAGAGGTTGCTCGAACCCATTACGACGAGGCCGTGTTGGCCGCCGAACAGTTGGCAGCGGTCGAGGCCGTTACAACGCTCGCCAACAGGACGTTCTCCAAGCTGTGCATGTCGCTGCGTCGTGGTGTAGCCGATATCCGTGATGTCATCCGGGAGCACGGCTGCGATTTCAGTAGTTTCCCCCAGCAGGCGCGGGAGCGGGTTTTCCGTGCCGTGAAGATTGCCCAGCTGATCAAGGTGATGATCGATACCCCGATCCTGGATGACGCAGGAGCGCTGGTGCTTTCGACCGAGAAGACCGTGGCCGATGTGGATGCGGCGATGGTGGTGATGAAGGGCGAGGAGCCCGCCAAGGCGGCTTGACGATGGGCAGAGCCCCACGCCGTTCTGGTGGGGCTCTTGTTGCCTGTCGGCTCTGGAAGGGAAGATTGATATGAAGATCCGTTCGAACGACACGTTGATGCGGCAGTGGGAGATGCTGCGCATGATCCCGCGCGCTCCGCGCAGGATATCCGTCAGGCAGATACTGGAGAATCTGGAGCCGCTGGGCTTCAGGACCAGCAGTCGCACCATTGAACGGGACCTCCAGAACCTGTCCACGCGGTTCCAGCTCATTGCCGACGACAGTGAAAAGCCCTTTGGCTGGAGTTGGTCCAGGGAAGCGAACTTCGCCTTCACGCCCAGGCTGTCGATTTCGCAGAGCGTTGCACTGCTGCTTTCGCATGCACATCTGCGTCAGCTGCTCCCGGCAACGGCCATGAATGAGCTGATGCCCGTGTTCGACATGGCGCGGGCGGAAGTCTCGACGTCGGGCTGGGGGGAGTGGGCCAGCAGGACCGCGATCCTGCCCATGGGCCCGAACCTGCTCGCCCCCGAGGTGGAAACGGCCGTACAGGTGGATGTCCACAGGGCATTGGCATCCCGACGCTGCCTGTCAGGCTGGTACCGCAGCAAAGGCAAGGACGAGCCGAAGGAGATGATCATGCATCCTCTGGGGCTGCTGATGCGCGGTTCTGCGCAGTACCTTGTCTGCATGCTGCGGGACTATACGGACATCCGCCACCTGGCGTTGCATCGCCTGAGTGGAACCCGGGTGCTGGAGATGGAGGCAAGGAGCCTGCCGGACTTCGACTTCCAGCGCTATGCGACGACCACCGCCACCGCGTTCCAGGGGCAAGGACGCATCGTGCTGGAGGCGCGCTTCCGGGCGCAGGCTGCGGAGCATCTCAGGGAGACGCCCCTGTCCGAAGATCAGACGATCAGTGATCTGGGTGATGGATGGATCCGGCTGCGCGCTACGGTGGAGGACGACCAGACCTTGCGTTGGTGGCTGATGGGCTTCGGGAGCAACGTACGGGTCGATTCCCCAACGCACCTGTGCGACGCCATCGGCGCGGAGTTGGCTCAGGCAGCAAGCTACTACGCCCGCGATCTGGAGGAGACCGTGGGCTGAATGGTCTTGGTCAGGGCGAATGAACAGTCGCCGACGGGTTCATTTCGCTGCCGGCCGATGGTCATAGCTGATCACCCGCTCGGCCAACCAGCGCCCGTCCACGCGACGCCAGACCTGGATGAAGCGGGCCTGGCCCACCCAGCGCTCCACGCCGTACTTGCCGCGTTCATAGAAGCGGTGGTCGCCGATTTCCAGCGCCCGCTCGTCGTGTAGCGGGAAAACCTGCAACGAAGACTCCACCCGCTCGCGGCGCAGACTCCAGCCGCCCTTGCGCGCATTGCTGCACATGTTGGCCACGCTGCGGCGGAAGTCTTCGCGGCTGCTGGCCGACTTGCCATCCTTGTCATGGAAGAACTCCATGTCCTGGGTGGTCATCGCGGCGGCCTTGTCGGCATCGCAGGCCTCGAAGGCGGCGGCGAACAGCTGGGTGTCGGCCTGGCGGATCTGCTCGCGCAGGTCATCGGAGGGCGCGGGTGCGGCGGCGAGGCCGGCGGCCAGCAGGGGCAGGGTGAGCAGCAGCATGGCGAAGCTCCAAGGAGGGTTCACGCAGGCTCGCATGGCGTTCGGGGCGCTGCAGCCGGCGTCCGACGAAACGGCCGTACCACGGAGTGAATGCCCGCATTGGCGGCTCGGCTCCAGCGTCGGGGCCGTGGTCTGTGCAGGGGATGTCATGGCGGCCGGCGATTCCATCACGGTCGCGATAGGGGCCGGCCCGTAGCCTGAAATCCTCCCCTTCCACAGGAGGTTCCATGTCTGCTCCCCGCGTCCGCCTGCACGTTGAAGACACTGGTGGCGACGGCCGCCCGGTCATTCTGATTCACGGTTGGCCGCTTTCCGCCGATGCATGGAAGACGCAGGTGTCGATCCTCCGCGACGCCCAACACCGGGTGATCAGCTACGACCGGCGCGGCTTCGGCCGTTCCGACAAGCCCGCCGAGGGCTACGACTACGATACGCTGGCGGCGGATCTGGCCGGGGTGATCGAGGAGCGTGACCTGCGCGACGTCACCCTGGTCGGTTTCTCGATGGGCGGCGGTGAGGTTGCGCGGTACGTGGCCAATCACGGGCAGGAGCGCCTGCACAGCGTGGTGTTTGCAGCAGCGGTGCCGCCGTATCTGCTGCGCGGCGAGGACAATCCGGAAGGTCCGCTCACACAGGACAAGGCCGACGAAATGCGTAGCGGTCTGGAGAAGGATCGCGAGGCGTTCTTCGATGGCTTCGCCCGCGATTTCTTCAGTGCCAATGGCAAGCTGATGGTGACCGAGGATGAGCGCCAAGCCGCAATCGCGCTTTGCCATCAATCCGACCAGACGGCGGCGCTGGGTTGCATGCAGGCGTTTGCCACTACCGACTTCCGCGACGATCTGAAGAAGATCACGGTGCCAACCCTGATCCTGCACGGTGACAGCGATGCCATCGTGCCGTTTGAAGGCTCGGGCCAGCGCACGCACCGGGCCGTTCCGGGCAGCGAAGTGGTGATCCTGGAAGGCGCACCACATGGGTGCAATACCAGCCATGCGGACCGCTTCAATCTGGCGCTGCTGAACTTCCTGAAGCGGTAAGCTGCGGCCATGCGCCAGACCAAGACACCCCCGTGGAAGAAGCCCAACCCCAAGGGCCAGACCTCGCAGCCGCTGTCGCCTGCGCAGAAAGAGGCGGCGCGGCAGCGGGCGGAAGAGAATGGGCGGCGTTATCCGAATCTGGTGGACAACATGTGGGCCGCGAAGCTGCCGCGCGGATCCTGATCTGTAAAGTCGAGCCGTGCTCGACCCCGCACGGTGCCCATCCACGCATGGCGTGGATCTACTGCAACAGCAGCCTGGCCTGGTCCGGCATCTACATGCCGTCCAGCGGCGTCCAGCCGGATTCCAGCCACGGTGAGATCTCGCTCTGGCGGACAGTGATTGCCTCCGTCGGCAGCCCCGCCAAGTGCGCAAGCTCTGCACGCAGCAGCTCGGAATCCACCGGCGCGGCCGTAGCCACCTGCAGCCGATCACCCTGATGCCTCACCTGTACCGGTAGCGTGGCGCACGCGTCATGCTGGCCGCCCGTGCGCCCGATCGGGTAGCGCATTGTTACCGGCCGTGACAGCTGCGCCAGTGCGGGCTGCCACGCCTGCAGCACGAGGGGCTGCCCGGCAGCGGGAACATGTACTTCGGCAATCGTGGCCGGGTAGCCCGTAAGGCTCTCGACCAGCACCTGGAAGCGCGCGCCATCCGGCATGACCAGCACGGCGGCAATCAACGCAGAGAACGAAACGAACACCGCCGCGAGGTTCCAGCTGCGCGGCGCGGTGGCCGGGCGCGTTGCGGTGCGCAGGCCCGGTCTGCGCCGCAGCTTGCGCGCGTAGATGCGCCGGTCCTTCCTGCGCGGGCTGCTGCTGTGCTCGGGCAGGTTCAAGGGCACCCGTGGAAGGCGCGCCACGCGGGCCTTGATCAGGCGCGACAGCAGCATCCACGCGATCACGAACGCCAGCAGCGGAAGCAGCGTTCGCACCCACAGATACAGCGTGACCATCCACAACACCTCTACATACGACCATCCATGCTCATCCACATCCTACCGGGACCACGCGGCGGTTGTCGTATCCGCCAGCCGACAAGCACAGGGCGCTTGGTTAGGATGGTCCTTTGTTGTCACGGATGAACCGATGGTCTCTGCTGCTGCCCGCTTCTGTCGTATCTGTGGTCCTGGCCCGATTCTGCTGGCACTGCAGGTCGTGGCGCTGCTGGCGGTAGCCCTTGCAGCCGGCTTCTTCCACTACCGCGTGGGATTGCTGCTGGAGCCGGTGGATGACGCATGCGGTGGGCCTGATCCTGTCGCGCGCATGCAGGTCGCAGAACAGCTGCTGGCGCGGTCCGCTGCGCTTGCACCATGGCAACCGTTGCAGTGGATTCCGATGGCAGGCGTGGTACTGGCGTTGCTGGGCGCGATGTCGATCAGCGTCTACCGTCTGGGGCGTCTGTCCGAACGCCTGCGACGCGCCAACTGGGGGGTGATGGCCATGCACGCCGCGATCCTGGCGCTGGCGCTCAGGGCATTGCACCTGTACGACATGGCGTGGACCAGCGTGGCCAAGCTGTCTCCGGCCGCGTGCTTGGTTGAACTGGGCGAGCAGGGCCGGCTGCCACTGGCACAGGCGCAGCAGGTGGTGTTCGAGATCCTCACCCATGAGCATGCGCCGCTGCTGCGCAATCCCGATGACCTTGCCCTGGTGCTGGTCGCGTTGATGCTGGTGGCAATGGCTGCAGGATTCATGCTGTGGCGGGCGATCGTGCGCGAACGTCAGGTGCAGTCGCCCAGCCCATAACGGGTGTGTGACCGACCACGCGCCCGCAATCGCGCTACAGTCTGCGCTCCGCTCCTGCAAGGATGTGCTGATGCGTTGGTTGCTGCGTGCTGTGCCGTTGCTGCTGTGTTCGTTGGCGGTACACGCCGCTGAAGTGGATCGCCGGATCGCGGTGACCATCGACGACCTGCCCTGGGCGCGGGTGGACGAGATCGTTCCGCCGGATCTTCAGGCGCGGCACGAAGCGCTGATGACGCAGCTGCACCAGGCGGGTGTGCCGGTAGTTGGCTTCGTCAACGAGAACAAGCTTGAGATCGATGGGCAGGTGCAGCCGGCGCGGGTGCAGATGCTGCGCGACTGGCTGGACGCCGGTTATGTGCTGGGCAACCACACCTACTCGCACATGGACCTGAACGCCAAGGGCGTGCCTGCGTTCCAGCAGGATTTCCTGCGTGGCGAGGCGGTGCTGCGGCCGTTGCTGGCCGAGCGCGGGCTGAAGCCGCAGTGGATGCGTCACCCCTATCTGCGTGCCGGGCGCACGCCGGAAGAACGCGCGGAGATGGACGTGTTCTTCAAGCAGCATGGCTACCGCGTGGCACCGGTGACGGTCGACAACGGCGAGTGGGTGTGGGCGTTCGCCTATGCCAACGTGATGAACGAGCAGCCGGATTCCCCGGCGCGTGAGGCGACGCTGGCGCAGCTGCGCAAGGGCTATGTGCCGTACATGCTGAACAAGCTGGACTACTACGAGAAGCAGTCCCAGGCGCTGCTGGGCTACGCGCTGCCGCAGGTCTGGCTGATGCATGCGAACGAACTCAATGCAGCCACGTTCGCCGAACTGGTGGCGGCGACGAAGCGGCGCGGCTATCGCTTCATTTCGCTGGACGAAGCGATGCGTGACCCGGCCTATGCGCGGGGCGCCGAGGGCTACAGCGGTCGCTACGGCCCGAGCTGGCTGCACCGCTGGGCGATGGCGGAGAAGAAGCCGAAGGACTTCTACGCCGGTGAACCGGAAGTGCCGAAGTGGGTGATGAAGCTGGCGAAGGTGGACTCGGAATGAGGCTCAGCGCTTGACGGCCAGCACGCCGTCAAGCGCCAGTTCGGCCTTGAACCCCGCCTTTTCCAGGCGCTTGGCCACTTCACGCGGCACGTCGCGGCCGCTGGTCAGCTTGTTCGGGGCGCCGGTGTAGTGGAACAGGCGACCGCCCTTGCGGATGACGCGGGCGAGGTGGTCGTAGAACACCTGCGAGTACAGTTCGCCGGCGATGCCGAAGCGCGGCGGGTCGTGCAGGATCGCGTCGACGCTGTTGCTGGCCACCTGTTCGATCTGCTGCGAGACATCGCCGTGGCTGAATTGCAGGCGGCCACCAGCCGCAGCCGATTCCGGATCCGGCGACCACGGGTTGAGCGTGCGCAGCCACATCACGTCGGCATTCTTCTCGAACGAACGGATCTGGCCGACGCCGGCCTCCAGCGCGCAGGCGGCGAAGTAGCCCAGGCCACCGCAGGTATCGAGGATGACCTTGCCGGCCGGGGCGACCAGCTCCACCTTGCGACGCGCGTCCTCGAACGGTGACAGCTTGGAGGTCGGCAGCATCTTGATGCCGTCGATCTCGAAGGTCGGTGCGCCCCATTCGGTCGGCACCAGCTTGATCAGCGAACCGCTGTAGCGCGAAATCGGTGCGAAGTCCTCGCCGTCCCAGTAGTACAGCGTGCGGTCCTTCAGCTTGCCCGGCCACGGGTAGGGCTGGCCACGGAAGTGGAAGCCGTCGGCATCCAGCACCACGCTGTCCTCGCTGCGGCCGAGGTCGAGCGAGCCCTGCCAGTCGGCGGCGCCCTTGTCATGGGCACGGCGCAGGGTATCGGCGCTGTCGCGGGTCAGCAGGGGGCCGGTGTAATGGGGCACGGCGGGTACCGGGGCGGTTCGGGGGAGGGCATGGTACCGCAGCTGTTGCCGGGGCCACGTGTGGCTGCTGCAGTAGATCCACGCCATGCGTGGATGTAGACGGGAGGAGCCGAGCGTGGGCTCGGCGCTACCGCTGGCTGGTGCAGCTGTAGCCGTGTGTGGTCCCTTCCCCCGAGAGCATGCCGACGCCACGCGACGGCTGCATGCCTACACGGGCGCACGACCGACGATGGACGTCCTGGGTTTCTGGTGGCTGCCGATCAAAGTCGTAGCGCAGGCTGCCGTCTTCCTGCAGCAGCCAATGCACGGTAACGCGCTCGTGGCGACCATCACCGAGATCCCAGTCCAGGGTGCGCATGATCAGGGTCTGGCCATCGGACAGCTGCCGGACTTCGTCATAGGCCCCCTGGGTCTTCGGCGCGCTTACCGCAAGCAGCAGAAACAGCAGCATTGGCATCGCTCCTCAAAGAAGACAGGATGCGCCCATAGTGCCCTGAGCCGCCATCAGAATCATTGCGTCTTACGGGCACTTCACCGCATACACCGGCCCAGCACCGATCAGCATCAACGCCATGTAGTCACTATCGCTGGCCTTGCCCTTCAACGTCGCGTCCTTGTTGAAGTGGAAGATGCCGAAGCCGCCCGCCATGCGGATCAACGCGCTGTCGATCTGCTCGGCGTCATCGCGGAAGTAGCGGCTGATCTCGCTGCGGGTGGCCTTGTGCAGGACATTCGGCTCGCGCTGCCACTGGTCGCCGCGGCTGAAGGAGACGAAGTACTGGCCGCCTTCCCTGTCGATGCGGAAGTCGGCCGGTTTGCGTGCGCCGGTGGCGAAGCAGCCCTGCAACGGATCGGCGCTGAAAGGAAGCCCGGCATCGCCACTGCAGGCGGTGAGCAGCAGGACGGCACCGGGCAGCAGCAGGCGGAGCATGCGCATGGGATGTCCCTACAGGGCAGGTGGGGCTAGTGTAGGCAGCACTCGGGCGTCGCCCGTACAGAAATTCGGCAAGAACAAAGGGGTTTTCGGATGGCGCAGGGCAAGGCACCGTGGTGCGGCATGGCCAGTTGGCTGGGGATCGCTGTGGGTTGGGGAGCCGGCACATTGGCGGCGCAGGCGGCGGTGGCCGCAGGCGGCAATGGCATGGCTGCGGGATTGGGCGTGGGCGTGCTGGGCGCGGCACTGGTGGGCTGCGGTCTGGCGGTGGCCTCGCGCGTGCGCGGCGAGCGCTGGCCGTGGATCGGCATCGGTGGTGCGGTGCTGAGTGCGCTGCCGCTGCTGATGTACCTGCTGCGGATGATGTTGAAGCTCTAGCGGTAGTGCCGGCCGCTGGCCGGCAACGCTGGATTGTTTCCGAAGCCCATGAGGTTGCCGGCCAGCGGCCGGCACTACCGGATGCGGGTCAGGTGCTGCGGTGGATTTCCACGGTGACATGCACCAGCTCTTCATGGATCGCCAGCGCGTTGCGCACGGTATCGGCATCCAGATTGGCGTCGCTGGTAACCACGCTGGCGCTGACCGCGTACTTGCCGCGACCGACCTGCCAGACGTGCAGGTCGGCCAGGCGCGCCGGCCAGGGGCCCTGTTCGATCACTTCGCGAACTTCGGCCACCACCGGTGCGTCCATCTGCGCGTCGAGCAGGATGCGGCCGCTGTCGCGTAGCAGGCCTACAGCCCACACCGTGACCAGCACGGCGCCGACCAGGCCCATCACCGGGTCCAGCCAGGTCAGGCCCAGCAGCTTGCCCCCGAGCAGGGCGACGATGGCCAGCACCGAGGTGGCGGCGTCGGCCAGCACGTGCACGTAGGCCGAGCGCAGATTGAGGTCGTGACCGTGCGCATGGCCGTGATCGTGGTGTTGGTGGTCATGCCCGTGATGATGGCCATGGTCATGCCCGTGGTGGTGATGCGCGTGGCCCGGGCTGTCGTGCAGCCACCATGCGCAGAGCAGGTTCACGCCCAGGCCTACCGCAGCGATGGCGATGGCTTCGTTGTAGTGGATCGGCGCCGGTACCCACAGCCGCTGCAGTGACTGCACGGCCATCAGCGCGGCGACGCCGAGCAGGGCGATGGCGCTGGTGTAGCCGGCCAGGATCTCGATCTTCCAGGTGCCGAAGGCGAAGCGCGGGTCGTGCGCGTAGCGGCGCGCGCAGCGGTAGGCGAACACCGCCAGGCCCAGCGCCAGCGCGTGCGAACTCATGTGCCAGCCGTCGGCGAGCACGGCCATGGAGTTGAACCACCAGCCGCCGACGATCTCCACCAGCATCATGCCGACGGTCAGCCACAGGGCGCGGCGGGTATTGCGTTCGGCCAGCGGGTTGCCGTCGTCGAAGCGGTGTTCGTGGCGACGGGCGGCGGCGAGGGCGTCCAAGTGCATGGTGGCGGGAGCTGGAGTGGATACCCCCATAGGGTATATGATCCCGCCATGGCGCATGTGCACAAGAATCGAAAGCAGCTGCTGACCCGGGTGCGCCGCATCGCGGGCCAGGTGGCGGCGTTGGAGCAGGCGCTGGACCAGCCCGAGGGTAAAGCCGGCGACTGTGCGGACGTGCTGGTGCAGGTTGCCGCCGTGCGCGGCGCCGCCCACAGCCTGCTGATGGAGCTGCTGCACGAGCACCTGCAGGAACACGTGGTGGGTGCCGATGACCCGCAGCGGCGGGCGGACGAGGCCGCGGTGCTGGTGGAGCTGCTGCGCCGCTACGGCAAATAGGCCGGGGGGCGGTAGAGTCGACTGTTAGTCGACTATCGCGCGAAGCGCGGGGTTCTATGCAGCCCGAGCGAAGAGCAGTCGACTAACAGTCGACTCTACCCCCGTGCCGGTGCCGCGCGTTCCAGATATGCGTTGCGGCCAGCAGCAGGCTGCCGGTGACCGTCATCGGCGTTTCCCAGTCGTGTGAGGGCAAGGCCAGCGCGCCGGCCAGCAACAGGCCCAGACCGACGCCGGCGGCGGCCCAGGCCAGTACGGGCAGCGGGTGACGGCGCTCGGCGCGCCATAGCGCGTAGCCGGTCAGTGGCAGGGCGATGGCCACGAACAGCAGGTGCACCCATTCCGCTTCGGCCCAGGTGCCGAACAGGGGGAGCGCGGCGGCCAGCAGGGGCAGCGCCAGGCAGTGCAGCAGGCACAGGCTGGACAGGGCGATCGCGCCGGCATCAAGCAGGGCGGCAGAAGGCGACTTCATCGGGGGAGGTTCCTTGCGCAGCAATTGTTATACAGTAACATTTCCGTTCCGCAGCCAACCTGCTCCGACATGAACACTGTTTCCCGCGCCGACCGTCGCCTTCCGGTCACCGTGCTGTCCGGCTTCCTCGGGGCCGGCAAGACCACCCTGCTCAACCAGATCCTGCGCAACCGCGAGGGCCTGCGCGTGGCGGTCATCGTCAACGACATGAGCGAGGTCAACATCGATGCGCAATTGGTGCGCGAAGGTGGCGCCGAGCTGCGCCGCACTGAAGAGACGCTGGTGGAATTCAGCAACGGCTGCATCTGCTGCACGCTGCGCGATGATCTCCTGCAGGAAGTGCGGCGCCTGGCCGATGCGGGCCGCTATGACTATCTGCTGATCGAATCGACAGGCATCGGCGAGCCGATGCCGGTGGCGGCCACCTTCGCGGTGCGCGACGAACATGGCTTCAGCCTGAGTGATATCGCGCGGCTGGACACGATGGTGACGGTGGTCGACGGCAGCGCGTTCCTTGCCGACTTCGGCTCGACGTCGCGACTGGCCGAGCGCGGCCAGCAGGCCGGCCCGGAGGATGATCGAGGTGTGGTTGACCTGCTGTGCGAGCAGGTCGAGTTCGCCGACGTGATCGTGGTCAGCAAGGTGGACCAGGTGGATGACGAAGCGTTGCAGGACACGCTGGCCGTGCTGCGTGGCCTGAACCGCGACGCGAAGCTGCTGCTGTCCAGCTTCGGCGATGTGCCGCTGGCCGAGCTGCTGGATACCGGTCGCTTCGACATGGAGCGTGCGCAACGTGCGCCGGGCTGGGTGAAGGAACTGCGGGGCGAGCACACACCGGAAACCGAGGAGTACGGCATCGGCAGCTTCGTCTACCGCTCGCGACGTCCATTCCACCCCGCGCGCTTCGCCCGCGCGCTGCAGTCCGGCATGCCGGGCGTGATCCGCAGCAAAGGCTGGTTCTGGCTGGCCAACCGCATGGACTGGGTGGGTGAGCTGAACACCGTGGGCGCGGCGACGCGCACGCAGGCCGCAGGCTTCTGGTACGCCGCACGCGACCGCGTGCGGGCTGGCCTGGAAGACACCGCGCCGTTGTTGCCGCCGACACCGCTGCCCTACAGCGACCTGGGATGGGCGCGGCAGCAGGCCGATTGCTGGAGCGCGCCGCTGCCGGGGCTTGAGGAATTTCCGGACTCGGCCGCCCACACGGCGATGCAGCGGCTGTGGCACCCGTTGTGGGGGGATCGGCGCCAGGAGCTGGTAGTGATTGGCGTGCACATGGATGAGCGTGCGGTGCGTGCGGAGCTGGATGCCTGCCTGCTCAACGACCAGGAGCTGCGTGCGGGGCCATTGCTGTGGCAGCAGTTGCCGCAGGCGTTCCCGGTATGGAAGCGTTGACGGTGCATTGAGGATCCATGGGTTGCCGGCCAGCGGCCGGCACTACCCCTGGTCGATACGTCATGCGTGGATGGATGCATGGCGGAGTCGAGCATGGCTTGACTCTACAGACTGTCGCGCCATTGCCAGTGGTTGGCGGTGACCTGCAGCACGTGGGTCGGTCGCAATGCCTGCAGCAGGTGCCGGTCGTGGCTCACCATCAGCAGCGCGCCCGGCCACGCCGCAAGCAGTTCCTCCAACGCCTGCAATGCGCTCAGATCCAGCGCATTGCCGGGTTCGTCCAACAGCAACAGCTGGGGCGCGGGATCGGCGTACAGCACGCTGGCCAGCGCACCTTTCACGCGTTCGCCATCGCTGAGGCTGTGGGCTGCCCGCTGGATGCGCTGTGCATCCAGCCCGAGCAGGGCCAGCCGCGTGCGCAGCTCGCCTGGGTCCGCGCCCGGGTTGGCGGCCTGCACGGTGTCGAGGATGCTGCGCTCGCCGGACAGCCCCAGCAGCTGCTGGTCGAGCAGGGCCAGTGGCGCATGCCGTTGCACGGCGCCACTGCGTGCAGGCAGCTGGCCGGCCAGCACACGCAGCAGGGTCGATTTGCCGCTGCCGTTGTCACCGACCACGGCGATGCGCTGGCCGCGGCGGATCTCCAGCTGCAACGGTGCACTGCAGCCATGTGGCAGCACCAGCGCCTCGGCCTGTAGCAGGCGCGTGCTGCCACGGTCACCCGCACCGGCGAACAGTGCCAGTTCCGGCGCCGCGTGCACCGCCGATGCCGCTGCGCGCAGATGCTCTGCGCTGGCCTGCAGGCGTTCGGCCTGCACTTGTTGTGCGCGGCCGTGGCTGGCCTCGGCGCGCTGCTTCTGCCGGCCGAGCAGGATCGGGGCCTGGTTGGCCTGCTTCGCATCGCGGTTACCACGCGCCTGGCGTTGTTGTTGCCGTTCGTGCTGTTCGCGCGCGCTGCGTTGCTGCTGGCGGTGCTGGGCGCGCGCATGATCGAGCTGAGCGGCGGCAGCTTCGCGCTCGGCGGCGCGCGCATCGGCATAGTGCTGCCACGGTCCGCCGTAACGATGCAGCCCGCGCCCATCGAGTTCGACGATCTGCTGCATGTGCGCCAGCAGCTCGCGATCATGACTGATCACCAGCAGGCCACCGCGCCACTGCTGCAACTGCTCGTACAGCTGTTGGCGATGGCGTGCATCGAGGTGGTTGCTGGGTTCGTCCAGGATCAGCCAATCGGCACCGCTGGCCCAGGCACCGGACAGCGCGACCTGCATGGCCTGGCCACCACTGAGGCGCGCGGCCGGCTGGGCGGGATCGAGATCGTCGGGCAGCCGAAGCGCCTGCCATTGCTGCTGCAGGCGTTCGCGCAGATCCCAGCGGTCGTCGACGCAGGCGAAGTCGGCCTCGTCCACGCTGCCGGCTTCGATGCGTCGCAGTGCGGCCAGTTGCGCGCCGACGCCGGCCAGTTCACCGACCGTGCCGGCGGGTGGATAGCCGGGCGTCGGCAACAGGAACACGCGGCCGGTGCCGCGCACCTGGCCATTGTCGGGCAGCAACCGTCCGGCCAGCAGGCGTGCGAGCACGCTCTTGCCGGCGCCATTGGCACCGACCAGGCCGGTGGCGACCGGTTCGAAGGAAAACGCCAGATCGGAAAACAGCGGGCGGCCGTCGGCCAATCGATACGACACGCGATCGAGCGTGAGGGAATGCGGGGTCATGCGACCTCCATGGATGCCGGGTTCTCCCCTGCGCGCAGGGGCGGGAAGAGTCAGGCCGTCTGGTGGGAAGACGGCGGCATCAATGGCGCATTGGTCGCGAGCCTCTGGGAGGAATGAGCGGCCAGTATAGCGGGGCTGGCTGAATGGTTTGATGGCGCGACTCTACAAAGGCATCCACGCATGGCGTGGATCTACTGTGGGCCGGGCATGGGGTGGATCGATCGCCTAGGGCACAGTTTCCAGGCGTGCGCTGACGAAGTCGATGAACACGCGCAGTTTCGGTAGCACGTGGCGGCCGGAGGGCCACAGCAAGTGGAAGATTCCGCAGGAATGCACATGCTCGTCCAGCACGGTGACCAGGCGGCCATCGGCCAACGCATCGCGCACCGAGTGCACGGGCACGAACGCCAGGCCGATATCGCGCAGTGCCAGCGCTACCCGCGCTTCGATGGTGTTGGCCACCATGTGCACTGGCAGTTCCTGCGGTGTTTCCTGGTCGGGCCAGTGGATCGGCCATAGTTCCAGCTTGCCGGTACTGGGGAAGCGATAGTGCAGCAGCGTGTGCTGCATCAGATCAGCCGGTGTGCGCGGCGTGCCGCGCCGCTGCAGGTACGCCGGCGAGGCGACGATGCGGCGTGGGAACACGCCCAGGCGTCGTGCGTTCATGCGTGAGTCGCTGGGCTCGCCGACGCGCAGCACGGCATCGAAACCTTCCTCGATGACGTCGACCAGCCGATCGCTGAAATCGAGGTCGAGGCGGATATCGGGATAGGCTGCCATGAACTCGGCCATCAGCGGCAGGGTCAGGTCGCCCACCAGTGGCAGGCCGATGCGCAGCGTGCCGCGAGGCATGGCGTGCGGTTGTGCCAGTTCGGTGCGTGCGGCATCGCGCTCGTCGAGGATGCGCCGGCAACGCGCCAGGAACAGCTGGCCTTCGGCAGTGAGGGTGATGCTGCGCGTGCTGCGGTGGAACAGGCGCACGCCCAATGCCTGTTCCAGGCGGGCAACGCATTTGCCGGCGGCCGAGGCCGAGATGCCCTGCAGGCGCCCGGTCTCGACGAAGCTGCGGGTATCGGCCGCGTGCACGAAGGTCTGCAGGTTGGCGAGGTTGTCCAGGACTGACATGGGCGTGCGGGCAGTGAAAGCGGCAGGGTAGGTTGGTGCGACCGTAGCGGCTGGCTCCGCCATCGCAACACTGTGGTGCGGGGTGGCGTGGGGGCCGTTACGGCCTAGCAGTTCCGGCCATCATGCCGATTGCGGACTGCACGGTCCATGATGCCCGGAGCGGCAACCGGCTTTTTGCGCTGCGCCGTGCTGCCTAACGTGGCGGGCCTCTCCCCCACGGATTCCCGCGATGAATGCCGCTCCTTCCCTTGAACCCACGCCGACGCTGCCATCGGTGCAGCGGCTGCTGCAGCAGGTGCACCCGCAGCGCCTGGTCGGTGCGGTGGTGCTGGTGCGCGAGCACGGTGTGCTGCGCCACGCCAGCGCGACCGGGCTGGCCGATCGCGAGACGGCCACGCCGATGCAGCGCGACCAGTTGTTCCGGCTGGCATCGGTGAGCAAGCCGCTGCTGACCACGGTGATCCTGCGCCTGGTAGCAGAGGGCGTGCTCGACCTCGATATGCCGGTGCAGCGCTGGCTGCCGGACTTCCGCCCGGCACTGGCCGACGGCAGCACGCCGCCGATCAGCCTGCGCCAACTGCTCAGCCACAGTAGCGGGTTGGGCTATCGCTTCCTCGAAGCCGATGCCGACGGCCCGTATGCGCGCGCTGGGGTCAGCGATGGCCTGGACGCGAACCCGCTCTCCCTGGCCGACAACGTGCGCCGCATCGCGCAGGCGCCACTGCTGTTCGCGCCGGGCAGCCAATGGCTCTACTCGCTGGGCGTGGACGTTGCCGGTGCCGTTGCCGAAGCAGCGACGGGTGAAACGCTGCAGGCACTGTACGAGCGCTTGCTGGCCGCACCGCTGGGCCTGCGCGACACCGCCTTTGCTGCGCGCAACGCGGCACGCTTGGCCACCCCCTATGTAAGCGACGCGCCGCAGCCGCATCGCCTGCAGGAAGGCGAGGTGGTCGCTCCGTTCGAGGGTACGGTCGGCATCGAATACAGCCTCGCGCGCGCCACCGATGCCAGCCGTTTCCCCTCGGCCGGGGCCGGCCTGGTCGGTACCGCCGATGACGTGATGGCGGTGCTGGAAGCCTTGCGCGACGTGCAGCGTTCAGGCCTCCTGCCGTCCGCACTGGCAGCGGAGATGGCCAGCCCGCAGGTCGGCGAGCAGGGACCGCCGGAACCGGCCGGCTGGGGCTTCGGCCTGGGCTTTGCGGTGCTGCGCGATGCGGCCGCAAGCGGTACGCCGCAGAACGCAGGTACATGGCGCTGGGGCGGTGCCTACGGGCACAGCTGGTTTGTCGATCCTGTGCGCGGGCTGAGCGTGGTGGCGCTGACCAACACCCTTTACGAAGGCATGGACGGTGCCTTCGTCGATCAACTGCGCGATGCGGTGTATGCCGATATGGGGACCGTGCGATGAGCGGCCATGCCATCGATGCAGCCAGCCCCGCCGGTGAAGCCACGCGCCTGCCATGGGCCGGCCTGCTGGCGTTGGCCGGTGGCGGCTTCATCACGCTGCTGACCGAGACCCTGCCGGCCGGTGTACTGCGGCCGATGGGCGACAGCCTCGGCGTGAGTGATGCGGCGGTCGGCCAGCTGGTCAGCGTGTACGCACTGGGCTCGGTGATGGCCGCCTTGCCGATGACCGCACTGACCCAGCGCCTGCCACGACGCCCCTTGCTGCTCGCCGCGATTGCCGGCTTCGTGCTGGTCAACACGCTGACCGCACTGAGCAGCAGCTATCCGCTGATCCTGGCCGCGCGTTTCCTGGCCGGCGTGAGTGGTGGCCTGCTGTGGTCGCTGGTGGCCGGTTACGCCGCGCGCATGGTGGTGCCGTCGCTGCAGGGCAGGGCAATCGCGGTGGCGATGGTCGGATCGCCGTTGGCGCTGTCACTGGGCGTACCGGCGGGCACCTTGCTGGGCCAGCAGATCGGCTGGCGTTGGGCGTTCGCGCTGATGAGCGTGCTGGGCGTGGGGCTGCTGGCGTATGCGCGTTGGGCACTGCCGGCCTTGCCCGCCGCCGGTGCCGGCCGGCGCATACCGCTGGGCACGGTGTGGCGCATGCCCGGCGTGCGCAGTGCACTGCTGGTGATGGTGCTGTACGTGCTGGCGCACAACGTGCTCTACACCTACATCGAGCCGCTGGCGGTGGAGGCCGGCGCCGGCCCGTGGCTGGACCGCCTGCTGCTGGCCTTTGGCGTGGCCGCCATCGCCGGCATCGGCATTGCGGGCTGGGGCGTGGACCGTCATCTGCGCACGCTGGTGTGGGCGGCGGTGATCGGCTTCATCGTGCCGGTGCTGGCGCTGCTGCTGTGGCCGGGCGACGCGACCGCGCTGCTGCTGGCGACGATCCTGTGGGGCGTGGCCTTCGGTGCGGTGCCTACGTTGTTCCAGACCGCATTGGCACGGCGTGCGGGTGCCGCCGCGGATCTGGCGCAGTCGATGCTGGTGACCGGCTGGAACCTCGCCATCGCCGCCGGAGGCGTTGCAGGGGGTGTGCTGCTGCAGGCGGGCGGCCCGAACCAGTTGGGATGGCTGCCGTTGCTGCTGCTGGCGGTGAGCGTGGCGTGGCTGCTGGCACGGCCGAAGGCCTGGGCGTAAGCGCAGACCCGACGTTACCGAGGTGCCGGCCAGCGGCCGGCACTACCGTGGTCCACGCCATCCACGCATGGCGTGGATCTACCGAGCGCAGCGACCCGCGTTTGCTTTTGCTTTTGCTTTCTTCTGTTGATTCCGTGGTGGGACGCCGCCGCAATGTGTCCGTGGCCGGGTGGGTGGGTTGCGCAGGGGCGTGAGCCGCATGGATGCGGCGACCGAGCTTACATGGACGTACTTGCAGCGCCCCCTGCGCGACCCAGCCACCCGGCCCCAACTGATGGATCCACTGGGCGCGACCCACCACGAGGGGCTCTGCCGTTGGCCGTCCTACTCGATCCCCTCACGCTCGATCGGCACGCTGCGCGGATTCTGCATGTGCTCCCGCGCCGCGCCATAGCGCTGCTGCCGCTTGTGATGGAACGCCACGAACTCATCCCGTGGCAGCGGCCGCGAGAACAGCCAGCCCTGCGCGAACTCGACCTTCCGGGTATGCAGGTACGCCAGCTGTGCCTCGGTTTCCACGCCCTCGGCCACCACCCACAGGCCCAGCTCCTTGGCCATGTCGATGATGTGCGGCGTCACCGGGCTGGTCGCGCTCTCGGTGCCGATCGCATCGATGAACGACTTGTCGATCTTCAGCGCATCCAGTGGCAGCTGCTCCAGGTACTGCAGGCTGGAGAAGCCGACGCCGAAATCATCAATGGCCACGCTGTGCCCGGCCCGACGTGCCTGTGCCAGCATCGTGCGGGCGCGGTCCAGATCGAGGAAGCCGCGCTCGGTGGCTTCCATCCAGATCTGCTGCGGCAGGATGCCGCTGCCGGCCATGTGCTTGGAGATCATCTTCAGCGCACGGCCGCTGCTGATGTCTTCGGCGGCCAGGTTGATCGCAATGTGCGCGCTGCGGTCGGCCACCAGCAGTTCGCGCATGTCGCGCACCACGTTCTCGATCACCAGATCGGTGACTGCGGCGATCATGCCGGCCTCTTCGGCCAGCGGAATGAACAGGTCCGGCCGCACCTGGGTGCCATCCGGGCGCTGCCAGCGTACCAGCGCCTCGGCGCCGACGCAGATGCCGGTATCCAGTTCGATGATGGGTTGATAGTGCAGGTACAGCTCGCGGCGGCGGATCGCCGTGGCCAGCTCGCCGCGCAGGGACAGGCGGCGACGCGACAGCCAGATCACCAGGCCGGCACCGATGGCGGCCAGCAGAACGCCGATCGGCACGAACAGCCAGGCCTGCTGGCGGAAGGTCGCGGCAAGCGCGGTACGCGGCGTGGTTGCGATCGCCAGCCACTCTTCGTTGCGCGCGGTGGCGTACAGGGTGTTGTGGTCCAGGCCCTCACCGGGCGCGCGCAGCAGGGTTTCCAGCAATGCCGGATCCATGCCGTCCTGCCTGGCCAGGAGGCGGCCGTCCGGGCTGGCCAGGGCAAGGCGCACGTTCGGGTCGGCGATGACATCGACGAAGCGGCGCGGATCGACCAGCACGTCGTAGTTGCCATACAGGATCGACAGGACCTGGCGCCGTCCGCTTGCCTCGGGGCGCACATCCACGGCGATGCCGGCGCCATCACTGGTGACGTGGTCGGACCTGGGCTGGTTGACGTCCGACAGGAACGGGCCCCACGACGTGCAGCGCAGCTTGCCACCCTCGAAGTAGCCCATCTGGTCGACCGACGGCGAGGTCATCACCAGCGTCTGCATGCGCCGGATGTGGTCCGGCCCGCACGGATCGTAGGCGCCGGCCTCGGCGGACTTCAACGCGGCCAGCGCTTCCAGGTAGGACTGGTCGGCGCGGCGCAGGGTGCGGCCGGCGATGTCGCGCAGGCGCTGCTGCTCGACACTGACCGCACGGTCCCAGGTGGCATAGGCCATCACCGCGATCGGCACGGCTGCGGCCAGCAGCGCCAGTGCGGTGCCGCCGATGATCACGCGCAGCCGGCTCATGGCCGGGGCTCCAGCGGGGCGGGCGGGGCAGGGCGCATGGTCGGGCCGATCCTTGGGCAGGTGCGGCTATCTGAGCATGGCGCCGGGCCGGGCGGAATGGGATGAATCCGGTATTCGGTCACATTGTGATGAAAGCGGCCAAGTTTGACGGGATTGGCCCATTCGACGCTGGCGCTCCGGCCTGCGGAGGACTACCGTCGAACGCTTCGCCCGCCCTTTTGCCCGCGCCCATGACCGAGCCCGCAACGCCCCCCGAGCACCTGCGCCGCAGCCTGTCCAACCGCCACCTGCAACTGATCGCCATCGGTGGTGCCATCGGCACCGGCCTGTTCATGGGCTCAGGCAAGACCATCAGCCTGGCCGGCCCATCCATCGTCTTCGTCTACCTGATCATCGGCGCGATGCTGTTCTTCGTGATGCGCGCGATGGGCGAGCTGCTGCTTTCCAACCTGCAGTACAAATCCTTCATCGATTTCTCCACCGACCTGCTCGGCCCCTGGGCCGGCTTCTTCTGTGGATGGACGTACTGGTTCTGCTGGATCGTCACCGCCATCGCCGATGTGATCGCCATTGCCGCCTACGCGCAGTTCTGGTTCCCCGGGCTTGACGCCTGGAAGCCGGCGCTGGCGTGCGTGATGCTGCTGCTGTCGCTGAACCTGGTGACGGTGAAGCTGTTCGGCGAAATGGAATTCTGGTTCGCGCTGATCAAGATCGTGGCGATCTGCGCGCTGATCATCACCGGCGCCGGCCTGGTGGCGTGGGGCTTCACCTCGCCCAGCGGCCACACCGCGTCGCTGTCGAACCTGTGGAACGACGGCGGCATGTTCCCGATGGGCCTGGTCGGTTTCTTCGCCGGCTTCCAGATTGCGGTGTTCGCCTTTGTCGGCATCGAGCTGGTCGGCACCACCGCCGCCGAAACCGCCGACCCCGAGCGCAACCTGCCCAAGGCGATCAACTCGATCCCGGTACGCATCATCATCTTCTACGTGCTGGCGCTGATCGCGATCATGGCCGTCACCCCGTGGCGCCAGGTGGTGCCGGACAAGAGCCCGTTCGTGCAACTGTTCGTGCTCGCCGGCATCCCTGCCGCCGCCAGCCTGATCAATTTCGTGGTGCTGACCTCGGCCACGTCCTCGGCCAACAGCGGCATCTTCTCCACCAGCCGCATGCTGTACGGCCTGGCCGAAGAGGGTCACGCCCCACGCGGGTTGTCGAAGTTGTCACGTGCCGCCGTGCCCGCCCGCGGCCTGCTGTTCTCGTGCCTGTGCCTGCTCGGTGGCACGCTGCTGATCTACCTGATTCCGAACCTGGTGACCGCCTTCACCCTGGTGACGACGCTGGCGACGGTGCTGTTCATCTTCGTCTGGTCGCTGATTCTGGTGGCCTACATGGCCTATCGCCGTCGCTACCCGGAGCGCCATGCCGCATCGATCTTCAAGATGCCCGGCGGTGTTGCCATGTGCTGGGCCTGCCTGGTGTTCTTCGCCGCCGTGCTGGTGCTGCTGAGCCTGCAGGCCGACACCCGCCAGGCGTTGATCGCCAGCCCGGTGTGGTTCGTGCTGCTGGGCGTGGGGTATTGGGTGCGTCGGAGGACCGCGAAATGACCGGGGATGCGGGGGCGGCAATGCCGGAAATCGGAAACGTCGGTAGAGTCGACTGTTAGTCGACTGCTCTCCCGTGGGCTTCCGGAAAACCCCGCGCTGCGCGCGATAGTCGACTGACAGTCGACTCTACCGCCGCCGCCGCCGGCGCCGGCGCCGGCGCCGGTGCCCGCGCGGGTGCAGGGCGCAGCCCTGCCGGCGCCCATTCACCCAACATTAGCGGGCGCGGCCGGATGATCCGGCCGCCATGCCCCGTCACCCTCTCCTGCTTGCGCTGTTGCTGCTGCCCAGCCTGTGGCCCGGGCTGGCCGCCGCGCGCACCGTCTACCGCTGCGTGCAGGGCAACACCGTCAGCCTGGCCACCGCGCCGGAACCCGGTTCACGCTGCACCGCGAAGGAAATCGACGACAACGCCATCCAGACCCCGAACCTGTGGGGCAACATGGGCGTGTTCAGCGGCGTGCTGTACGAGCGCGAGCAGGATGGCGCGCTGGTCTACTCCACCCGCAACCTGCCCGGCTCGCGGGTGTTCCTGAAGTTCACAGTGGCCACGCCGCCGGGCGAACCTGCCCACGAAGGCCTGGGCAAGGTCGGCAAGCCGCAGTTGGCGCAGCACGCCAAGCAGTTCAAGGCCGCGGCCAAGGCCACGGGTGTCGATGACGCATGGCTGCGCGCGATTGCCCATGCCGAAAGCAACTTCGATGCGCTGGCGGTCTCGACCAAGGGCGCACAGGGCGTGATGCAGTTGATGCCGGAGACCGCACAGGAATATGGCGTGCGCGATCCGTTCTCGCCGCAGCAGTCGATCGAGGGCGGCGCGCGCTACATGCGCGCGCTGCTGCGCCGCTACAACGGTGACCGGCCGCTGGCAGCGGCTGCGTACAACGCCGGCATCGGCGCGGTCACCCGCTACAAGGGCGTGCCGCCCTACGCCGAAACGCTGGCCTATGTGGACAAGGTGATGGCGCTGTACGCGCGCTACCGCGAAGCGATGGGCATCCGTACCGAAGTGCCAGCCCGCTAGGCGGAAGGTGTAGTGCCGAGCCCACGCTCGGCGCCACAGGACATCGGCTCAGCGCGAGGTCGAGGTGCTGACCAGGTCGTAGCGCTCAATGCGGCCGACGCGTGCCACCTCGGCCTGCACGTCGGCGCGCTGCTTCAGCGCACGCCAGGCCGCATCGATCTTCACGTCACCGGGCAGCGAGGGGTAGGTGCGCATGTCCTGCAGGGAGGCCAGCGTCTCGCCACGGTCGGTGGGGGAGCGCAGCTGTTCGATCAGCACTGCGGCTGCGCCGTCCAAGTTGCCTTCGTCCAGCAGCATCTCGCGATGGAACAGGCGTGCGTCGTCGCGCTGGGCAAGGATCACCGAGCGGGCGGCTTCCACTGCCTGGGCATCGCCGCGTTCGCGGGCGGCAGCGAACTGCAGCAGTGCCTGGGCCGCCTTGCCGTAACCGGCCAGGCCTGGCATGTCATTCACTGCGGCAGCAGCGTCCTGCATGCGGCCCAGCGAACTGAGCACGAAGCCGACGTTGAACTGGTGCTCGGCACCATCCGGGCCCAGCGCACCGATGCGTGCGGCCAGCCTGGCTGTGGCCAGCGCATCGTCGGTACGGCCCAACCGGCGCAGCGCCGTAAGCCGGCTGTTGAGCAGCCATGCCACCCATTCGGCTTCCGCCGCCGAGGGCGACTCACCTTCGGCCGCCGCACCGGCCATGCCATCGGTCAGTGCCAGCACTTCCTCGTTGCGGTCCAGCATCAGCAGCGTACTGCTGAACTCGGCCATGCGTGCGTCCAGCGCCCGGTCGAGCAGGCCGGAGACCCGCAGTTCGTCGAGGTGTTTCTGTGCAGCCTGCACCGGATCGAAGCGGGCATCGGCGCGGTCGACATAGCGATCAAACCGCTTGTCACTGCGCAGGCGGATGATCTCGGCGGGGCCGGTGATGCGCGCCAGCGTGGCGGGAATCCTGTCGCCACGGCCGTTGTCGGCCTGCAGCGTGGCCAGCGCCAGCCACAGCCCGGTGGGTTCCAGGCCGCCGCTCTTCCAGCCGTTGTCGAACAGCGCCTGCAGCAGTTCCATGCGCTGCTGGGGCTGGTCCCGCAGGCGGAACTGCAGGTAGTTGATCGCGTGGTGGTCCACCGGCAACGGCGCGTCGGCATGCTTCAGCGCCTGCACCAGGTGCTTCGTGGCAGGTGCCGGTTGGTTCTCGGACAGTTCCACCGAGACCAGGGTCAGCAGGACCTGCGCATCCTCCGGCAGTGCCTCCTGCGCCCGCTGCAGGTAGCGGCGGGCCTGGGCCGGCTTCTTCTGTATCAGTGCGGTCCAGCCGGCCACCTGCGCGGCGCGGCCGCGATGTTCGGCATCGAAGTCATCCAGCATCGGATCTTCCATCAGCCGTTCCATTGCGATCAGTGCGCCCAGCGTGTTGCCACTGCGCGACTGCTGGATGGCTTCATCCCATCGCGTAGCATAGGCCTGGTGCATCGCATCGGCGGTGACGGACGGCTTCTGCGGTGCCACCGTGATCGAAGCAGTGGCGGATGTGCTGGCCAATGCGGCAATCAGCAGGGCGGCGACGGGGAGGATGCGGGGCATGGAGGATTTCCATCCGTGGGAACCGCATTGAACCCGCTGCAGCCAGCGAGAACAAGCGCGATGGATGGAACTCTGGCGTTTGACCGCACGATTGGCCATGGCGGATCGTGCGTTCAGCGACTATTGTCGGTGCCTCTTCAGACAGCAGGCAGGCAGCGCAGCACGATGGCACGGTGGCAATGGATGGCGGCAGGCGTAGCATTGGCGACGGTAGTGGCATTGGCCGCAACCTGGTGGGAGACACCGCTGCATACGCTGGCTGAACCGGCGGGTCCGGTTCCAACGCCGCTGGCGTGGACCGCGCAGATCGAACCGCTGGCCGGCGATGGCCACCCGGGTGACCGCGATGGCGCGTCCGCGCAGGCACGTTTCGCCGATCCGTACGCGTTGCTGCGCAGTGCCGATGGCAGCGTCTATTTCACCGATGCCGGTGACAACAATCGGATCCGCCGCCGCTTGCCCGATGGCCGCGTTGAAACGGTGGCCGGGCAGGGCGAGGGACGCGTTGATGGCCCGGCACTGCAGGCCAGTTTCAATACGCCTTCGGGCATTGCCGCCGACGCGCAGGGCAACCTGTATGTGGCCGACACCGGCAACCATGCCATCCGCCGCATCGGCACCGATGGCCAGGTGACCACGCTGGCCGGTGGCGAACAGGGCCACGCCGATGGCCCTGCCGCACAGGCACGCTTCGATGCGCCGATGGGCATTGCAGTGGATGCGCAGGGCCAGGTCTATGTGGCCGATACCTTCAATGACCGCATCCGGGTGATCGGTACCGATGGCAACGTGCGCACCCTGGCCGGCGGCGATCGGCCGGGCCTGGCCGATGGCACCGGCGCCGCTGCGCGCTTCGACACGCCGGTGGCGTTGGCCTTCGATGCGCAGGGCGCGCTGCTGGTGGCCGACCTGTTCAACAACGCGGTGCGCCGCGTAGGCGCCGACGGAACGGTCAGCACCGTGGTCGCCGCCGGTGGCGTGATCAATGGGCCGCTGTCGCTGGCCACCACCCACGACGGTGTGCTGTACGTGGGCGATCTTGATGGCCGCATCGTGCAGGTGACGCCGCAGGGTCACCAGATCGCGCTGGTTGGCAATGGTCGCCTGCCGCGCCTGGCCCGCCCCAGCGGGCTGGCGATGGATGCCGATGGCAGCGTGCTGGTGGCCGACGCCGCCAGCTACCGTCTGCATCGCCTGCGCCCGCTGCCGGTGGGCGAACTACCGGCACCGGCACTGGTCGGCCCGGCTGCCGATGCGGCGTTGCCGGAGACTGGCGGTCGCTGGCCGCTAGCACCGCAGGACGGTTGGCATGAAGTGGTCGGTACGTTGGGTGAGGTGCGCGGCAACTTCACTGGCGAGAGCCGCCACCACCTGCATGGCGGTTTCGACGTGCGCGGTGATGTGGGCCAGACCGTACTGGCGATTGCCGAGGGCAAGATCAGCAGCCCGGTGGCCGCCTGGAACCTGGGTGAGCAGGCCGAGGGCCTGGCGGTGGACCGCCTCAAGTACATCCACATGCGGGTCGGCCGCACCCCGCGCGATGAGCCCTACGATGCGCGCTGGCAGGCGTTGTATGACGAGCAGGGCAAGCTGGAGCGGATGCGCGTGCGCCGCGGCATGCGCATCCACGTCGGCGACCGCCTGGGCAGCATCAACAACCAGGCGCACGTGCACCTGGCCGTGGGTACCGGTGGTTTCGAGACCAATGCCGTGGCGCTGGGCTTCCACAACTACGCCGACCACTTCGCACCGCGCATCACCGATGTGGCGCTGCTGGATGACAACGACCAGCCGATGGCCGCCGGCAGCGATGGCGTGGTGATGGTGGCGCGCCAGGGCCGCGGCGTGCAGATCGTGATCGAGGCCTGGGACCAGGTCGACAACAACCTGCCGCGTCGTCGCCTGGGCATGTACCAGGTGGGCTACCAGATCCTCGATGCCGGCGGACAGCCGCTGCAGGGTTACGAGCAGCCGCGCTGGAACATCGTGTTCAACCGCATGCCGCCGCAGAAGGAAGCGGTGCGCGTGGCCTACGCACCGGACAGCGGTATCACGGTGCATGGCAGTGCGGTGACCCGGTTCCGTTACCTGGCCACCAACACCGTGCGTGATGGCCTGATGGAGACCGGGCGCTGGCAGCCGGCGGCGCTGCCGCCGGGCGAGTACATCGTGCGCGCCAGCGTGCGCGACTACAGCGGTAACGAAGGCGTGGGCCCGCGCGAGATCAGGATACGGCTGCTGCCATAGCCGCAGCCGGGGCGCCGCAGCGTTCGCGCTCGGCGTCCATGTCTTCCAGTGGCCGCACCTCGATGCTGCCGAAGCGCGCCCACGGGAAGTCGCGGGCGATGCGCATGGCTTCGTCGCGGTCGCGGGCGACGATCAGGTTGAAGCCGGCCAGCAGTTCGCGGGTTTCGGCGAACGGGCCATCCAGTACACGGCTGTGGCCATCGCGCACGCGCAGGGTCTGCGCGGTGTCGACCGGCTGCAGCTTCTGCGCGGCCAGCAGCGTGCCCTCGGCCTGAAGTTTGTCTGCGTGGGCCAGGCAGTCGCGCATCAGCGCGTTGAATTCTTCGGTGGGCAGGGCCTGCAGCAGGGCAGGCTCGATGTAGATCAGAAGCAGGTACTGCTGCATGGCACGGTCCTGGCGGGGGCGGAGTGTCCATGATCGCGCAGGATTGCGCGTGGGCATGTTGCAGCGCGGGAGGCGGCGCCTTCGGCGGGGATCGGCGAACGGCGGAGCCCCTCCGTGGTGGGGTTGGGTTGGTCGCTGAAAGCTGGGTTTCTGGCGGTTGGCCGGGTGGGTAGGCGGGTCGGGGGACGCCGTAAACCCGTCCATGGGGGCTTGGCCGCGGCATCCATGCCGCGGACACCCCCGCCCCGCCTACCCACCCGGCCTTGGACAGATCTCTGCAGCTGATCCACCACGGAAAATCACAAACAAGAGCAAAAGCGGGTCGCTTCGCTCGCAAAGCCGAGCCCGCCAGCCAACCGCCGTTGCTGTTGCCTTTGCTTCTGCCTTTTTCTCTTGATCTTCCCGTAGTGGTTCGGCTACCGGAATCTGTCTGGGGCCGGGCGGGTGGGGTTGGCGGGGTATCTGCGGCATGGATGCCGCGGCTAAGCCCCCATGGACGGGTTCACGGCGTCCCCGCCAATCCCACCCGCCCGGCCCACCCAAAGGAACCCAGCTTTCAGCGACCAACCCAACCCCACCACGGAGGGGCTCCGCCGTTCGCCGACTCCCGCCGAAGGCGCGCTTTCCGCGCAAGAAAAAAATTTCCAACAGACGTGTCGATTCCCAGCCCCCTGGTTCGTTGTACCCAATGAAGGGCACGCACCACGCGTCCCCACGGGAGACCGCAATGAAAGTGATGGTGATCGTGAAGGCCAACGCCGACTCCGAAGCCGGCCGCATGCCCAGCGAACAGGAACTGTCCGAAATGGGCGCCTTCAACGAACAACTGGTGGCCGCCGGCATCATGCTGGCCGGTGAAGGCCTGCACGCCACCCAGCGCGGCCGTCGCATTCATTTCGGCGGCGGGGCACCCAAGGTCGAGGCCGGTCCGTTCGGTCCTGCCAGCGAACAGATCGCCGGCTTCTGGCTGTGGGAGGTGCGGTCGCTGGACGAGGCCGTTGAATGGGCCAGCCGCGCGCCGTTCAACAGTGGCGGCACGCTGGAGCTGCGTCCGCTGATTTCAGCCGAAGACTTCGGTGAAGCCTTCACCCCCGACTTACAGCAGCAGGAACAGCGTCTGCGTGCACAGCTGGAAGGTTGACCCGATTCATCTCCCTGCCGGGCACGACCCGGCACTACTGCCCTAGAACCGCATAACGGAGTATTGCCATGAAACTGATTCCCTTCCTCGGCTTCAGCGGCCAGGCCCATGAGGCGATGGCGTTCTACGCCAAGGCGCTGGGTGGCCAGGTCACCTCGGAAATGAAGTACCGCGACATGCCGCCCTCCGACGGCTCGCCGGGCTGCAACGAAATGCCGCCGGAAACCCTGGACCACGTCGCGCACAGCCAGCTGGAAATCGGCAGCGCCATCGTGATGGCAGCCGACGGTCCCGGCGGTGGCGAGGGTGGTTCGACCACCATCAATGTCGACGTCGACAGCATCGAGGAAGCCGAGCGCGTGTTCGCGGCGCTGGCCGAAGGTGGCCAGGTGCAGATGCCGATCGCTGAAACGTTCTGGGCGCACCGCTGGGGCATGCTGATCGACCGCTACGGCAAGCCGTGGATGGTCAACTGCATGAAGCAGCCCTGATCCCCCTTTTTGTCATCCACAAGGAGCTTCACCGATGAGCGCATCACAACCGCAGATGATCTTCGTCAACCTGCCCGTGCAGGACCTGGAGAAGTCGAAGGCGTTCTTCACCGCGTTGGGCTACAGCTTCAATCCCACCTACACCAATGACGATGCGGCTGGCATGGTCATCAGCGAGAGCATCTACGTGATGTTGCTGACCCAACCTTTTTTCCAGCAGTTCACCAACAAGCCGATTGCCGATGCACACACTCACACGGAAGTGATCAATGCGCTCTCGGCCCCCAGTCGCAAGGCAGTTGACGAGTTGGTGGACAAGGCACTGGCTGCAGGTGCCAGCGAACCGCAGCCGGCGCGCGACTACGGCTTCATGTACCAGCGCGGCTTCCAGGACCTGGATGGCCATCTCTGGGAAATCGCACACATGGACGGCGAGCCGGGCTGACGGCCGCCACAAGGGAGAACCCTCATGGCTTACGTGGATGCTTACGTGCTGCCGTGCCCACAGGACAAGGTGGCGGCCTACCGCCGCCTCGCCCGCAAGGCCGGTGCGGTGTGGAAGGACCATGGCGCGCTGCAGTACATGGAATGCGTGGCTGACGATGTGGAACCGGGCAAGAGCACCTCGTTCCCGCGTGCGGTCAAGGCAAAGCCCGGCGAAACGGTGATCGTCGCCTTCGTGGTGTTCCGTTCGCGCGCGGCGCGCGACCGCATCAACGCCAGGGTAATGGCCGACCCGCGGCTGGCGTCGCTGGGCCCGAAGGACATGCCGTTCGATACCAGGCGCATGTTCTGGGGCGGCTTCAAGCCGATTGTTGAAGCGTGAGCTGCGGCGCTTGTGCGGGCCGGGCGTGCGTGCTGTGATCGGCGCATGCCCGATCCCGCACTGACGCAGCGTCTGGAAACCCTCTGGCGGATGGAATCGCCGGTGTTGATCGCGCGCCTGGCGCGGCTGCTCGGGGGCGATGTCGGCCGTGCCGAGGAGCTGGCCCAGGACACCTGGCTGGCCGCGCTGGAGCGCTGGCCGGAACAGGGCATCCCGGACAACCCCGGAGCCTGGCTGATGACCACTGCGCGCAACCGTGCCATCGATGTGCTGCGCCAACACCAGCGGGTGGCGCAGCAGCATGCGCAGTGGGGCGAGGAACTGCACCCAGCGGCGCTGCCGGCACCGGATGACAGCCAGGCGCTGGAGGATGACCTGGGTGACGATCTGCTGCGGTTGATGTTCGTGGCCTGCCATCCGGTGCTGCCGGCCGATGCGCGGGTGGCACTGACCCTGCGCCTGCTCGGTGGCCTGACCACCGTCGAGATCGCACGTGCGTTCCTGCAGCCCGAGCCGACCATCGCCCAGCGCATCGTGCGCGCCAAGCGCACCTTGGCGCAGAAGCAGGTGCCCTATGAGGTGCCGCGCGCGGACGCGATGCCCGAGCGACTGGCTTCGGTGCTGGAGGCGATCTACCTGGTCTTCAATGAAGGTTACGCGGCCAGCGCCGGCGATGACTGGATGCGTCCGGCGCTGTGCGAGGAGGCACTGCGGCTCGCACGCATCCTGGCGCACCGGCTGCCGGTGCCGCCGGTGCTGGGCCTGCTGGCACTGATGGAACTGCAGGCATCGCGTGCTGCGGCACGGACCGACGCGCAGGGCGCGCCGGTGCTGCTGGACCAGCAGAACCGCGCGCGCTGGGACTGGCTGCAGATCGAACGCGGGCAGCAGGTGCTGGCCCGCGCGCTGGCCGCCGGTGGTGCTGATGATCCCTATGTATTGCAGGCGCGCATCGCCGCCTGCCATGCGGCTGCGCGTCGGGCTGAAGCCACCGACTGGCCACGTATCGCTTCGCTCTATACCCAGTTGCTGCGGGTGATGCCTTCGCCGGTTGTCGCTTTGAATCGGGTCGTGGCGGTGCTGCGCAGCGAGGGCGCGTTCGCTGCGTGGGCACAACTGCAGCCGCTGCTGGTGGATGCACGCCTGCGCGAGTACGCGCCCCTGCAGGTGGTGCGCGCGGAGATACTACAGGCGCTGGGGCGCGACCTCGACGCGCGTCAGGCTTTTGCCGAAGCCGCCAGACTCAGCCAGAACCAGGCGGAGCGGGGCCTGCTGCGCCAACGGGCCGGACTGCCGCCCCAGGAGTGACTGCGACGAACGCAGCACTTGTCGGCAGGCGCCTGAGCGGCTATGTTTCGCGCCCAGCGGACGCATCAGCGTCCGCATTCCGTGCGTATTGACCGAGGAGCGGTTGGATGTATTCAAGGACGAAGAGCGCATCGCGCGCTTTTGCGCGCCTGCTTGCCTGTGCCCTGTGCCTGGCCGTGTGGCCGATGGCCGCGCAGGCGGCTGACAAATCGCAGCAGGCCTACTGGGCCGGTTTTGCCTATACCGCGGATGCCGCTGCCGTGCAGGCGACCACGCCGCATGCGCATGCCGTGCTGGAAAAGCGCGGCCTGATCCCGCTGAACCAGACCCTGGCGCAGGCGCTCAAGCGCCGGCCGCCGGCGAACCTGGAGCTGATCGACCAGCCGGTGGCGATGCTCGACGGCACCACCAGCGCGACGGTGCTGGCCGCCGCACTGGACCGCGAACTGGTCTCGGTCGAGCCGATCGGCAACCAGTACAAAGTGCTGGTGGAAGTGGCCCTGCAGGCACTGTTCTTCGATTTCCGCGAGCGCCAGGTGATCGCGTCCTATCCGCTGACCCTGCAGCGCATCGACGTGCAGGACTATCGGCCGGACAACGACGATATCGACGCGATCGTCGCCGATCTGCTGTACGGCAGCGCCGATACCAGCCTGTCGCAGGTGCTGGCCGCCAGTCTCGCCCAGGCCAAGCTGCCCGATGCCGCCGTGCGTCGCCTGCAGGTCGGTGGCGTAACCCTGTCCGACGCGGTCCGCGCCAAGCTGCCCGACCCGAAGTGGGAAACCCCGCTGCGCGCCACGCTGGCCCATGAACTGTCCAAGACGCTGTCGTCCAATACCGGCGTCGGCCTGCTGCCGCCGGCCTCGGGCCAGGCGATCGGTGGTGCGATGGCCGCCCGCTTTGCCGACGGCAAGGTCTACCAGTTGAAGATCCCCGAGCCGGACTACGTCATCACTATGCAGGTCGATGCGCTGAAGAACGGCGTCATCAATGAAACCCCGGCGATGAAGACGATGCTGTTCGGCGCGTTCTTCACCGCCAAAGTGACCGAGCCCTTCTCCGGCAAGGTCTATTTCGAACAGCCGCTGCGCAAGGGCGCCACCAAGGTGGTGCCGGTCACGCAGTGGCAGGTCGACCAGTGGTCGGCCAGCTACGAAACCCTGCTGGCCGGCTTCGATGCCTTCGCCGGCGCCGCCGCCAAGCGTGCCGATTCGCGCGCATGGCTGGACGAACAGAAGCCGGGCGGACGCCCGTTGCAGCAGCAGACCCAAGCCCTCCAGGAGTTGATCAAGTCATGTCGTTGATGCGTACCATCCTGCTCATCCTCATCGCGCTGGTGGTGGCCTCGCCGGTCGCCGCGCAGACCGCGAGTTCGCGCGGTACCGGTTCGGCCAGCTACGGCCTGCGCCTGAGCGCCGACACCCGCGCCCAGGCCCTGAACAAGGCCAAGGTCAATGCACTGGAGGCGTACATCGCTGAAACCGGTGCGGCCAAGCTGCGCCTGTTCGAAGCCCGCCGCGCCGAGTTCATCGGCGAGATCGACCGTTATGTGCTCAGTGCCGTGCCGCTGTCGGACACCGAAGACAAGAAGGCCAAGACCTACACCGTCACTGTCCGCGCCGAGATCAACACCACGCTGCTGCAGACCAAGCTGGACGCAGGTTCGGCCGTGGCCGGTGCCACCGCCGCGCAGCGTTCGCTGCTGACCTTCCTGTTCATGGCACGCTCGCAGGACACCGTGCAGTCGTTCCAGGACAAGGAATACCGCCGCGTCGACGCCAGCAGCAGCTACAGCGAGAACACCCGTGAAGGCGACAGCTTCCGTGGCAACTCGGTCAGCACCAACGGCAGCATCAACCAGAACGGCTCGGTGTCGGTCACCAGCGGTGGCAGCACCACCCAGCGCAGCGACAACATCAGCTGGAAGGTGGCCAACGCCGCTGAAGTGAACACCGCGATGACCGGTGCCTTCAGCGCCGCCGGCTACGAAGTGGTTGAAGCCGAGTACGTGGAAGGCGAATCGCGCGGCCTGCTGAGCATCGAGCGCATCCGCAAGGACTTCAGCACCGGCAACGACCTGTCTGCCGCCACCCTGCGCGATACCGCCAACGGCATCCGTGCGGCCAACATCCCCTACATCGCCGTCGGTACCCTCGACGTCGGCATGCGCGACCGCGATCCGGCCAGCGGCAACACCCGCGTGTTCGTCACGGTCACCGGCAAGGTGCTGGACGTGACCGGTCGTTTCCCGCGCACCGTGTCGTCGGTGGGCCCGGTGCAGTTCTCCGGCACCGGCCCGAATGAAACCGTGGCCCGTACCAATGCCCTGCAGCTGGCTGCCGAGAAGGCCGCCCAGCAGATGATCAACGAACTGAACGTCAAGGCAGTCCGCTGATCCGCCACCCGGTGGGTGCCGAGCTCGCTCGGCATCGCGCTGGGGTTACCGATTCCCACGTGCCGCTTCGCGGCCGTCTCTCCCAAAGGACACTCATATGATCCGCAATACCGCTCTTGTCGTGGCCATCGCTGCCGCCACCCTGTCGATGCCGGCCCACGCGGGCCTGGGCAAGCTGAAGGACCTGGCCGGTGCCGCCACCGGCACCTCCAGCAGCAGCGCCTCCAGCGCCGCCGCTCCGGATGAAGCCTCGCAGGAAGCGCTGGTGCGTCGTTTCGTCAGCTCGCAGTCGCACTCGCTGCAGGCCCAGACTTCGTTCGCCCGCGCCTTCGGCCTGGCCGAGCAGGTGCAGCTGCTGGAAGCCGAGCGCCAGGCGCTGTCGTCGGGTTCGGTCAGCGTCGATGCGATGAAGAAGTCGGTGTCGGTCAGCGAAGCTGCGCAGGCCGCGATCAACGAGCGCCAGGCCGCTCAGCCGGAACTGAACGCTGAATCCAAGCAGCACTACGCCGAAGGCCTGGTCTCGCTGCTGGCGTCGGCAGCCGAAGCACAGAAGCTGGGCGGCGAAGCCAGCAGCTTCACCGCCGGCATGAAGAACCTGGGCGCGACCCAGCTGGCCACCGTTGGCCGCAAGCTGGCAGCGGGCGCATGGGTGGCCAAGGAATCGCCGGGCTTCATCCAGGGCCTGTACGGTTCGACCAAGTCGGCCGTGACCTTCGCCAGGAAGAGCAAGGTGAAGGTGCCGTCCAACGCCGACTCGATGCTCGACTCGATCTGATCCGAGGCGAATCTCCATGCGTATGACAACCCGTTTGATCGGCCTGGGCCTGGCCGCCGCGCTGCTTGCAGCCTGCGGCAAGCAGGACACCCCGGCCGCCGCGCCCGCCAAGGACAAGGCAACCAGTGCACTGGCCAGCAATGCGCCAGTGGAAGCAGCGCCCCTGCGTGGCACGCCGGATTTCGGCGGCACCACCCAGGTCGCGCGCGAAGCCGACGGCATCGGCAGCACCCCGGAACTGGCGGTGCTGGCGGCGCTGCAGTCGGCCGTGGCGCAGGTCAACGGCGTACGCGTGGCCAGCCAGATGCAGGGCCTGCGCGCAGGCCTGCATGTGGATGTGGATGGCGAACACGTCGGCGATATCCGCGCCGACGCGTTCACCCAGCAGATGATCGCCGGCTCGCAGGGCGCGGTGCTGGGCTATGAAATCCTGTCGCAGGATGAAGTGCGGCAGCTGGACGAGGAAACCATCGCCCGCGTGCGCGCCAGCGATGAAGGCTGGAGCTTCAAGGGCTCGGCGTCGGCCAATGCGTCCGGCGAAGCCTCGGCCAAGAGCGGTTCGGCCTCGGCCAGCGTCAGGGAAAGCTACGACGAGAAGGTCAGCGTCGATGCCAAGCGTGGTGCAAGCTCGTTCGATTCCGACGTGACCCACCGCAGCATGCGCAGCTACTGGAAGGTGCGCGTGCGTGCACAGATCGCCCAGTACCGCGCACCGGACGAGCAGGGCAAGCCGAAGATCGTGGTTGCACTGCCGCGCACCAAGGCCGGCAGCTACGCCGTAGGCGATGGCCGCGTGGATGCCGATGAAGTGGCCGACGCGATCCGTGCGCGCCTGTCCGACACGCTGACCCAGACCCAGCGCTTCATCGTGCTGGACCGCGAGTTCGGCGACGAACTGCAGGCCGAGATCGACCACATCAACAGCGGCAACGTGCGCCTGCAGGACACCGCGCGCGTGGGCCAGCAGCTGGCGACCGATCTGATCCTGATACCGACCATCGAACGCTTCGAGTACCCGCGCAGCGTGCGCAACCTGCGCATGTCCGACCGCCAGGTGACCTCGTACTCCGGTGGCGGCCGCATCACCCTGCGCCTGATCAACGCCACTACCGGCCAGGTGGTGATGTCCGACAGCTTCGACCACCAGCTGGCCTCGACCGGCCCCAGCACCCTGCCGCGCGTGGTCAACGGCCGCAACATGGCCGCGGCGATGATGGAATCGCTGTCGGGCCAGATCGGCACCAGCATCGTCACCACGCTGTTTCCGGTGTCGGTGGTCTCGGTGGACGGTGACCAGGTGGTGCTGAGCCAGGGCGGTGACACCGTGCAGGCCGGCCAGCGCTGGCAGGCCGTGCGCCTGGGCGAAGAACTGAAGGACCCGCAGACCGGCCGCTCGCTGGGCCGCAGCGAACACCCGTGCTGCACCATCCGCATCGACCGCGTGGCCGCACAGACCTCGTACGGCACCATCGAAGACGGCGTCGACGCGATGCGCGGCGGTTTCCGCCCGGGCCAGATCGAACTGCGCCAGAAGCTGGGCAGCAAGCCGGCCGCCGCCGCCGCAGGTGCGACTGCCTCGGCCGCTCCCGCAGCTGCCGCACGCCCGGCCGCCAAGCCGAAGCCCAAGCCCGCTGCCGCGCCGGCCGAAGACCCGAACTGGTAACAGGCTCAAGCAACACACCGGTGGGGTCAGATCCCTTTCCCGCCGGGAAAGGGATCTGACCCCTTCGTGTTTTCCATGCGTGTCGACCAAGGTCGACACCTACCAACAGCAGCGGGAAGCTGTCGAAGGCGGGGTGGGTCCGGTTGCGGGGGTGTCCGCGGCATGGATGCCGCGGCCAAGCCCCCAAGGACGGGTTTACGGCGTCCCCCGCAACCGGACCCACCCCGCCATTCCACCGAATGCCTGCTTCTGCTGTTGCTGTTGCTTCGGCTGTTGCTGTTGCCCTGGCATCGGCAGGTGCAGGGCGCAGCCCTGCCGAATCCCATTACACTCCAGAAGGATTTCCTGCTGGAGAGAGCAATGAAACGAGTAGCACTGGGCCTGCTGGCCCTGTCGGTGTCGAGCGCACTGATGGCGGCCACCCCGAAATTCGATGGCGCGCGGATCTCCGCCGACGTCAAGGAACTGGCCTCCGACGCCTACGAAGGCCGCTCCCCGGCCACCGCCGGCGAAGAAAAGACCATCGCCTTCCTCAGCAAGCAGTTCGCCGACGCCGGCCTGCAGCCGGGCGGTGACCTCAAGGACGGCAAGCGCCTGTGGACCCAGGCCGTGCCGCTGCGCAAGGGCGACATCGTCGGCGCGCCGCAGTTGGCATTGCGCCAGGGCGGCAAGACCCTGCCGCTGGAACAGGGCAAGCAGATTGCCGTGCGCGCCGCCATGAACGGGGCCAGCAACGTCGACATCAGCAAGGCCCCGCTGGTGTTCCTCGGTTACGGCGTGAAGGCCCCGGAGCGCAACTGGGACGACTTCAAGGGCGTGGACCTGAAGGGCAAGATCGCCGTCGTGCTGATCAACGACCCGGACTTCGAGACCGGCCAGGGTGACTTCGACGGCAAGGGCATGACCTACTACGGCCGTTGGACCTACAAGTACGAAGAAGGCGCCCGCCAGGGTGCGCTGGGCGTGCTGATCGTGCACGAGACCGCACCGGCGTCGTACGGCTGGGCCACCGTGGCCGGCTCCAACACCAACACCATGTTCGATGTGGTGCGCGACAACCCGGCTGACAGCCACCCGCTGCTGGAAGGCTGGATCCAGCGCGACCTGGCCGTGGAGCTGTTCCGCTCGGCCGGGCAGGACTTCGAGGCGCTGAAGAAGAAGGCGCAGCAGCGCGACTTCACCCCGGTGCCGCTGACCGGCGCCAGCCTGGACGCGAAGTACGCGGTGAAGACCGAAGTGATCACCTCGCACAACGTGGCCGCACGCCTGGAAGGCAGCCGCCACCCGGACGAGACCATCGTCTACAGCGCGCACTGGGACCACATCGGCGTGGGCGAGCCCGACGCACGTGGCGACCGCATCTTCAATGGCGCACTGGACAACGCCAGTGGCACCGCCTCGCTGATCGAACTGGCCCGTGGCTTCGCCAAGGCCAAGCGTCCAGAGAGGTCAGTGCTGTTCCTGGCGGTCACCGCCGAGGAAAAGGGCCTGCTGGGTTCGGAGTACTACGCCACCCATCCGCTGTATCCGCTGGAAAAGACCGTGGCGGTGATCAACATGGACGGCATGGCGCCGTTCGGGCCGTCGCGTGACTTCGGCATCTACGGTGCCGCGCGTTTCGAGCTGCTGGACCAGCTGAAGGACGTGGCCAAGGGCTGGGATATCCGCTACACCCCGGACCCGAAGCCGGAAGCCGGCCTGTTCTTCCGCTCCGATCACTTCCCATTCGCCAAGCGTGGCGTTCCGGCACTGTCGTGGTCGGCCGGCCAGGACTGGGTGGACGGCGGGGTGGCCGCAGGCAAGAAGGCCTCCGAGGACTACACCGCCAAGCGCTACCACCAGCAGGGCGACGAATGGCAGCCGGACTGGGTGTTCGCCGGTGCCGCCCGCGACCTGGAAGTGCTGTACACGCTCGGCAACCAGCTGGCCAACACGCGCAGCTGGCCGAACTGGAGCAAGGACGAATCGTTCCGCGCCGTTCGTGATGCCAGCGCCGACCAGCGCAAGTAAGGGCATGCGCCGGGTTCGCCCGGCGCCTCCCGGGTAGTGCCGGGCGCTGGCCGGCATCCCTGTGATGCATGCGGAGATAGTGGGGAGCCGGCCAGCGGCCGGCACTACCAGATGGCTTTCCATCCCCGCTTTTCCCGCCTTCGTCGCAGCCCGCTTGTTTGCCCGGCGGGCCGCACTATGCTCGGCTCACCCCCTTCCTCCAAGGCGCCGCCGTGTTCGCCAGCCTCTCTCTCCTGATCCGCCACCTGCTGGCCTGGGCCGCCGCGCTGGTTGTCGCCGGCATGGTCTGGAGCGGCATCTTCAGCGGCATGAACGATGGCCCGGGCTGGGTGTTCGGCCTGCTGGCGATGTTCCTGATGATCTCCGCGCTGGGCAGCGCGATTACCCACGTGCGCCGGGTCTGGCTGGTGGCCGGCCGATTGGATTCGACCACGTTGTCCGGGCGCCAGCGCCGCCAGGTGGAACTGCCGATGGATGCCGGCCAGGCCTATGCCGTGGTGGAAGCGGCGATTGCCGAACTTCCGCGCGTGGAAGACGTGGAAAGCTCGGCCGGCAGCCTGCAGGTGCGCGCCTACGTGCGCCGGGTGGACCTCTGGAATGGCCGCCAGCCGTCGCGCTGGAACCTGCCGGCGCGGCTGGCGATCAAGCGCAACAGCGTGCTGGCGACGGTCACGCCGGGGCAGGGCACCAGTACCGTCACTCTGCTGTTCGAACCGGATGCCGGCTGGTGGGCCGATCTGCTGGCGCTGGATGAGGGCAGCAACTTCGAGAACGCCGAAGCGGTTACCCGCGCGATCAGCCGCCGCGTGGCCGACCAGCGCCGCGATGAGCAGGCCGCCGCCGAACAGACCCAGGTGGAAAAGGAACTGTCGGTCGCGCGCTTGAACCTGCTGCATGCGCAGGTGGAGCCGCACTTCCTGTACAACACGCTGGCCAACGCGCAGGTGCTGACCCGCACCGACCCGGCACGTGCCGAGCAGATGCTGGGCCACCTTATCCAGTACCTGCGCAGCTCGTTGCCGCAGGTGGACGAGTCGGTGTCGACGCTGGGGGTGGAGCTGGAACGCACGCGCGCCTACCTGGAGATCCTGCGCATCCGCATGGGCGCACGGTTGGCGGTGGAAGTGCAGGTACCGAATGAGCTGCATGGCGTGCACCTGCCGGCGATGGCACTGCAGACGCTGGTGGAGAACGCGATCAAGCATGGCCTGGAGCCCAAGCCCGGCGGTGGCACGATCTGGATCCTGGCGCGTGGCTTCGATGACCATGTGACCGTGACCGTCGCCGACGACGGGCTCGGCTTCGGCCAGGGCACCAGCGGCACCGGCATCGGCCTGAAGAACCTGCGCGAACGCCTGCGCCTGACCTGTGGCGAGCAGGCCGGCGTGGCGATCGTTGCCAACTTCCCCAGCGGTGTGGCCGCGACCATGACCTTGCCGCAGACACAAAAGGAGCGCAGCCATGCCGCTTGAAGCCCTCATTGCCGAAGACGAGGAACTGCTGCGGCAGTCACTGGTGGAACAGCTGCGCCGGTTGTGGCCGGAGCTGAAGCTGGTGGCCGAGTGCGAGGACGGCGCCAGTGCGCTGGAGCAACTGGCCGAGACGCAGCCGGACATCGCGTTCCTCGACATCCGCATGCCCGGCATCAGTGGCATCGAAGTTGCGCGCTCGCTGTCCGAGCTGAGCCCGCGTACCCAGGTGGTGTTCGTCACCGCCTATGACCAGTACGCCATCGACGCGTTCGAGCAGGGCGCGATGGATTACCTTCTGAAGCCGGTCAGTGACGAACGCCTGCTGGCGACGCGTGAGCGCATCCTGTCGCGGCTGCCATCGACACGCCAGGATGACGCCGTGCTTGAACGCCTGCTGCAGCGGCTGGGGCCATCGCAGGGTGCTGCCGAGCGCCCGCCGCTGGCCTGGATCACCGCCAGCAACGGCCGCGAGACGCAGCTGATCATGCTGGAAGATGTCGCCTACTTCCGTGCCGACAACAAGTACACCACCGTGGTCACCGCTGCCGGCGAGAGCCTGTTGCGCACACCATTGCGCGAACTGCTGGAAGTACTCGACCCGCAGCACTTCCGCCAGATCCACCGCTCGACCATTGTCAACATGAAGGCTGTGGCGGCGGTCAGCCGCGACGATACCGGGCGCGGTGTGCTGCGGCTGCGGGGCCGGACGGAAACACTGGTGGTCAGCCAACCATTCATGAGCCTGTTCCGCGGCATGTAGCCGCACCGCACCTTTCCGCTACCAGGAGCATTGCATGCGTCTTTTCCTGCTTGCAGGCCTCGCTGCACTGGCGCTTGCCGGTTGCCAGAAGTCCACCGAAACCGCGATCACCCGCACCACTGCCAATGGCGTGGACACGCTGTACAGCAAGCGCACGGTAGTGGACGGCGTGGCGCGTTTTGAGTGCATGGCCAGCCGCAGCGGTCAGTGCCATTACCTGTTGCTGGACCCGGCCTGTCGTCCTGACGCCGCGTGTGCGAGAGCGCCGATACGGTCGTTCGCGTTGGCGGCCGGCACCACCCAGGAGTTCAGGGACCTGCCGAAGGGCTTCGCCCAGTGCGTCAGCGAGGATCGGAAAGAACAATGCCACCGTGAGTGATCACGGTGGCATTGTGGGTCCCCCCGCTTCCCTGAAGGGTCAGTAGGCAGGCTGCAGTGTCAGGTCGTGGTGGTGCTCGTTCTCGCCCACGTGGTTGAGGCGGCCGACCAGTTCGGAGTGCTGCTTCATGCGCCCGATCTCGGTCATGATGCGGATGTCCTCGTGGCGCAGCTCGCGCTTGGCGGTGACCGCCTGCTTGTAATCGAGCACTTCCGGGTAATGCTCGGCCAGTTCCAGGGCCTCGGCCACGTGCTCGACGCTGTCGGCCTTGGAGCTGATGCGTGCGCGACTGTTGAACGCCTTCATCCAGCGCTCGAAACCGGCCTGCTGATCGAACATGTTGGCCATGAACCAGATCACGAACAGGATCGAGACCCACGAGCCGAACACGACTACCACGCGGGTGAACGTGATATGGAAGTCGTCACGCCACAGGTAGTTGGCGATCAGGCCAAGAATCAGCAGCGAGGCTGCCTGCCAGCCGACGATCGAGGCGATCAGCCATTGGCACTTGGCCTGGGCCAGCACGGCTACTTCATCGCGGATCTGCTGCTCGCTGAGATTGCGCCAATGCGCAACCTGTTTATCGAACGGGCTGCTGTAGAGCTCGTTGTCGCGAAGCAGAATTCCCAAACCCTTGAACAAAGCAATCATGGCTGGCTCCTTGTGGAACGTGCGTCGATCAGCATTGGACGGTGTGGCGGGTCCAGTTCTAGCACTTCCAGCGAGCCGTGCAATGGGCGCCATGCCAAGCCGCGTAAGGGCCTTCTCTGAATCGGTGAATGTTGCTGCATCGCAGCATCGAGGCCGGAGCCTGCGACAGGATGTCGCAGGGTGAAATGTGCTGCGGCCGCACATGAAACCGTGGCTGCGTGCGAAGACTCGCCGCCGGCGTCGTGATCGCCCAGAATCGGGGCCGACCGCGCAACTCGCGGCCACCCTTTCGCTTTTCCTGGACCTGTGATGCCGGCTCTGCTGCAGCGACTCTCCCGCCCCGTCACCGCGCCGATCCGGCGCTGGGTACTGGAGGCCTTCCCGCGTGGCCAGAGCGGCATCGATTACGACCAGCCGCTGGGTGACCCGGGCTGGTTTGGACCTGGCAGCGTGACCTGGCGCCTGCACGCGGAGTTCCCCTCGATGCTGGCCGGGGGCTTGTGTGCGCTGATGCTGCAGACCCTGCATCCGCGCGCGCTGGCCGGGGTCTACGACCACTCCAATTTCCGTCAGGACCTGGTGGGTCGCCTGCGTCGCACCACTGCGTTTGTCGCCGGTACCAGCTATGCACCCAGCGGGGAGGTAGAGGCGCTGGTGGCCAAGGTGCGCCGCATCCATGCACGGATCCGCGGCCAGACCGCGCAGGGCGAGCCCTACGCGGCGGACGATCCACAACTGCTGACATGGGTGCACGTGACTGAGGCGTTTGGTTTCCTGCAGGGCTTCCGTCGCTACGGGCGCGAGGTGCCGGCGCACATCGCCGACCGCTACTACGACGAGTACCGCCGCGTGGCCGAAGCACTGGGTGCGGTGGATGTGCCGCGCAGTGAAGCCGAGGTTGCAGCGTACTTCTGCGCGCGGCAACCGGAGCTGCGTGTGGACGAGCGCTCGCGTGAAGTGCTGGAGGTGTTGTCCGGCGTGCGCCTGCCGGTACCGGTGCCGGGGCTGTCGCGCGAGGTGTTCCTTGGCGCCGGTGCGGCACTGCTGCCGGACTGGGCCGAAGGCATGCTTGAACGCAGCGGCCGCCAGCGTGCGCAGGCGGCCGCTTCAGCGAAGTTGATGCAGGGCATGGCGCCGCTGTTCCGCCGTGCGCTGCCCGATGGCCTCGCCAGCCGCGCCTGTGCGCGCATGGGCGTGCCGGTGTCGGTGCTGCGCGAGTGGCCCACCGTTCCCCGGTAGGTGCCAATCTTGGTCGGCACGCGTTGCGCGATAAAGCTTCATCCACGCATGGCGTGGATCTACTGATGCCATGGTTCTGGTTGGCACGCGTTGCGCGCGATGCCGCAGAAGGGCCAACCAAGGTCGGCCTCTACCAGAGCGGATGCCGCAGTAGATCCACGCCATGCGTGGATGGGCCTCACCCGGCCGACTTCAATCCACGCAACAGCATTTCCAGCGCCGTCGTCGCCTGCCGCAGGCGCGCGTCGCCATCCTCGCCCTCGGCGATCCAGAACGCGGCCTCGGCCAGGCTGCCGTAGATCAGCGATGCCAGCGCCTGCGCATCCACCGGCATCGCTACGCCCTGCGCGATCAACTGTTCGATCAGGCGCTGCATCGAGTGGACGCAGTGGCGCTGCGATTCCGGTGAGGCGCCACCCAGCACCGCGCGCGCGTCACGCAGCACGATGCGCTGGATCTCCGGCTCCAGCGCCATCTCCAGATAGGCACGGCAGCGCTGTACGAAACCGTCCCAGGCATCATCCGCGCCATCGCTGATCGCCTGCAGGCGCAGGTCGGTCTCGGCATCGAGCTGGGCGACCACCGCGGCCAGCAGGCCCTTCTTGTCGCCGAAGTGGTGGTAGAGCGCACCCCGGGTCAGGCCGGCCTGGGCGGTCAGGTCATCCATCGAGGTGGCCGCATAGCCATGCTCGCTGAATACGCGGCGGGCGGTGGCCAGCAGGCTGGCACGGGTTTCTTCCATCTCGGCGCGGGTGCGACGGACCATCCGGAACTCCTTACATACGCAGTGCATGATTATTTACATACGACGCGTATGAATGTAGGCTCTTATTCATACGCTCTGTATGTATTGTCGTGGCGCCGGTAGCGCCAGGCAAGCCGCTGCCCTGGAGATCCCGATGGCCACCCCCTACCGCGACCTGTTCGCCGCCCCTGGCACCGCCGGCCTCGCCCTGGCCGGCCTGCTGGCCCGCGTGCCGCTGCCGATGACCGGCATCGGCATCATCACACTGCTGTCGCAGCTGCGCGGCAGCTATGCCTTGGCCGGTGCGGTGTCGGCCACCTTCGTGCTGACCTACGCGCTGCTGTCGCCACAGTTATCGCGCTGGGTCGACCGGCGCGGGCAGGGCAGGGTGCTGCCATGGGCTACTGCGGCCAGTGCGGCAGGGTTGTTGCTGCTGCTCGCGTGCACGCTGCTGGCTGCGCCAGACTGGGCGCTTTTCGTCGCCGCCATGCTGGCTGGATGCATGCCCAGCGTGTCCGCAATGGTGCGCGCACGCTGGACTGCGATCCATCGCGGTCGCCCGCAGCTGCAGACCGCGTATTCGCTGGAGACCGTGTTCGATGAGGTGACCTTCATCGTCGGTCCACCGTTGTCAGTGGGGCTGTCGGTGGCGGTATGGCCACAGGCCGGCGTACTGGCGGCCGCCCTGTTGCTGGTGGTCGGCGTCGCCGCATTGGTGCTGCAGCGGGGCACCGAGCCGCCGCTGCAGCAGCACGAAGGTGCAACTCCCTCGGGCTCGCTGCTGCGGCACACGGAGATCCGCCTGCTGGCGTTGCTGATGCTGGCGATGGGCGTGATTGTCGGTACGGTCGACATCACCAGCGTGGCCTTCGCCGAACAGCGGGGGCAGCCGCTTGCCGCCAGCGTGGTGCTGTCGGCCTATGCGCTGGGCAGCTGCGCGGCGGGCCTGCTGTTCGGGGCACTGAAGCTGCAGGCGCCGTTGCGGCGCCTGTTGCTGCTCGGTGCAGCAGCTACCTCGATGACCACCCTGCCGCTGCCATGGGTCGGCAGCCTGCCCGGGCTGGCCGTGGCGGTGTTGCTGGCCGGGGTGTTCTTCGCGCCGACGATGATCGTGGCGATGTCGCTGGTCGAACAACGCGTACCCGAATCGCGCCTGACCGAGGGCATGACCTGGCTGCTGGCCGGATTGAACATCGGCGTGGCGCTGGGCGCGGCGCTGTCCGGGCAGAGCGTCGATGCGGGGGGCGTGCGTAGCGGCTTTGTCGTTGCACTGGTGGCAGGCGGGGGCGTGCTGCTGTTGGCCGTTCTCGCGCGACGTGCCTTGCGCCCGGTTGCCGCATCCACCCCTGAAGGCATCATCCCGTGAGCGCTTCATCGCCTGCGCATGCCACGCCTGTGCATCGCCATCCGTGGTGGGCGGTTTCTGCGGTTGGCCTCGCCACCTTCTCGGTGGTCACCACCGAAATGCTGCCGGTGGGCCTGCTGACCCCTGTCGCCGAAGATCTCGGCGCGTCCACCGGCACCGCCGGCCTGATGATCTCGCTGCCGGCCCTACTGGCGGCAGTGTTCGCACCGCTGGTGGTGATCGCAGCCGGTGGCATCGATCGTCGCCGCATCCTGTGCGTGCTGCTGGGGCTGCTGCTGGTCGCTAACGTTGCTTCGGCGCTGGCACCCGGCATCGGCTGGCTGCTGGCCGCGCGCGTACTGGTGGGGTTCTGCATGGGCGGGATCTGGGCCATCGCTGGTGGGCTGGCAGCACGCCTGGTGCCGGCGCATCGCATCGGCCTGGCCACCTCGATCATCTTCGGGGGCGTGGCCGCAGCATCGGTTCTGGGGGTGCCGCTGGGTGCACTGATCGGCGACGCCCTGGGCTGGCGCTTCGCGTTCGCAGCGATGGCGCTGTTCAGTGCGGCGGTGATGCTGCTGCAACTGTGGGTGGTTCCCGCGTTGCCGGTGGTGGCGTCGGTGCGCCCGGCGCAGTTCGTGCAGCTGCTCGGCCACCGTGGCCTGCAGCGCGGCCTATGCCTGACGCTGCTGCTGGTAGCAGGTCACTTCATTGCGTTCACCTATGTACGCCCGTTGCTGACCCTGCGATCGGGCGTGGATGCCGCTTGGATCGGCGCGCTGCTGTTCGCCTATGGCATGGCGGGCATCGCGGGCAACTTCATCGCCGGACCACTGGCCGCTCGTCACCCGCGCGGCATGCTGCTGGCGATCTCTTGCGGCCTGCTGCTGACGCCGTTGTTGTTCCTGTGGCTGGGCGGCACACCCTCCGGCGGCATTGTGGTGCTGTTGCTGTGGGGCCTGGCCTATGGCGGCGTGTCGGTCGGCCTGATGAGCTGGATGATGAAGGCAGTCCCGCACGCGGTGGAGATCGCCACCGCGCTGTATGTCGGTGTGTTCAATATCGGCATCGCAATGGGCGCGTGGGGCGGTGGACGGCTGCTGGATGGCGTGGGCCTGCATGCGAATCTGTGGGCCGCGGCCGGGCTTGCCATGGTCGCCACGCTGGTGATTGCCACAACGCGCCGGTAGATCCACGCCATGCGTGGATGGCTTGTAGTCCTGTAGACCTGTAGATATGCCGACCAACGTCGGCATCCACCCGAGCGGGGCATTCGCCAACCGAGGTTGGCAGCTACCGGGAAATGAAACGGGCGCCTCGCGGCGCCCGTTCCGGTTACATCACCACACCTTGACCCGCTTGTCCGGGGCCAGGTACAGCTTCTGGCCTTCCTTTACTTCGAACGCCGGATACCAGGCGTCGATGTTGCGCACGGTGAGTGCGCGGAACTGGCCTGGCGCATGCACATCGGTCAGCAGCGAGTTGCGCAGCGCCTGCTCGCGGCTCTTGCTGCGCCACGCCTGGGCGAAGCCCAGGAAGAAGCGCTGGTCCGGCGTGAAGCCTTCCAGGGTCTGGCCCGGCTTGCCCTGCAGCGACAGCTGGTAGGCATCGTAGGCAGTGCCCAGGCCGGCCACGTCGGCGATGTTCTCGCCCAGGGTCAGCTTGCCGTTCACATGCACGCCCGGGAACGGTTCGTAGCTGCTGAACTGCGCGGCCAGCGCATCACCGGCGGCGTTGAACTGCTTCAGGTCCTCGGCGGTCCACCAGTTGTGCAGCTTGCCGGTCTCGTCGAACAGCGCGCCGGCGTTATCGAAGCCGTGGCTGATCTCATGGCCGATCACCGCGCCGATCGCACCATAGTTCACCGCGTCGTCGGCGGCACCGTCGAAGAACGGCGGCTGCAGGATCGCGGCCGGGAACACCAGGCGGTTTTCCAGCGGCACGTTCATCGCATTGATGGTCTGCGGCAGCATCGCCCACTCACTGTGGTCGACCGGCTTGCCCAGCTTGGCGATGTTGCGCTGGTATTCGAACAGCTCGGCGCGCTGTGCGTTGCCGAGCGCGTCATCGCGGCGGATCTCCAGGCCGGTGTAATCACGCCACTTCTCCGGGTAGCCCATCCCCACGGTCAGGCCGGCGACCTTGGCCTTGGCATGCGCCTTGGTCTGCGGCGACATCCACGACAGTGCGTCAATGCGCTTGGCGAAGGCGGCGATGATGTTCTTCGCCATTTCGTCCGCACGCTCCTTGGTCCTGGCGTCGAAGTGCTTCTCGACATAGCGCTTGCCGATGGCCTCGCCGACAGCGTGGTTGGCATCATCCACGGCGCGCTTCCAGCGGTCGCTCTGCTGCGGCGTGCCGCTCAGCGCGGTGCCATGGAAGGCGAAGCGGGCGTCGGCGAACTTCTTCGGCAGGTAGGCGGCGGCTCGGTCCAGCGCGTGGAAGGCCAGGTAGTCCTTCCACACCTCCAGCGGCTCGGTGGCGACCAGCCTGGACAGGCCGGCCACGGCCTTGGGCTGCCACACGATGAAGTCCTGCTGCTCGCCCAGCGCGGCCGCATCAAGGAAGGCGTTCCAGTCCATGCCCGGTGCCTTGGCGTTGAAATCGGCCTGGGTCCACGGATTGGCACCCTTGGTCACGTCGTTGGTTTCTTCCTGGGTGGCATGCGCCTGCGCGATCTTCGTCTCCAGCGCAAGGATGCGCTGTGCCTTGCCGGCCGGGTCGGCCACGCCGGCCAGCTGCAGCATCTGCGCGATGTAGCCCTGGTACTGCTTGCGCAGTTCGGCCATGCGGCCGCCGCCCAGGTAGAAGTCGCGGTCGGGCATGCCCAGGCCGCCCTGCACGAGGTACGGCGCGGTGCGGTCCGGCTGCAGCATGTCGACCGAGACCCACAGGCCGAACAGGCGGTCGGTGTAGAAGTTGGTGGCATTGAGCAGGTCGACGTCGGCGCGCATGTCGCCGCCGAGGGCACGTGCCAGGCCGGCCTTGTCGGCGATGGTCTCGATGGCCTTCAGCTGCGGCTGCACCGGGGCGATGCCGTGCTGCTCGATGCCGGCTTCGTCCATGTAGGCGGCGTAGTAGTCGCCGATCAGCTTGTCGTCACCGCTGGCCTGCGCATTGCCGGCCGCACCCTCGAGGATGGCGCGGGTGTCGGCCAGGGTCTTTTCAGCGATGACGTTGAAGCTGCCGAAGCGCGAACGGTCGGCCGGAATCTCGGTGTTCTTCACCCAGGTGCCGTTGGCGAAGCCGAAGAAGTCATCGCCGGCCGCGATGCTGCGGTCCATGCCGCTGGCATCGAAGCCGAAGCTGCCCAGCATCGGCTTGGCGGCAGCGGGTGCAGCCTCGGCGGGCTTGGCGGTGCCAGCGGCCGGATCGGCCGGACGGTCGCAGGCAGCCAGGGACAGGCTGGCAACGATGGCCAGTGCCAGGGTGGGACGGCGCAGCTTGGACATGGACTTCTCTTGCAGCGGAAAACCCCAAGTCTAATCCGCCGCAGCCCGGCTGGCCGTCCCTGTGGCTGGCCGGTCCTGTGCAGGATCTGGCTGAACGCGCCGAAGCGATCTTCACGCCGTCACCGGGGTGGTGCATGCTGGGCCCTGGAGCCCTGCGCGGACACGGGGAGGTGGCCATGCAGGACGGGGTCAGGCGTCAAGAATGGCGTCCGCCGGCCGTTGAGGTCGGGGATGTGGAGGATTCGTTCGCGCATGAAGCCAGCCGACTGCACAAGGAAGATCGACCGATGCCCGCGTTGAAGCGGGCGTTGGCCCGTCCGTTGCGCGCCATCACCTGGGGCGGCGTGCTGCTGGGCCTGTTGCTGGTGGCCGGATTGGCCACCATGCTGGCCAACGACCATCACCGCCGCCTGGAGGCGGCGCAGCGGCAGAGCCGGGCGCTGGCGGTGGGGAGCGAGCGCCTGCTGGCGCTGGAACTGCGCAATCTGGAGCGGGCGATGACCGGCATCGCCGGCGATGCCGGTGAGTTGTTCCGCAGCGTGCCGTCACAGGCTCCGGCACTGCTGGAGGCGGCCATCGGTGGCGTGCTGCGCCGCCACGCTGAACTGCACAGCATCGTGGTGCTGGACCGCCACGGGCGCGCGCTGACCGCCGGGCGCGGCGACCTGCAGCTGCCGCTGTGGACCGACCCGCTGCGCCGGGGGCAGGGCAGTGCCCTGTACATCGGCCCGCCGCAGCGGGCCAGCGATGGCGACTGGGTGGTGCCGCTGGCACTGCCGATGGCCGGTGAACGCTGGCTGTTGGCGCGGCTGCGCTGTGGTGAACTGCAGCGCATCGCCGGCGGCCTGGATGTTGGTCCCAACGGGCTGGTCTCGATCACCGACGCCGAGGGTTACATGCTGGCGCGCGTGCCCGATCCGCATGGCACGGTCGGTCGCCGCTACGACCTGCCGCGGCGTGACCTGCTCGGCAAGCAGGCGGTGGTCGAGCTCGGCAGCCTGCCCGGCGTGGTCGATGGTGTGCCGCGCATCACGACCATCAGTACGCTCGACCGCAGCCCGCTGGCGGTGCAGATCGGCCTGGCCGATGAAGACGTGCTGGCACCCTGGTGGCCGTACCTGCAGGCATCGGTGGCGATCGTGCTGGCCTACATCGTGGTGCTGCTGGTGCTGCTGTATGCGGTGCGCCGCAGTACCCGCAGCCAGCAGGCGATGGCCGAGGAACTGAAGGCGGGCCATGCCGAGCTGCGTCTGGCCCATCAGGTCGGGCGTGTCTGCACGTGGTACGTGGATGAGGACGCCGCGCTGCTGCGCTGGTCCCCCCTGGCGCGCGAGATCTTCGGCGTGCAGACCGATGCGCTGCCGGTAGCCGACTTCTTCGCTCGCGTGCATCGCGATGATGCCGCGCGCCTGCAGCAGGCTTTCGACCAGGCCTTTGCCGGCGGCGCAGTGCTCGACCAGGTGTTCCGCCTGGTGCTGCCCGGTGGTGAAGTGCGCTGGGTGGGCGCGCGCGGACAGCGGGTGGAGGTGGCCGACAGCGAACGACGCATGATCGGCGCGTTGACCGACCTGAGCGAACGCTACCAGGCGCGCGAGCAGATGAGCGAAGTGGAACGCCGCTTCCGCCTGCTGTTCGACCGCAACCCGGCGCCATTCTGGGTGTTCGACCCGGACACGCTGCGCTTCATCGAGGTCAATGACGCGGCGGTGCGCCAGTACGGCTACAGCCGCGAGGAGTTCCTGGCGATGAGCATCCTCGACATCCGCCCGCGCGAAGGCTGGGACGAGGTGCGTGGTGCCATCCAGCGCGCGCAGGTGGGCGATCCCCCCGACGCAACCGTGCGCCTGCACCGGCGCAAGGACGGCAGTGTGTTCGAGGTGCGCGCACACCTGTCCAAACTCGATTTCGACGGACAGCCCGCGTGCCTGGTGCTGGCCGAGGATGTGAGCGAACGGCTGGCCTACGAGCGCGACCTGGCCTACCAGGCACGGCACAACCCGGCCACCGGCCTGCTCAACGTGCGTGCATTGACCGACCAGCTGGATGAGCAGGGCGAGGGCTATACCATCGCCTTCGTGCAACTGCGCGGACTGCAGCTGGTGGCCGATACGCTGGGCCGTGAAATCGGTGATGCCGTGCTGCAGTCGATGGCGACCCGCTTGGGCGGGTTGGGCGCACGCTGCGGCACGCTGGCGTTCCAGCCGGCGGAGGACTTCGTGTTCGCCATCGGTTCGGAGCACGATACCCAGCGCGTGCTGGACGACCTGCTGCAGATCGTGTCGGCGCCGATGCGCGGCAAGGATTCACTGCACCAGTTCGAGCCGCGCATCGGCGTGGCGGTGCATGTGGCCGGTGACGGCCACAGCGCCGAACAGGTGATCGGCATGGCCGCGCAGGCGGCGCACGCGGCGCGTGCTGAGGGCAACGTGGTGGTCTGGTTCGACGCAGCGGTGACCACGCGGCTGGCCGACCGGTTGCGCCTGGCCGGGCGCATCCATGCGGCCATCGACAACGAGTTCCAGCTGTACTTCCAGCCGATCCGGCATGCCAGCGATGGCAGCCCGGCGGCATTGGAGGCATTGCTGCGCTGGCCGCAGGCTGATGGCAGCTTCATTCCGCCCAATGAGTTCATCCAGCTGTGCGAGGACACCGGGCTGATCCTGGCACTTGGCCGCTGGGTGATCCGAGCGGCAGCGAAGGCGCAGCGGCGGTTGGTCGAGGCCGGGTGGGGCGAGCTGCCGATTGCGGTCAACGTCTCGGCCGTGCAGTTCTTCAACAGCGACCTGGTGGCCGAGTTCACCCGCGCCCAGCAGGAGTTCGGGTTGGCGCGGGGTGCGCTGCATGTGGAACTGACCGAGAGCAGCCTGATGCGCAAGCCGGGGCAGGCGATGCAGACCATGCAGCGCCTGCACGAGCAGGGCATCAGCGTGTCGCTGGATGACTTCGGCACCGGCTATTCCAGCATGTCCTACCTGCAGCACCTGCCGCTGGACATCCTGAAGATCGACCGCAGCTTCGTGGCGGACGTGGAAACCAATCCACGCAACGCCTCGATCTGCCGCGCACTGCTGTCGCTGGGCCACAGCATGGGCCTGACCATCATCGCCGAAGGCGTGGAGACGCCGGGACAGCTGGACTGGCTGGCTGCGCACGGCTGTGACCAGGTGCAGGGTTACCTGCTGGGACGGCCGGCACCGCTGGAACGGATCATCGACGCGCTGGATGAGGTCGCCGCCTAAGTGGTAGTGCCGGCCGCTGGCCGGCATTCGCCCAGGACCGGGAGGTGTCTGATTGCCGGCCAGCGGCCGGCACTACCGCAAACGCCAGGCTCGGCTACACCCCGGCCTCCACCAGGTGGTCGATGAAGCTGCGCACCTTCGGTGCCAGGTGGCTGCGGCTGGTGTAGACCGCGAAGATGCCGATCGGCGCGGCCTCCCACTCGGGCAGGACGCGCACCAGACGGCCATCGGCCAGTGCGTCTTCCAGCAGGAAGTCCGGTTGCAGGATCACGCCCATGCCGGCGATCGCCGCTTCGCGCAGCACGTCGCCGTTGTTGGCGTGCAGCAGGCTGCTTACCGCCACCTTCACTTCACCGCCGGGCCCCTGCAGCGGCCAGTGATCACCGGCGGCCCAGTAGCTGTAGCTCAGGCATGCGTGTGCCTGCAGCTCCTGCGGGGTCTGCGGGGTGCCGTGTGCGGCCAGGTAGGCCGGCGCGGCGCACAGGCTCACCCGCGATTCGCCCAGGCGGCGCGCGATCAGCGTGGGACCGGGCTCGCGGGTGATGCGGATGGCCACGTCGTAGCCTTCCTCGACCATGTCCACCAGCCGGTCGGACAGCGCCAGGTCCAGCTCCACCTGCGGGAAGCGCTGGCGATAACTGGCCAGCAGCGGGCCGAGGCGGGCAATGCCCCAGCTCACCGGTGCGTTGATGCGCAGCGTGCCCGAAGGCTCCAGCGCCTGCGCGCCGATACTGGCTTCCAGCGCGTCGAATTCGGCCAGCAGGCGCACGCACTGGGCGTAGTAGGCGGCGCCGGCACTGGTCGGGCTGACCCGGCGCGTGGTGCGGTGGAGCAGGCGGGTGGACAGGCGCTTTTCCAGCGCCGCGACCTGGCGCGTGACGCCGGCGGTGGACATGTCCAGGGCCTGGGCGGCGGCACTGAAGCCGTTGCGCTCGACCACCGCCACGAACACGCGCATCGCCTCGAGGGTGTCCATTGTTGCGCCTTGTGAAATAAATACGGTCAAACGATCGTATTTATCGGCCAGTGAAGGCGCAATAACCTGTGCCCACTCCCTTCAAGGTGCTTTGCCATGCACACCACGACCGCTCCTGTTTCGCCGCTGGCGCCGTATGGCGCCACCCTGCTGCGCCTGGCTCTGGGCGTGCTGTTCCTGGTCCACGCACTGACCAAGCTGCTGGTTTTCACCCCGGCCGGTACGGCGGCGTTCTTCGAGTCTCTGGGCCTGCCCGGTGTGCTCGGCTACCTCACCATCGGCGTCGAACTGGTGATCACCGTCGCGCTGCTGCTGGGCATCTACGCACGCTGGGTGGGCCTGGTCGGCGTGCCGCTGCTGCTGGGCACCATCGTCACCGTGCACGGCGCCAACGGCTTCGGTTTCGCCAATGCTGGCGGCGGCTGGGAATACCCGGCGTTCTGGGCGCTGGCGCTGGTGGTGCTGTTCCTGCTCGGCGATGGCAAGTGGACCCTGCGTTCGCGCTGATCGCCGCCTGATCCTGCAACTGGAGAATTCCATGTCCCGCCTGCCTTCGCTGTACATCTCCCATGGTTCGCCGATGACTGCCCTGCAGCCGGGCCAGGTTGGCGTGCGCCTGGCCGAGCTGGCGCGCGATCTGCCGACGCCGCGCGCCATCGTGATGGCTTCGGCGCACTGGCTGGGCCGGCAGCCGCTGGTTGGCGCGCATCCACAGCCGCCGACCATCCACGACTTCGGTGGCTTCCCGCGCGCGCTGTTCGAACTGCAGTACCCGGCACCGGGTGATCCGGCACTGGCCGAAGAAGTGGCCGGCCGCATCGCCGCCGCAGGCCTGCCAGTGGCCATCGACCCGCAGCGTGGCCTCGACCACGGCGCGTGGGTACCGCTGCGGCTGTTGCGCCCTCAGGCGGACATCCCGGTGGTGCCGGTGTCGATCCAGCCGCTGCTCGGCCCCGAGCATCAGTTCGCGCTGGGCCGTGCGCTGGCGCCGCTGCGCGAACAGGGCGTGCTGCTGGTCGGCTCCGGCAGCATCACCCACAACCTGCACGACTGGGGCGACTACCAGGACGGCAAGGAAGCGCCGTACGTGCGGCCCTTCATCGAATGGGTGGAGCAGCGCCTGGCCGCCGATGACCGCCAGGCCCTGCTGGATTACCGCCGGCAGGCGCCGTTCGCCGAACGCGCGCACCCGACCGACGAGCACCTGCTGCCGCTGTTCTTTGCAATGGGCGCGGCCGGCGAGGGCGGTTTCGGTGCGCGTCGCATCGATGCCGGCATCGATGCCGGCTTCCTCGCCATGGATCTGTACCGCTTCGACGGGGCATGAGCCGGGGCTGACGCGCGGCGGCCCCGGCCGTCGCGGCCATGGCCGCATGTGGTAGTTTTTTCCGGGTTTCCGGCGCTGGCCTCCAAGCCTCCCCACGCGCCGCTTCCTGGAAGAAGCATGCATACCATTGAAGTCGTCCTGGCGATGCTGGTGGCCGTTGTCGCCAGCGGCTACCTGGTTCGCGTCCTGCCGTTCTCGTTGCCGCTGCCGCTGGTGCAGATCGGCCTGGGTGCGGTCATCGCCGGGGTGTTCAACCGCGGCCACGCGCTGGAGCCGGAAGTGTTCTTCCTGCTGTTCCTGCCGCCACTGCTGTTCCTCGATGGCTGGCGCATCCCCAAGCAGGGCCTGTTCCGCGACAAGGGCGCGATCCTCGAACTGGCGTTCGGCCTGGTGGTGTTCACCGTCATCGGCGCCGGCTTCCTGATCCACTGGTTGATTCCGGTGATGCCGCTGGCGGTGTGCTTCGCGCTGGCGGCCATCGTCTCGCCGACCGACCCGGTGGCGGTGGGCGCGATTGCTTCGAAGGCGCCGATTCCCAAGCGCCTGATGCACATCCTGGAAGGCGAGTCGCTGCTGAACGATGCCTCGGGCCTGGTCTGCTTCCGCTTCGCGGTGGCGGCGGTGATGACCGGCACCTTCTCGCTGGCCACGGCCTCGCTGACCTTCGTGTGGGTGGCGGTGGCGGGATTGGCGGTGGGCGTGGCGGTGACGCTGGGTGTGTCCACCTTCCAGCGCTGGCTGTGGCGCCGCTTTGGCGAGGAGCCCGGCGCGGCGATGCTGGTCAACCTGCTCATTCCGTTCGCGGCCTACCTGCTGGCCGAAGAGATCCATGCCTCGGGCATCCTCGCCGCGGTCGCCGCCGGTATCGCGATGAGCTATGTCGAGCTGACCGGTCGCGTCTCCGGCAGCATGCGCGTGCAGCGCGCCGGGGTCTGGAACATGCTGCAGTTCAGCTTCAACGGCATCATGTTTGTGCTGCTGGGCGAGCAGCTGCCGGGCATCGTCGAACGCGCCACCACCACCATGAACGAGACCGGCCACCAGAGTGCGTGGTGGCTGCTGGTGTATGTGGTGGTGATCAATCTGGCACTGGTCGTGCTGCGCCTGTTGTGGGTGTGGTTGTCGCTGCGCTGGAACCTGCTGCGCGCGCGCCGTCGCGGCCTGGAGCGGGGCGAGGCACCGAACTGGCGCATCGTGGTGGCGACCTCGGTGGCCGGCGTGCGCGGTGCGATCACCCTGGCCGGTGTGTTGACCCTGCCGCTGTTCCTGCCCGACGGCAGTGCATTCCCGGCGCGTGACCTGGTGATCTTCCTGGCCGCATCGGTGATCCTGTTCTCGCTGCTGGGCGCCAGCATCGCGCTGCCACAGCTGCTGAAGGGCCTGCAGCTGCCGGCTGACTCGGGCGAGCGCAAGGAAGAGGACCTGGCACGCCGGCTGTCGTCGAAGGCCGCGCTGGCCGGGGTCGAGCGCATGCGCCAGCAGCTGGTGATGAACCAGAACACCGAGAACGTGCAGCTGTACAACGACGCCGCCTCGCGGGTGAGCCTGCTCTACCAGCGCCACCTGGAGCGCGACAGTGATGGGCCCGACGTGGACCCGGAGAAGGTACGGCGCATGGAAATGGGCTACCGCCAGCTGCGCAGCGCCGGCCTCAATGCCGAGCGCGAGGAGCTGTTCCGGTTGACCCGGCGCGGGGTGATCTCCGATGAGATCTCGCGGCGCCTGATCCGCAACCTGGACCTGCTGGAATCGCGCAAGCGCGAATGACCGTGTACCCCGGGTGGGTGCGGACCTTGGTCCGCGTTGATCGGGGTCAGATCCCTTTCCGCAGGAAAGGGATCTGACCCCAGGATCCGGGAGCCGTGCTTATTCCGGCTTCTGGTCCAGGAAATACACCTCGACCTTGCCCTTGACCTTGATGGTCATCGGGTTGCCGCGGCGGTCGCGGGCCTTGCCGGCCTGCACGCGGATCCAGCCTTCGCTGACCGAGTATTCCTCGACGTTGTCACGCTCGACGTCGTTGAAACGCACGCCGACGCCGCGCTCCAGCGCCTGCGCATCATGGAAGGGGCTGGCCGGGTTGATCGCCAGGTGGTCGGGAGGGGTATCGCTCATCGCTTCATTCACAGTGACGGCCACCAAGGCCGGCTTCAGCGGCACAGGATAAACCGTAGAATGCCGGCCTGCCCCAGAGGAAGTTCCGCCATGCCCGACAACAGCGACTATTTCGACTTCGAGGAAGACATCCACGACTTCGACGAAGATGGCTTCGAGGCACGGGTCTGGAACCTGCTGGTGCTGATCAACCCGGGCGACGAGGAACTGGCCCTGCAGCAGTTCAACCGCTGGCGCGAACACCTGGCCGAGGACGGGCAGCCGCTGGAAGCGGACAGCGACTGGCTGCCGGCCCTGTTCACGGCCATCGCCTGGCAGTCCGGTTTCGAGGTCGAGCGTGATGATCTGGAATCGCTGCAGTCGGCAGTGAACGAGCTGTCGGCGCGCTTCAACCTGCAGCTGGACTGGGGCGGCGACCTGGATGACGAGGACTTCGCCGAAGGCCTGGACGGCGTGCAGCTGATGTCCACCGCCTTCGACCGCCTGCGCGAGCACAACTACACGCTGTGGAGCGTGGATGCCGGCAGCGACGGCTTCACCGGCGTGATGGCGCTGACCCGCGACGACGACGCAATGCTGGCGCTGTGCTCGCTGCTCAACGTGGAAATCCGGCTGGGCAGCGACCCGTTCTGAACGATGGGCCGATCCCCCCGGCACGACCCGGCGGGGACGATCTGCTGGGTGCGGCCTGATGGGTTGATCCGCTGGAGACGACCCGACGGGGTAGAGTCGACTGTTGGTCGACTATCGCGCGCAGCGCGGGGTTCTCGCGGCCGGATGGGAGAGCAGTCGACTGACAGTCGACTCTACCCGGTCGGTGCCGGTTGGTGTCCGGCGAACCCGCGACGTGGCCTACGGCCGGTACTGCGCCCTGGCGTTGGCAATCACCGTTTTGACCAGTTCACGGTCGGTGTGCCGTGAGATCGCCTGCGCACCGAGCGCGATCGCCTGTGCGCGCAGCTCGGAAGTGACATCGTAGTGGGCACCGCTGGCCTTGTTCTGGAAGGCCCGCGGGGGAATGCCGAGCTGCGCCGCCATCGCGTGCAGCTCGGCCAGGGTGTCGGCCATCAGGTGCGCCCAGCGCTGTCCGCGCCAGGGATGCACCGCGTCATCGACGTAGACCGTCACCGCCGCGGCCGGTTCAGGCCTGCGGCTTGCTGTCGCTGTCAGCGGCCGGAGCGGCCTCGGCAGCGGCTTCTTCGGCCACCTTGCCGTCGGCGGCTTCGCCTTCCTCGCCTTCAGCAGCGTCGACGCCTTCGAACTCGGCAACCAGCTTGTCCAGGTACTCGTCGGCGGTCTGCTCGGATTCGGCCGCCAGGGTGTCCAGCAGCTTCTGCAGCAGTTCGGAGTACTCCAGGTTGACCTTGCGGCCTTCCTTCTCCTGCACGTTGGCCAGGTGCTTGAGCATGGCCAGCATCGGTACCGGGTTCTCGGCGTTGCCCATGGTCTGGCCGCCGATGGCCAGCAGCCACTCACGGCCCTGCAGGCCGATGGCCGCGACCACCTGGCCGTCTTCGTTGGTCAGCACGGCATGGTTCTGCACCTGCTGCTGCGCGTTCAGGCGCAGGAACGGGCGCTTGGCCTGCTGCTTCTTGCGCTTGTCGCGCTTGGCCTTGGAGTTCTGGGACATGGGGTGGGATCACCTGGAAACGGAAAGACCGCCATTGTAGCGGGTGCGCCGGGTGATGCCCCTGGTGCGTGCGGGCCCTGGTCCGCACGCTTTTCCCGGATGTGCGGACCAGGGCCCGCACCTGCCGTTTACTTTGCCGGCCCCGGCGCGGCCTGCACGTCCGGGTCGGCGGTGGGCGCCGACAGCCCCACCTGCGGGCCGGCACCAGCCAGGGCGGCCTCCTCGGCGGCCTTGGTCATCACCACGATGCTGATGCGGCGGTTGATCGGGTTCTGCGGGTCGGTCTTGTCGAACAGCACCGACGAGGACAGGCCGACCACGCGGGTGATCTTGCTGTCCTCCAGGCCGCCGTCCACCAGTGCGCGCCGTGCGGCGTTGGCACGATCGGCGCTCAGTTCCCAGTTGCCGTAGCCGCGTGCGGCCGAATAGGCGGTGATGTCGGTGTGGCCGGTCAGGCTGATCCGGTTCGGCACATGGTTCAGGTACTCGGCCAGTTCGTGCAGGATCTGCTGCGTGTACGGCTTCAGCGTGGCGCTGCCAAGGTCGAACATGGGCCGGTTCTGCTTGTCCACGATCTGGATGCGCAGGCCTTCCGGGGTCAGGTCCAGCAGCAGCTGGTCCTTGAACGGCTCCAGCGCCTGGCTCCTGCTGATCGCCTCCTGCAGTTCCTTCATCAGCGCTTCCAGCTGCTGCTTGTCGCGCTGCTGCTGGTCCACCGGCTGCGGCACGGCTTCCTTCTGGTTCTGGAAGGGATCGTTGCTGTTGCCGCGCGAGATGTCGGTGGCACCGCCCAGCTTGATCATCGAGGTGCTGGCGCCGCCCGGGCCGGCCATGCCGGGCGCCGGCGTGGCGTTCTGCCCACTCAGCGGGCTGGGGTTGCGGAAGTACTCGGAAATGGCCGCACGGTCGTTCTTGTTGGTGGTGGCCATCAGCCACAGCACCAGGAAGAACGCCATCATCGCGGTCACGAAGTCGGCGTAGGCCACCTTCCACGAGCCGCCGTGGTGGGCGGCGTGGCCGGCCTTCTTGATCCGGCGGACGATGACGGTGGGCTTGTTCTCGGCCATGGCTTACTTGACCGTCTTCAGGTGCTGCTCGAAATCGGAGAAGGCCGGGCGCACGTTCGACGGCAGCGTCTTGCGGGCAAATTCCAGCGCGATCTTCGGGTTGTAGCCGCGCAGGCAGGCCAGCAGGGCGGTCTTGACCGATTCGTAGATGCGGCTGTCCTGTTCGGCGCGGGCTTCCATCGCCGCCGCCATCGGGCCGACGAAGCCGTAGCCCAGCAGGATGCCGAGGAAGGTACCGACCAGCGCACCGGCCACATGGCCGCCTACTTCGACGATGTCGCCGCCGATCGAGCCCATGGTGATGACGATGCCCAGCACCGCCGCCACGATGCCGAAACCGGGCAATCCGTCGGCGACCTTGGTCAGCACCTGCGACGGCGCCATGGCTTCGGCGTGATGCTTTTCCAGCTCCAGTTCCAGCAGCGGTTCCAGCTCGTGCGGCTCGATGTTGCTGCCGATCATCAGGCGCAGGCAGTCGGTGATGAAGTCGATCAGGTGATGGTCGGCCTGCACCTTGGGGTAGTTGCCGAACAGGGCGCTCTCGGCTGGGCGCTCGACATGGTCTTCCAGTGCCATGAAGCCTTCGCGGCGCGCCTTGTTGAGCAGTTCATAGAGCAGGCTGAGCACATCGATGTAGTCCTGCTGCTTGTAGCGCGGGCCCTTGAACACGCCCACCATGGCCTGCAGGGTCTGCTTGACGGTCTTGGCCGGGGTACCGACCAGGAAGGCGCCGAGCGCGGCGCCGCCGATGATGACCAGCTCGTAGGGCTGCCAGAGGGCACCCAGGCGGCCGTGGGCACCGAGGTAGCCCCCGATCACGCTGATGATGACGACCAGGAATCCAACGATGATGAGCATGGGGCGACGCAAGGAGAGGGGATATCTCCTTGTCGGCCCGTCGCCCGGTTTTCTGAAGAGGGAATTCTGTGAAATCGGTCAGCGGGGTGTTTCAGCCCGCCACACCGTTTTCTGCGCCACCACGCTGCAACGGGTCGGGCCACGGCTCACCATTGCCAGTGAATGAAAGTGAGACGGAATTCAGGCAGTGACGCTCGTAGGTGGGCGGCGGACCATCCGGGAATACGTGGCCGAGGTGGCTGCCGCAGCGCGCGCAGGTGATCTCGGTGCGCACCATGCCGTGGCTGGTATCGCGGATCTCGCGCACGTGCGCCGGATCGAACGGCGCGAAGAAGCTGGGCCAGCCGGTGCCGGAATCGAACTTGGTGCTGGAGCGGAACAACGGCAGTGCGCACAGCCGGCAGCAGTAGACGCCCTCGCGCTTGTTGTCGAGGAATACCCCGCAGAACGGCGCTTCGGTGCCGTGCTGCAGCAGCACGCGGCGTTCCTCGCTGCTGAGACCGGCAACCAGCGCCTCGGTCTGGGTGGCAGTGGGGGGCGTCAGATCGAAGGCGGTCATGGCGGCGCTCCGTGGGGTCGATGGCCTGGGGATGCCGGAAAACGTGGGGGTGTCGGCGCGTGCTTGCAAGTGAGATGGCCGTTCATGGCCGGCACACAGGTGCAGGCGCAAGGTGAATGCGATCCACGCCGGAGCGTGACATGAAGCCGACCCTTTCCCTGCTGTTGATGGCCCTGCTGCCCCTGGTCGCGCAGGCCCAGGTACCGACGTCGTCGAGCCCGACCGCCACCCGCAGTGCCACCACCGTGGCCCCGCAACCGGTGGTGCCGCCGCCACAGGCTGCGCGCCCGCAGCCGCAGGTACTGCCCTCGCCGCAGCCGGCACAGCCGATCAAGTCCACCGGTCCGGCCCAGGCCGTGCCGGCGCCGGTACCGAAGCCGGCCGACAAGGTCTATGACCGCAATGGCCGCATCGTTCCCGGGGTGCGCCCGGCCGGCCCGAACCGCGTGTTCGACTCGCGCACCGGGCGCTATTACGACAGCGTACCGGCCGGCGATGGCCAGCAGATCAAGCGCTGACCTCTGGTGCCAGGCAAGGTTGGCAGCTACTGCGAGCCGTGCGGGCTGAACGCACGAAAACAGCTTCCTGGCGATCACTGCTTTTTCGCCTGCGATTAACCGTTCCGGGACCACCGTGGCCCTGCGCCGGCATTCCGCCGCCGCATGTCCTTTGTCCACTGGATCGCGATCATGAAAAACCAGCAGAACCGTCATCCCGGCAAGGAACCGCAGGGCCGCAACCCGCAGCAGCAGCAACAGCAACAGCAGATGGACCCGCAGCAGCCGCACAAGGGCGGCAAGCAGCAGGAACAGCGCTCGCAGAAACATCCACAGCAGCGTTGACTGTTGCCATGACCGGGGTCAGAGCCCGCTGCGCGGGATCCGACCCCTTGCCGAATCCCGACCGGGGTCGGATCCCGCAACGCGGGCTCTGACCCCGATCGCAACCGCGTCAATCCGGAATCGGCAAGCTCAGCGTTTCCTTCACTTCTTCCATCACGATGTAGCTTTTCGACTCGCGCACGTGCGGCAGTGTCAGCAACGTGCTGCCGAGCAGCTTGCGGTAGGAGGCCATTTCGCTGATCCGCGCTTTCAGCAGGTAATCGAAGTCGCCCGACACCAGATGGCACTCCAGCACGTTGGGCAGCTTCAGGGCCGCGCGCCGGAACTCCTCGAAAATGTCGCCGGACTTGTAGGCCAGGCTGATTTCCACGAACACCAGCAGGCTGGCCTTCACTGCGGCCGGGTCGAGGTGGGCGTGGTAGCCGGTGATCACCCCTTCGCGCTCCAACCGGCGCACGCGCTCCGTGCACGGCGTGGTCGACAGGCCGACCCGCTCGCCCAGTTCGGTGAAGGAAATACGGCCCTCGGCCTGCAGGATGCGCAGGATCTTGCGGTCGATCTTGTCCAGTTCGCGGGTACGGGTGGCCATGGTCGTCAACCTTGGGGAATGAATTGCAGGAGAACATCCTGCCGGTTGATTTCAAAACAGGCAAATCAACTGGGAATGGCTGTCTATACTTCCCCAATTATGGTCCCTGTGCGCTCCAGTGCAGGGAATGATCGGGTTGGAGAAGTCCCATGCGAGTCCTAGTTCTCGGCAGCGGCGTGATCGGTACCACCAGTGCCTGGTACCTGCGACAGGCCGGGTTTGAAGTCACGGTCATCGACCGCCAACCCGGCCCGGCGCTCGAAACCAGCTTCGCCAATGCCGGCCAGCTGTCGTTCGGCTACACCTCGCCGTGGGCGGCCCCGGGCGTGCCGAAGAAGGCCATCGGCTGGCTGTTCGAGAAGCACGCGCCGCTGGCGATCAAACCGGGCATGGACCTGGCCCAGTACCGCTGGCTGTGGCAGATGCTGCGCAACTGCACCCACGAGCGTTACGCGATCAACAAGGCGCGCATGGTGCGCATGTCCGAGTACAGCCGCGACTGCCTGAACGAGCTGCGCGCGCAGATCGGCATCGAATTCGAAGGCCGCGACCTGGGCACCACCCAGCTGTTCCGCACCCAGCAGCAGCTGGATGCCTCGGCGCAGGACATCGAGATCCTGGCCCAGTACGGCGTGCCGTACGAGGTGCTGGACCGCGCCGGCATCATCCAGGCCGAACCGGCGCTGGCGCATGTCGATGGCCTGGTCGGCGCGCTGCGCCTGCCGCGTGACCAGACCGGCGACTGCCAGCTGTTCACCCGTCGCCTGGCGCAGATGTGCGTGGATGCCGGTGTCGAGTTCCGCTTCGACCAGGACATCACCGGCCTGGAGTTCGATGGCGACCGCATCACCGGCGTGCGCATCGACGGCAAGCTGGAAACCGCCGACCGCTTCGTGGTCGCGCTCGGCAGCTATTCGCCGGCGCTGGTCGCACCGCTGGGCATGCGCCTGCCGGTGTACCCGCTGAAGGGCTATTCGCTGACCCTGCCGATCACCGACCCGGCGATGGCGCCGACCTCGACCATCCTCGACGAGAGCTACAAGGTGGCGGTCACCCGCTTCGACGACCGCATTCGCGTCGGTGGCATGGCCGAAGTGGCCGGCTTCGACCTGTCGCTGTCGCAGCGCCGCCGCGAGACCCTGGAGCTGGTGGTCAGCGACCTCTACCCGAAGGGCGGCGACCTGTCGCGCGCGCAGTTCTGGACCGGCCTGCGCCCGGCCACGCCGGACGGTACGCCGGTGATCGGCGCCACGCCGTTCCGCAACCTGTACCTCAACACCGGCCACGGCACCCTGGGCTGGACCATGGCCTGCGGCTCGGGCCGCTACCTGGCTGACCTGATGAGCGCGCGCCAGCCGCAGATCAGCACCGAAGGCCTGGATATTTTCCGCTACGGCCAGTACGGTCACGCGCCGCAACAAGAGAACCGCACATGCGTCCTGCCCGCGCGCTGATCGATCTGGGCGCCCTGCGCAGCAATTACCGGCTCGCCCGTGAACTGGGCGGTGGCAAGGCCTTGGCGATCATCAAGGCCGATGCCTATGGGCATGGCGCGGTGCGCTGTGCGCAGGCGCTGGAAGGCGAGGCCGATGGCTTCGGCGTGGCCACCATCGAAGAGGCGCTGGAACTGCGCCAGGCCGGCATCCATGCGCCGATCCTGCTGCTGGAAGGCATCTTCGAACCCAGCGACATGGCGTTGGTGGCCGAGCATGATTTCTGGTTCGCCGTGGGTTCGCCGTGGCAGCTGGAGGCCGTCGCCGCCTTCGACAGCCCGCGCCCGTTGACGGTGTGGCTGAAGCTGGACAGCGGCATGCATCGCCTCGGCCTGGACGTGGACAGCTTCCGCGCGGCGCACGCGCGCCTGTCAGCGCTGCCGCAGGTCGAGCGCATCGTGCTGATGACCCACCTGGCGCGCGCCGACGAGCTGGACAGCGAACGCACCCACGAGCAGGCGGCGACCTTCGCGCGCGCCATCGACGGCCTGCACGGCGAGACCAGCGTGTGCAATTCGCCGGCGCTGCTGGGCTGGCCGGACGTGCGCAGCGACTGGGTGCGCCCGGGCCTGATGCTGTATGGCGCAAACCCGCTGCCGGACGACACCACGCTGACCGAGCGCCTGCGCCCGGTGATGACGATGCAGTCGAAAGTGATCGCCGAACGCTGGATCGAAGCGGGTGAGCCGGTGGGTTATGGCGCGCGCTTCGTGGCCAAGGCGCGCACCCGCGTGGGTGTGGTTGCACTGGGCTATGCCGACGGTTATCCGCAGTTCGCCCCGAATGGCACGCCGGTATTGATCGATGGCCAGCCCGGCGCACTGATCGGGCGCGTGTCGATGGACATGCTGACGGTGGACCTGACGGCGCATCCGCAGGCCGCGGTGGGCAGCGTGGTGGAACTGTGGGGCAGTGCGCCGACGTTGGCGGAACTGGCGCCGCGCTGCGGCGTGAGCGCGTACCAGCTGCCGTGCGCGGTCAAGCGCGTGGCGAAGGTATACGTGTAGCGCCGAGCCCACGCTCGGCTTCGGTGGCGGGCGACCTCGGTCGGCGCCCTGTAATGCGTGTCGACCAGGGTCGACACCTACCGGGGGGCCTGGCGCGCAGCGGTTGCCATGCGCGGCTTCGGTGGCGGGCGACCTTGGTCGGCGCCATGAATGCGTGTCGACCAAGGTCGACACCTGCCGGGGGGCCTAGCGCGCAGCGGTGGCTTGGCTGGCGAGCTGGCGCTTCACCCAGTCATCAATCAGGCGCTTCTCGTAGCGCAGCGGATCGCTGTTGGTCAGCAACCCACTGCCCTGCAGGTAGCCGGAGTCGCTCAGGCGGGCGTCGCCTTCGCTCACAATACGGCCGTCGGCGTCCTTCAACGTGTAGTGCAGGGTGATGCGGGGCGGGTAGATATCGCGCATCACGCGGATGTCGCGCGCACGCGGGCCGTGCCACGGCTCGTAGTCACCGGCACGCTTGATGTCCACCAGGGTGACATCGAGGGTCTGCCCAGGCTGCAGCGGCTTGGCAGCGGTGGTCTGCAGGTAGCGGGCCAGCTGCTGTACCCAGTCACCGCGTTCGGCCTCGAAGCGGTTGGTGCTCTGGCGGATCTCGGTGAACGTGGCCGGATCCTCCCATTTCACGCTGACCGGGCCATTGGCCTGCAACGCACGCGGCGCGTCCGTACCGGTTACGTTGCGCGCTGCAGCGTTGGCGCCGCTCACCACCAGGGCGCCTGCCAGCAGGGCAATCACGAGTGCGCGTTTCATGACGGTCTCCTGCGTCCCCGCGCTGGGGACGATGTTGATCACGGATCGAGTGTGATCCTGTGGCCGGGTCACTGCAATGGCCGGCTGCGGCGTATGCAAGGGGGGTTACCGCCAATTCATCGTCGTCAACCCTGACTGACGGCGCTTGACGCTGTGAATACGCTCTCTGGAACATGCTGTGTCTCCAATCCGGCCCGTCCAGACGCCCTTGTCCACACTGCCGCCCCTAGTGGAGCGCCCACCGATGATGGTGCCGGCGCCCGAACCCGACCTGCATCATGGCGTGCTTGAGCGCATCAACGCCGGTTTCTGCGTGATCCAGGTGCTGTTCGAAGGCGACCGCGCGGTGGACTATCGTTTCATCGAGGTCAACGACGCCTTCGAGCGCCATACCGGCCTGAAGGACGCACGCGGTCAGCGCATGAGTGCGTTGGAACCGAACCACGAGGAAGACTGGTTCCGCATCTACGGTGAAGTGGCCCGCAGTGGTCGCCCCGCCCAGTTCGAGATGGAAGCGCGCGCCTTGGGCCGCTCGTTCGCGGTTGATGCGGTGCGCGTTGGTCGTCCGGGCGAAGACAAGGTCGGCATCCTGTTCTTCGACATCACCGCGCGCAAGCAGATGGAAGTGGAGCTGGGCGAAAGCGAAGCCCGCTTCAGCGCACTGGCCGATGGCCTGCCGATGCCGGTATGGGTGCTCGACGAGCGCGGCCACGCCCGCTTCGTCAACAGCGCCTTCAGCGAGTTTTTCGGTGGCGACGAAACGCGCGTTCCGGAAGATGTCTGGCGCGGCCTGGTACATCCAGATGATGCGTCCGTATTCGAGTACGAGCTGCAGGAAGCACTGAAGGCGCAGCGTTCGATGCATGCGCTGGTACGTGCGCGGCGCGCCGACGGCCAGTGGCGCTGGCTGGAGATGAACGCGCGCCCGCGCTTCTCGCGCATGGGCCGCTTCATCGGCCTGGCTGGCAGCAGCCCGGACGTGACCGAGCGCCGCGAGATCGAACTGGCACGCGAGGAACTGCTGCAGTCCGAACGCGCCGCGCGCAGCGCCGCCGAGAACATGGCGCGGCTGAAGGACGAGTTCCTGGCCACGCTGTCGCACGAGCTGCGCACGCCGCTGACCACCATCCTCGGTTGGAGCGAGCTGCTGCTGCAGCGCGTGGACAACACCAGCCCGCTGTACAAGGGCCTGAACGTGATCGCCAACAGCGCCGGTGCGCAGAAGCGGCTGATCTCGGACATGCTCGACCTCAGCAGCATGCTGCTGGGCAAGGTACAGCTGGAGGTGGAAGTGCTGGACCTGCGCACGCTGCTTGGCGAAGCCATCGGCGCGCAGGAACTGGTGGCCGAAGGCAAGGCGCTGGACGTGCACCTGCAGCTGCCCGAGCAGCCCAGCCTGGTATTGGGCGATGCCACGCGCCTGCAGCAGGTGTTCTGGAACCTGCTCTCGAATGCGATCAAGTTCACCCCGGCCGAGGGCCGCATCGACGTTCAGCTGCAGGCCGACGGCACCCACTGGGTGATTACGGTGCGCGATACCGGCGATGGCATCGCACCGGAGTTCCTCAACCACCTGTTCAGCCGCTTCCGCCAGGCCGATGGCACCACCACGCGCCGCCATGGCGGCCTCGGCCTGGGCCTGGCGATCGTGCAGCAGCTGGTCGAACTGCACGGCGGCACCGTCGCCGCCGCCAGCGAAGGCCATGGCCACGGCGCCACGTTCACCGTGCGCCTGCCCCAGCACCTGCCGGATGCCGAGCGCCGGCCGCTGCGCGAAGTCATCAGCGGGCCGATCCTGGAGCCGGTGATCGTCGAACCGTATCCGCTGCGGGGCATGCATGTGCTGGCGGTGGAAGACCAGCCGGAGGTGCTGGAGTACCTGCGGCGCATGCTGGAAGAGCAGGGCGCCAGCGTGTCGGCGGCCAGCTCGGCCGGCGAGGCACTGGCACTGCTGGCCGACACCGGCCATCTGCAGTACCACGTGATGCTGACCGACATCGGCATGCCGGGCATGGATGGCTATGGGCTGGTGCGCACGCTGCGCGAGGACATGGGCGTGGACGCGGCAACCTTGCCTGCGGTGGCGGTGACTGCACTGGCGCGTGCCGATGACCGCCGCCGCGCGCTGGCGTCGGGCTTCCAGGAGCATGTCGCCAAGCCGTACTCGGTGGCGCAGCTGGTGGCTGCCGTACGCAAGGTGCAGGTGCCGCGCGCGGACAGCGCGCTGCACTGAACATTCACGGCCGATCGGCGACCCTGCAATCAGGAGGTCGCCGATGTCCCGTATAGCTCCACGTATCCACACCGATCCGGCGCAGATCGCGCGCCTGGAAGCCCTGCTGCCGCAGCTGGATGGCGAAACGCAGGTGGAACTGATTCTGCACGATGGCCGCCGCCTGCTCGGCACGGTGGCCGTGAGGCCAACCGTGCAGCAATACCGCAACGTCGCTGGTGATGAAGGCAGCAACGGCCAGCTGCGCCTGGATGACTACGACACGCCGGTGCAGCAGCACCATGTGTGGCTGGATGAAATCGCCAGCATCCGCAGGTTGCCGCCGAGGGTTTGACGGCAACCTGCCGGGCCCATCCCCGCTTGGCGTGGATCTACCAGAGGTTGCAGTAGAGCCACGCCATGCGTGGCTGCTGCGCTCAGTGCTCGAACAGAGTCGGCGTCGCCTCGAACCGGCGTGCATACGCCCGCTCCTCCGCAACCCTCGCCACCTCGTCATCGGCCAGGTCCGGCGCGCCATACACCGCATAGGCCACGCTGCCGTCGGCACCATGACCGACCTGGTGCAGCCGGTAGCGCGAGTGGCCGCCGCCGGTGTCCTCGGGGTAATGCACGGGCGGATGGCTGCCTTCCAGGTCCATTTCACTGTTGTCGACCACGCCACCGACGAACAAGGCTCGCATGCAGGTTCTCCTGGGTTTCCGGGGAGCCTCTACCCTGAACGTTCCAATGTTGCTGGCAGATCAAGGCCCCGTTCGGGTTTCGCAAAGCGGCTGCCGGGGCCGACCCGGTCAAGCCGGTACAATGGACGGCCCTCACGCTTGAAGTACCCGCGCCGATGGCCTCCAGCGACGACGCCCCCCTGCAGACCCTGTTCCTGCCGTTCTCCCAAGGCGCCCTGCGCTGGCCGGAAGGCCCCGTGGCTTTCCTGCGGGCCCGCGACGGCTGGCCGCTGCGCGAAGTGGCCGGCAACCGCGAGGTGCATTGCGAGCAGAGCTTCGCCCCGTTCGCGCAGCCGCTGCAGCAGGCCGCCGGCTGGACCGTCAGCGGCCAGCTGGATGATGTGGCCGGCAAGGGCCGCTACCCGCTGGTGCTGGTGCTGCCGCCGCGCCAGCGTGAAGAAGCCCGCGCGCTGTTCGCCCGCGCGCTGGCGCTGGTCGCCGACGGCGGCCGCATCGTTGCCTGCCAGTCCAACAACGAAGGCGCACGCTCGGGCGAGGGTGACCTCAAGCAGCTGACCGGCCTCGGCGGCAGCCTGACCAAGAACCACTGCCGCGTGTACTGGACCGCGCCGATGCAGGGCCAGCACGACGCTGACCTGGCCAAGCGCTGGTCGGCACTGGATGCGGTGCGGCCTATCGTCGGCGGCCGTTTCCTCAGCCGCCCGGGCGTGTTCGCCTGGGATCGCATCGACCCGGCGTCGGCGCTGTTGGCCGAACACCTGCCGGCCGACCTGGCCGGGCGTGCCGCCGACCTCGGCGCGGGTTACGGCTACCTTTCGCGCGAGCTGCTGGAACGCTGCCCGAAGATCACCGCGCTGGACCTGTACGAAGCCGAGCAGCGCGCGCTGGCACTGGCCGAACTCAATCTGGCGCCGCCGCCGCGCCCGCTGCCGCTGCGCTTCCTGTGGCAGGACGTCACCGCGGGTATCGAACCGGCCTACGACGTCATCATCAGCAACCCGCCGTTCCACACGCCGTCGCGCGCCGATCGCCCGGACATCGGCCAGCGCTTCATCGCCGTGGCCGCGCAGGCGCTGCGCCCGGGCGGACGCCTGTACGTGGTGGCCAACCGCCACCTGCCGTACGAGTACACGCTCAACGAGAGCTTTGGCGCGGTGCGCGTGATCGCCGAGCGTGATGGCTTCAAGCTGGTGGAAGCGGTGAAGGGGAAGGGCAAGTGAAGCTGGTCAAGCTCATCGCCAACCTGGGCTATGGCAGCCGCAAGCAGGTGCAGTGGATGTTCCGCGAAGGCCGCGTCACCGACGCCGACGGCGAGGTGCTGTATGCCGACGACCAGGTGCCGCACGAGGCGATCCGTGTCGACGGCGAGCCGCTGGACCCGCCGGTGGGCCTGTCGATCGCGCTGCACAAGCCGGCCGGCTACACCTGCTCGACCAAGGACACCGGCCGCCTGATCTACGATCTGCTGCCGCCGCGCTTCCGCGATCGCGATCCGGTGCTGTCCACGGTGGGCCGCCTCGACCGCGAGACCAGTGGCCTGCTGCTGCTGACCGACGATGGCGGCCTGCTGCACCGGATCATCTCGCCGAAGTCGAAGCTGCCGAAAGTCTATGAGGTCGAGTTGAGCGACGACCTGCGCGGCGACGAGGTAGCGTTGTTCGCCAGCGGGACGCTGATGCTGGAGTCCGAGAAGACGCCCCTGCTGCCGGCTGAACTGGAAGTGCTGGATGCGCGCCGCGCGCGCCTGGTGCTGCACGAAGGCCGCTACCATCAGGTACGCCGCATGTTCGCCGCCACCGGCAACCACGTGCAGGCCCTGCACCGCAGCCGCGTCGGCGGGCTGGATCTGCAGGGGCTGGACGAAGGGCAATGGCGGCAGCTCACCTCCACCGACCTGGATACGCTGTTCGCTCCATGACCACCATCGCTGCGCTGCCGTTCCTCCCCGACGCCGTCATCTTCGACATGGACGGCCTGATGATCGACAGCGAGCGGGTTTCGCTGGCCTGCTGGAGCCAGGCCGCCGAAGAGTTCGGACTGGGCCTGGACGAGGCGGTGTTCCTGCGCATGGTCGGCCTCGGTGACCGTGACACGCACGCGCTGCTGCGTGCGCAGGGCATCGAGGACAGCGTGATCGAGGCGGTGGCCGCGCGCTGCCACGACCTGTATGAAGCACGCACGCAGACCGGCCTGCCGTTGCGGCCGGGAATCCTGGAGTTGCTGCAACTGCTGAAGGCGCATGCGGTACCGCGTGCGGTGGCAACCACCACGCGGCAGCCGCGTGCCAACCGCAAGCTGGCTGCGGCCGGCCTGCTGCCGTACTTCGATGCGGTGATCACCAGTGGCGACGTCGCGCGGCCGAAGCCGGCGCCGGATATCTACCTGCTGGCCGCGCAGCGGCTGGGCCAGGCGCCGGAACGCTGCCTGGCGCTGGAAGACTCACCGGCCGGTACGCGTGCGGCGCTGGCGGCCGGCATGACCGTGATCCAGGTGCCTGACCTGGTGCATCCGGATGAAGAGTTGCGTGCCCTGGGCCACCGCATCGTTGGATCGCTGGTGGACGCGCACGCGCTGCTGCTGCCGTTGTTGCCGAGGTAACCGGTAGGTGCCGACCGTTGGTCGGCAGACCCCAATGCCCCGGTGGGTGCCAACCTTGGTTGGCACTCTTTACTGCCCTGGTGGGTGCCGACCGTTGGTCGGCACACCTGCCCCATCACACTCGCCCGAACACCAGCGCGGCGTTGGTGCCACCGAAGCCGAAGCTGTTGGACATCACCGTATCCAGCTTCTGCTCGCGGCTTTCGCGCAGGATCGGGAAGCTCTCCACCTTCGGGTCCAGCTCGCCGATGTTGGCCGAACCGGCAACGAAGCCATCGCGCATCATCAGCAGGCAGTAGATCGCCTCGTGCACGCTGGCCGCACCGAGCGAATGGCCGGACAGCGCCTTGGTCGAGGACAGCGGCGGCACCGCATCGCCGAACACTTCGCGGATCGCATTGAGCTCGGTGACGTCGCCCAGCGGCGTGGAGGTGCCGTGGGTATTGAGGTAGTCCAGCGGGCGATCGACGCCCTGCAGCGCCATCTTCATGCAGCGCACCGCGCCTTCGCCGGACGGAGCGACCATGTCGGCGCCGTCGGAGGTCACGCCATAGCCGATCAGTTCGGCGTGGATGTGCGCGCCGCGCGCAACGGCGTGGTCGTAGTCCTCCAGCACCAGCATGCCGCCACCACCGGCGATGACGAAGCCGTCGCGGTCCTTGTCGTACGGACGCGAGGCGCTGGCCGGGGTTTCGTTGAAGCTGGTCGACAGCGCGCCCATCGCATCGAACATCACGCTCATCGACCAGTGCAGGTCTTCACCGCCACCGGCGAACATGATGTCCTGCGCGCCATGGCGGATCATGTCCGCGGCCGCGCCGATGCAGTGCGCCGAGGTCGCGCAGGCGGCCGACAGCGAATAGCTGACGCCCTTGATCTGGTAGGCCGTGGCCAGGCAGGCCGAGACCGTCGAGCACATCGTGCGCGGCACCATGTACGGGCCGACCTTGCGCACGCCACGTTCGCGCAGCAGGTCGACCGCGCCGATCTGCCATTCGCTGGAGCCGCCACCGGAACCGGCGATCAGGCCGGTGCGCAGGCTGCTGACCTGCTCGGCGCTGAGCCCGGCATCGGCGATGGCATCGCGCATGGCCAGATAGGCGAAGGCTGCCGCATCGCTCATGAAGCGCTTCTGCTTGCGGTCGATCAGCGCCTCCAGATCGAGGTCGACACGACCGCCGACCTGGCTGCGCAGGCCCGCTTCGGCGTGGTCGGCCAGGGCGGTGATGCCCGAGCGCCCTTCGCGCAGCGCGGCCGAAACGGTATCCAGATCATTGCCGAGGCAGGACGTGATGCCCATGCCGGTGATGACGACGCGACGCATCAGAAGCTCCCGGTTTCGGTGAACAGGCCGACGCGCAGGTCGCGCGCGCTGTAGATTTCGCGGTCATCCACGTACATGCGGGCGTCCGACTGGGCCATCACCAGCTTGCGGTTGATGACGCGGCTGATGTCGATCTCGTAACGCACCAGCTTGGCTTCCGGCAGCACCTGGCCGGTGAACTTCACTTCGCCACAGCCCAGCGCGCGGCCCTTGCCGGGGGCGCCCAGCCAGGTCAGGAAGAAGCCGGTCAGCTGCCACATGGCGTCCAGGCCCAGGCAGCCGGGCATCACCGGGTCGCCGATGAAATGGCAGCCGAAGAACCACAGGTCCGGGCGGATATCCAGTTCGGCGCGTACCATGCCTTTGCCATGCGGTCCGCCGTCCTCGCGGATGTCGGTGATGCGGTCGAACATCAGCATCGGGTCGTTGGGCAGACGGCCGGCAGCGGTGCCGAACAGTTCACCGCGTGCGCTGGCCAGCAGCTGTTCGCGGTTGAACGCGTGGAGACGGGTCATGAAGCACAATCCTGGAAGCGAAGAACAGGGAAACAAGCGCCCGAGAATGCCCGTGGAAACTGCGCCGATCAAACATTTCAACCGTACGCAACCGTAGTGTTTTCAAGGGAATACGCGCATCCTGTTGATGTGCAACGACCATACTTCGGCGTGTGGCCCACCCGGCCCGGCCCCGCCTTTCCCACCTGACATGACCCGACTGCGCAAGATCATCCACGTTGACATGGACGCGTTCTACGCGTCGGTGGAGCAGCGCGACGATCCGTCACTGCGCGGCAAGCCGGTGGTCGTGGCATGGCGTGGCGCCCGCTCGGTGGTGTGTGCGGCGTCCTACGAGGCGCGCGTGTTCGGCGTGCGTTCGGCGATGCCCGCCGTGCGTGCCGAGCGCCTGTGCCCGGACGCGATCTTCGTGCCGCCGGACTTCGCGCGTTACAAGGCGGTGTCACAGCAGGTACGCGCGATCTTCCTGCGCCATACCGACCTGGTCGAGCCGTTGTCGCTGGACGAGGCCTACCTGGACGTGACCGAGCCGAAGAGTGGCATCGAACTGGCCACCGACATCGCCCGCACCATCCGCGCGCAGATCCGCGAGGAAACGAACCTGACTGCTTCAGCCGGGATCGCGCCGAACAAGTTCCTGGCCAAGATCGCCTCGGACTGGCGCAAGCCCGACGGCCAGTTCGTGATTCCACCGCAGCGCGTGGATGCGTTCCTGGCGCCGCTGCCGGTGAACCGCGTGCCCGGCGTCGGCAAGGTCATGGAAGGCAAGCTGGCCGCGCGCGGCATCGTCAACTGCGGCGACCTGCGGCAGTGGGCCTTGATCGATCTGGAAGAGGCATTCGGCAGCTTCGGCCGCAGCCTGTACAACCGCGCACGTGGCATCGACGAGCGGCCGGTGGAACCGGACCAGCAGGTGCAGTCGATCTCCTCGGAGGACACCTTCGCCGAAGACCTGCTGCTGGAAGACCTGACCGAGGCGATCGTGCAGCTGGCAGGGAAGACCTGGAACGCCACGCGCAAGACCGAGCGCATCGGCCACACCGTGGTGCTGAAACTGAAGACCGCGCAGTTCCGCATCCTCACCCGCAGCTTCACCCCGGAGCGCCCGCCGGAATCGATGGAAGAGCTGCGCGACATCGCGCTGGCCCTGCGCGCCCGCGTCGACCTGCCGGCGGAGACGCGCTACCGCCTGGTCGGCGTCGGGCTGGGTGGCTTCCGCGAAAAGGAGCCGGTGGTGCAGGGGGAATTGTTCGAGCACGACATGATCAATCCCACAGATACCTAATCATCAAACAGTGGGGTCAGAGCCCGTTGCGCAGCAACGGGATCCGGCCCCGTGCCGACCAACGGTCGGCACCCACCAACAGCAGCAGGTTCCATCAGCAGCAGGAAACTGTCGAAGGCGGGGTGGGTCCGGTTGCGGGGGCGTGAGCCGCATGGGCCCGAGGCATGCCTCGGGCGGGTTGGGCAGGACGCCCAACCCCGGTCTTGCCGTGTGCGCAGGACAGCGCACACGAGCAAGCCGCGATCGAGCTTACATGGACGTACTTGCAGCGTCCCCCGCAACCGGACCCCCCCCGCCCACCCTCAGGAAACCAGCTTCTGCCGTTGCTTCGGCTGTTGCCGTTGCATTGAGCGGGTGCAGGGCGCAGCCCTGCAAAAAGAAAACTCCCTACCTCACGGCCACTGCATCTCGCCCTTGGCCACCTTCGCACTCAGTTCCAGCGACGCCACGCCCGCCAGCTTCGGATAGCGCGCCTGCATCGCCTTCACCAGCGCCGCACTGTCCTTGGCCTTTGCCGTCTCGGCATCGAACGCGCGGATGTAGTCCGCCGTGAACACCAGCGCGCTGGCATCCAGTGCGGCACCCGGCGCGTAATGCCCCGGCACCACCACCTTCGGCTTCAGCGCCTGCAACCGCTGCAGGGTCTGCAGCCAGTCGGCATGCGACTTCGGCGTCTGCGTGTCGGCCATCCACACGTGTTCACCGGCCACCACCGGAATGCCGCCGACGATCGCGCGCAGCGACGGCACCCACAGCACCGTGCGGTCCGGGGCCGGGCCATCCAGGCCGATCAGCGGCAGGCGCTGGCCTTCCAGCTGCAGGGCATCGCCATCCAGCACCTGCGGCACCACGATGCGCGACGGCACGTCGGCACCCATCTTCGGCCCCCAGTAGGCCAGCTTGCCGGCCTGGGTCTGCTGGATGTGGGCAACGGTCTGCGCAGTGGCGACGATGCGTGCCTGCGGGAACGCGTCCTGCAGGGTAGCCAGGCCGAAGTAGTAGTCCGGATCACCGTGGCTGATGTAGATCGTTGTCAGCTGCTTGCCGCTGGCGCGGATCAGCTCGACCAGCTTGCGCGCATCGCTGGCGCCGAACTGCGCGTTGACCAGGATCGCATCGCGGCGGCCTTCGATCAGCACCGAGGACACCGAGAACATCGCCTGCGGACCGGGATGGAAGGTCTGCAGGTGCAGCTGGGATTTTGTCGCTGCCGCGGGCGCCGCGGTGGCCGGTGCGGCCAGCAGCGGCGCACTGGTGAAGCTGGCGGCCAGGGCGAGGGGAAGCAGCAGGGCAGCGGTGCGCATTGGAAATTCCTTGTGTCGAATGGGGAGCCGAACGTGGGCTATGCCGGGCGTCCTTGCCCGGGCCCCTGCGGGCCGTCGCAAGCGACGCTGGCAACGGCTCCTGCCGTTGCCTTCGGCTCTACAGCTGGGTAGCGCCGGGCCATGCCCGGCGGACGCCATGATCAGTACGCGGCCGTGATGATCTGCTTCGGGTACTGCTGCGCTTCCAGCTCGGCGACGAACGCGGCGCCGTAGTCGGCGTAGCTGATGCGGCTGTGGCCGCTGGCATCAGCGAGGAAGGCCTTGGGCTGCACGCGGTACTGGCCGCGCTCTTCGCCCGGGCCGATTTCGGCGGCCGGCGAGAAGAAGGTCCAGTCCAGGTCGTCCACCGCCTGCAGGCGATTGAAGGCTTCACGATGGGCCAGCGCGTACGGCTTGTAGGCCTCCGGGAAGTTGGGGGTATCGACCAGCTGCACGCCCGGCGCGACTTCCAGGCTGCCGGCGCCACCGACCACCACCAGGCGCGGTACGCCGGCCTTGCGCGCGGCGGCGGCCAGCTGCGCGGCCACTTCGCCGACGCGGCCGATGTCATCGCCCGGACGCGGGCCATAGGCGCTGGCCAGCACGTCGTGGCCGGCGATGGCGGCGACCAGGGCATCCTGGTCATCCAGCGAGGCGATCACCGGATGGGCACCGGCCAGTTCGGCCGGAAGATCCTGCGCGCTGCGCACGATGACGGTGAGTTCGTGGCCGTTGGCCAGCGCGTGGCGGGCGATCTGGCGGCCGATGTTGCCGGTGGAACCAACGAGGGCGATCTTCATGGCAGGACTCCGTGGGGCGGTGTGGGGTGGGAATGGGGCCACTCTAGGCCGCTGCAGTCGCTCGAAAAACAGCGTATAACGCGCTTGTTTGTTGCATGGATCGAGCATATGGACCGACTGACCGCCATGACCGTATTCGTCGAGGTGGCCGAGCGCGGCAGCCTCACCGCCGCCGCCGAGGTGCTGGACATGTCGCGGGCGATGGTCAGCCGCTACCTGGCCGAGGTCGAGGCTTGGCTGGGCGCGCGCCTGCTGCACCGGACCACGCGCCGGGTCAGCCTGACCGGCCCGGGCGAGGCGGCGCTGGCGCGCTTCCGGCAGATGCTGGCCATCGGCGAGGAACTGCAGGGCGAGCTGGCCAGCGACGATCCCGAACCGCATGGCACGCTGCGGGTGACCGCCAGCGTGTCGTTCGGGCAGAGCCACCTGGCGCGTGCGGTGGCCGCTTTTGTCGCACGCCATCCGGCGGCGCGCATCGAGCTGCTGCTGGTCGACCGCATGGTGAACCTGGTGGAAGAGCGGGTGGACCTTGCGGTGCGCATCGCCCGCCAGATCGATCCCAGCCTGATCGCACGACGGCTGGCCACCTGCCGCTCGGTGCTGTGCGCGACGCCGTCGTACCTGCAGGCGCGCGGTACGCCTACCGCCCCGGAACACCTGGCCGCGCACAACTGCCTGACCCATCACTACGTGGGCAAGAGCCTGTGGCAGCTGCACCGCGATGGCCGTTCGCTGTCGGTGGCGGTGGGCGGCAACATCAGCGCCAACGAAGCCTCGCTGTTGCTGGAAGCGGTGCGTGCGGGCGCCGGCATCGCGATGCTGCCGACCTACCAGGTGGCGCCACTGCTGCGCAGTGGCGAGCTGATCGAGTTGTTGCCCGAGTTCAGTCTGGACGAACTCGGCATTCATGCCGTGTACGCATCACGGCGCCAGCAGCCCGCTATCATGCGGCGATTCCTGGACTTCCTGGCCGAGTGTTTCGCCAGCCCGGCCTTCCAGGATCTGGATTGGCGCCCACCGGGCAAGGAGAACACATGAACCACGGACAGGCCTTGATCGACCACAACCGTGCTGCCTGGGACCGCCAGGCCAGTGAAGTGCGCGAATGGTCGCGCCCGGTGGAAAGTTCAACCGTTGCCGCCGCGCGCGAAGGACGTTGGCAGGTGCACCTGACGCCCCGCGCCCTGCCGCTGGACTGGCTGGGTGATGTGCGCGGCCGCCGCATCCTGTGCCTGGCCTCGGGCGGTGGCCAGCAGGCACCGGTGCTGGCGGCGGCCGGGGCCGACGTCACTGTGTTCGATCTGTCCGATGGGCAGCTGGAACAGGACCGCAGCGTGGCGGCGCGCGACGGCCTGCGGCTGCGCACGGTGCAGGGCGACATGCGCGATCTGCACGCCTTCGCCAACGACAGCTTCGATGTGGTGTTCCACCCGATCTCCAACCTGTACGTGCCCGACGTCCGGCCGGTGTGGACCGAATGCCGCCGCGTGCTGGCGCGTGATGGCATGCTGATGGCCAGCTTCTACAACCCGGTGTTGTTCGTCGGTGCACGCGATCCGCAGCTGGATGCACAGGGCCTGATCCGACCGCAGTACGCCATTCCCTATTCGGATCTGGAAGACCTGCCACCGGCCGAGCGCGAGGCGAAACTGGCGCGGGGCGATGCGCTGACCTTCGGCCACAGCCTGACCGAACTGATCGGTGGACAGCTGGATGCCGGCTTCGTGATCGATCGCTTCATGGAAGACTGGCAGCCGCAGCCGCGCTTCCTGATCGACCGTTACCTGCCCACGTTCCTGGCCACGCGCGCGCGCCGGATCGGTTGAGGCAGGCCTGCCCAAAATACTGCGGCGTACAATGGACGGCCCCACGTCATGCAGGTGCAGTCCCTTGCCGTATCCGTATCCGCTGGTCGTGTTCGACCTCGATGGCACGCTGGTCGACAGCGCTGCCGATATTGCCGAAGCGCTGAACCGCACGCTGGAAGACATCGGCGTGGCGCGCGTGCCGGAAGCCACCGTGCTGGGCTGGATCGGTGACGGTGTGCGTCGTCTGGTCGAGCAGGCGGTGCAGGCCGCCGGCCGCGAGGTGGACCTGGCCGAGGTGATGCCGGTGTTCATGGTGCACTACCGTGAGTGCCTGCTGCGCAGCCCGCGGCTGTTCGATGGCGTGGGCGAAGCGCTGGCGCAACTGCGTGCGCGCAACGTGCCACTGGCGATCTGTACCAACAAGCCTGAAGCACTGGTGCCGCCGCTGCTGCAGCACCTGGGTATCGGTGATGCATTCGCGCTGGTACTGGGGGGGGATTCGCTGCCGCAGCGCAAGCCCAGTGGCGAGCCACTGCGGCACATCGCCGCGCATTTCGGGCTGCCGGTGGAGTCCTGCCTGATGGTGGGTGATTCGTTGACCGACTACCGCGCCGCCGAAGAGGCCGGCATGCCGATCGCGCTGGTGCGCTACGGCTATCCGCGCGGCCTGGACCTGGCCACCGCGCATGCGGTGGCGGTGATCGACGACCTGCGTGAACTGCCGGGGTTGCGGGGCTGAAGCAGAGGGGTAGTGCCGGCCGCTGGCCGGCAACCCGGCCAACGCAATGGGTAGTGCCGGCCGCTGGCCGGCAACCCGGGATGCGTTGCCGAAGGTCATGATGTTGCCAGCCGCTGGCCGGCACCACCATGACCGTCGCGGTCACTTCGGCTGGTAACGCACGCTCAGCTGGTACTCGCGGCCGGGCTGGTTGAACCATGCCACTGTTTCATAGCGGCGGTCGAACACGTTGGCAGCGCGCGCCAGCAGCGACCACGATGGCGTCAGTGCGTACTCAGCGCGCAGGTCCAGCGTGCCGTAGCCTCCCACCTTCACCGTGTTGGCGGCATCGTCGTAGCGCTTGCCGGCACCCTGCACGGTCAGGCCTGCGCGGAAATCGCCGAAGCGACGGTCGATGTCCAGGCGCGCGGTCTGCTGCGCGCGGCGTGGCAGCCAGTTGTCGAACTGGGTGCTGCCGCCGGTGCGGTTGCGCGGGTCGGTGTAGCTCAGCTGCGCGTTGATGTCGAAGCCGGCCAGCAGCACGCCACCGGTCAGCTCGGCACCGCGGATGCGGGCCTTCTCCACCTGCTGCATCTTGAAGGTTGCCGCATCGTAGGTGATCAGGTCATCGATGCGGGTTTCATACACGTCCAGGCCCCAGTGCCAGCCCTGGCCCTGCTGCGAAACGCCGAGGTTGGCGCTCTTGGACTTCTCCGGCTTCAACGTCGGCACGCCGCTCCACGGGTCGTACAGATCGCTGAAGGTCGGTGCCTTGAACGCCGTGCCATAGCTGGCGTTGAGGCGCAGGCCGTGGCCCAGCTCCATCGCCCAGCCAACGCTGCCGGTGGCGTGGTTGCCGAACTGCTGGTTGTCGTCGTTGCGTGCGCTGGCCTGCAGCTGGTGGCGGCCGAAGCGGCCCTGGTACTGCACGAATACGCCGGTGTTGCGGCGGCTGTCGACCAGGTAACCCGCGCTGCTGCCATCCAGGTTGTCTTCGCTCCAGTCCACGCCTGCGCTCAGCAGCTGGCCCTCGGCCACGCCGAAATCGCCCTGCAGGGAGGCGCTGTCGCGGTGGGTCTGTGCGCTGCCACGTGCACCGAAGTCGCCGAAGTTGTCCGACTCGTTGTCACTGCGGCCGACGTTGGCGGTGAATGCCAGGCGCTCGGACGGGGTGTAGCGCACCTTGCCGGCCAGCACCTGCTGGCGGGTTTCTGAATAGTTGTAGTAACCGTCGTAATGGTTCCTGCCGTCGGCGCGCAATGCGCTGCCTTCCACGTTCCACTGGTCGTTGAAGATGTAGCCACCGCGCAGGCTCTTGGACAGGTTGCGGTAGCCGTCGCGATCGGGCTCGTCGGCGAAACAGCCGGTGAACAGCGTGGCCGAGCCGCGGCAGGCATCGATGCCATCGGAATGCTGGTAGGCGATGTCGGCACCGAACCAGCCGCGCTCGGTACCACCGCCAATGCCACCGCTGGCTTCACGCAGGCCGTTGCTGCCACCGCCAAGCTGGAAGTGCGGGGCGAAATCGCCCTGGTTGCGGCGGGTGAATATCTGGATCACGCCACCGATGGCGTCGGCGCCGTACAGGCTCGACTGCGGGCCGCGCACGATTTCCACGCGCTCGATCTGCGCCAGCGGCAGGTCCTGGTACATGGCCAGGCCGAGGTCGGCGCTGTTGATGCGCACGCCGTCCACCAGCACTACGGTGTGGCCGGAATTGGTACCGCGCAGGAACAGCGAGCTCTGCTTGCCGAGGCCGCCGGCATTGGCCAGGTTGATGCCGGCGCGACCGCGCAGCAGTTCCTGCAGCGAAGTGGCCTGGCTGGATTCGATCTGGGCGCGGTCGATCACCTGCGCCGGCGCGATGCTGTCCTGCAGGGCGATCGGGGTGCGGGTGGCAGTGACCAGGATCTGGTCGAGCGCGGTGGTGTCATTGGCGGCCTGGGCCAGCGCGGGCAGGGCGGCCAGCACGGCCAGGGACAGCATTCGGGACTGCAGCTTCATGGGGGACTCCGGGTGCCACGCACGCCCGCGTGGCGAAGGGGAGGAGCCGCGAAGGCAGGCGTGCGCCGATGCCGCAGCGCACGCCACGGTCATCCAGCGCCATGCCCACCGCATCGCGACCTGAGGCTTCCGGGCCGGTCTCCGGGCTTGCCGCCGGCTGGCGCGAGGCCACCGTCCAGGCGCCTTCCCATGCCTGCGGCACAGTGGCGGTGTTGCCTGGAACTGACGTGCTTACCGTTGCGGGGGCAGCGCCGGCCTGGCGTGGAATCACGCGTCACCGGCTTCCCGTTTCAACCTGCCGGCCATGGCCGCAGGTCACCTGGAAGTGCGCGCAGTCTACGGCATCGCAGGCCGTCCCGTTGCGTCGCGCCTGCGCGACTGCCTTTGCTGTGCCTTTAGAATGGTTGCTCGATCCCGTGGTGCCGTTGCCGATGTCCGCCCGTTTTCCGCTGTACCTGCGTCGCCCGTCCGGGACGCGCGCATGATCCTCGACCTGGTCCGCCATGCCGGCAATGGCCGTGATGAGTTCCTTGATGGCCGCAGCGACCCACCGCAGCTGGCCGGCCTGCCACAGGAGCTTGTCGAGGCCTATGCCGGGCAACGCTGGGAGCGGGTGATCAGTTCACCGCGGTTGCGCGCGCTGCATACGGCGATGGCCCTGGCCACGCCGCGTGGGCTGGACGTGGAAGCGGACGAGGAATGGGAAGAACTGGACTTCGGCGATTGGGACGGGCGGTCACTGTTCGACCTGCCGGAGGATGCACTGGCGGCCTTCCATGCCGATCCGCACGCGTTCCCGCCGCCCAATGGCGAGAGCTGGGGCCACTTCGAGCGGCGCATCGCGCGCGCGCTGGATCGTCTGCTCGATGATGACGATCCGGTGCCGACGCTGGTGGTCAGCCATGGCGGCCCGTTGCGCATGGTGCTGTCGCAGGTCTGCGGCCTGCCCATGTCGCTGTGCTGGGCGCTGCGTATCGACCACGGCACGCGCCTGCGGGTGTGGCTGGAGCGCGGCGAGATCGGGCTGGTGGGTGAGCTGCTGGAGCTGCAGCAGCCCTGAGCGCACTCGCCGGGCATGGCCCGGCGCTACCGATCCCGCATCACACTGGTAGTGCCGGCCGCTGGCCGGCATCCCCAGGAACGCGGAGGCCTCAATCCTCGTCCGCGCCCTCGGCCACGCTGTCCTCAGCGTCATCGTCGGCATCGAAGCGCTGCTCATGCACCGGGCCCGACGCCGGGCCGGCTGCCTTCAGCGGATGCGCAGCGATGCGTGCTTCGTAATCCTGCACCAGTGCTTCACGCTGTGGCTCGCTCAGCTCCTGCCAATGGCAGTCCAGCAAAGCGCCTTCCAGCGAGTACAGCAGGTTCAGGCTGGGCTTGAAGCCGGCGCGCTTGACCTTGACGAAGGCGCCGACGGCTCCGATCGCGACCAGGTCGTCGCGGCTGCGCAGGCCGACCTGGCGCAGCCACGCCGCACTTTTCGGGCCGATGTTGCGCAGCTTCGGTGCGCTCATCCCAGCGCCTCGACGAACACGCGGGCGATGGCTTCCAGGCCAGCTTGGTCGTCGGCATCGAAGCGGCCGACCTTCGGGCTGTCGATGTCGAACACGCCGATCAGTTCATCGCCGCGCAGCAGCGGCACCACCAGTTCCGAGCGCGAGGCCGAATCGCAGGCGATGTGGCCGGGGAAGGCGTCGACGTCCTCTACGCGCTGGGTCACGCGCTGGCTGGCGGCGGCACCGCACACGCCCTTGTCCAGCGGGATGCGCACGCAGGCCGGCAGGCCCTGGAACGGGCCGACCACCAGTTCCTTGCCGTCGTACAGGTAGAAGCCCACCCAGTTCAGGTCGGGCAGGGCGTGGTAGACCAGGGCCGAGAGGTTGGCCGCGTTGGCGATGCGGTCGGACTCGGCGTAGACCAGGCCACGGGCCTGTTCCAGCAGCTGGGCGTATTGTTCCGGCTTGCTGCCGGTGAGCGAGGCATTGGCGAACATGCCAGCAGTCTAGCAAGCGTGCCGGGCCAGCGATAATGCACACACTGTTGCCCTGTTGGAGCCCGTCGATGCCGATGCCCGCCACGCTGCCGCCCGCCCTGTTCGTCACCGGCACCGATACCGAGATCGGCAAGACCGCGGCCAGCACCGCGCTGCTGCACGCACTGCGCCGGCGCGGCCTGCGTGCGGTGGGGATGAAGCCGGTGGCCAGCGGCAGCGAAGACCTGGGCCAGGGCCTGCGCAACGAAGACGCATTGGCGCTGCAGGCGGCCAGCTGGCCGGTACCGGACTATGCCGATCTGAACCCGTATGCGTTGCGCCAGCCGCTGGCACCGGAGCTGGCCGCTGCCGAGGACGGCGTGCAGGTGGAGCTGGCGCCGATCGTGGCAGCGTTCGAGCGGCTGCGCGCGCAGGCCGATGTCGTGGTGGTGGAGGGGGTTGGCGGTTGGCTGGCACCAGTCTCGGCCACGCTCGACCAGCTCGACCTGGTGCGCACATTGCGGTTGCCGGTGTTGCTGGTGGTGGGCATGCGGCTGGGCTGTGTCAACCACGCGCGTCTGACCGCGCAGTCGTTGCAGGCCAGCGGCGTGGAGTGCCTGGGCTGGATCGGCAACCACATCGACCCGGCGATGCAGCGCCAGGATAAGAACATCGCAACGCTGCAGCAGCGCCTGCCGATGCCGTGCTGGGGGCGGCTGCCACATCTGCCGGGAGCGGATGGCCAGATCCTGAGCACGCATCTGCTCGATTGACCTGGGGTAGTGCCGGCCGCTGGCCGGCAACCTCGATGTATCCACCTGCGTGCAGTTGCCGGCCAGCGCCCGGCACTACCGTGCTGCGGCCGCCAGCTCCCGCGCGATCGCACCCAACCGCTCCACCGCGCCGATGAAGCGCGCATCCAGCGTCTGGCAGCACGACAGCCGCAGGCAATGGCGATACCGCGCGCCGCGTGAATACACCTGGCCGGGCATGAACACGATGTCCTCCTGCAGTGCACGCTCGAACAGCTCGCGCGTGTCCACGCCGGGCAGTTCCAGCCACAGCAGGAAGCCACCCTGCGGTTCGGTGGCGCGGGTGCCGGCCGGGAAGTGTTCGGCCACCAGCTGGCGCAGCCGTCCGACCTGTTCGCGGTACAGCCGGCGCATGCGATGCAGGTGGTGCTCGTAGCTGCCCGCTTCCAGATAGGCCGCCACCGCGTCGCCCAGCAGCTGCGGCTCGCCGCCGGTGGACTGGAATTTCAGCAGCGCGATGCGCTCGGCGAAGCGGCCGCCATCGAGCCAGCCGATGCGGTAATCCGGCGCCAGCGTCTTGGAAAAGCCGCCGACCACCATCACCCAGCCATCGCGATCGAAGGCTTTCAGCAACGGCGCCGGCGGTTCGCAGAACTGCAGTTCGGCATACACCGCATCTTCGATCAGCGGCAGCTGGCGTGCGTTGACCAGTTCGGCCAGGCGTTGCTTGGCCGCGGTCGGCATGGTACAGCCGAGCGGGTTATGCACGGTCGGCATCACCACCAGTGCGGCCAGCGGCGTGTGCTCCAGCAGCGCGTCCAGCGCATCCACATCCAGGCCGAGCTGCGGATGGGTGGGCAGTTCGATGGCCTGCAGGCCGAGGTTGGCCAGCAACGGGTAGAGGTTGAAGTAGGACGGCGCCTCGATGCCGACCGCATCACCGGGCTGGGTGACCGCGCGTAGCGCCAGCTGCAGCCCTTCCATCGCACCGTGGGTCAGCAGCAGGCGTTCGCTGTGGGTATGCAGGCCCATGCGCGGGCCGCGGCGCACGATCTGCGCCAGCAGCCGTGGCGAGCCGTTGGGGCGCGCATAGGTCTCCACGGTCTGCTGGCCATGGCGCAGTACCTGCGCCGTGTGCTTGGCCAGCTGCGCTCCGGGGTAGAACTGGCGACCGCGCGGGCCGGCAAAGGCCAGGTCGATCACGCCGGGGCGGCGCTGTGCTTCCAGCACGCGGGCCATCAGTACCTGCTGCAGCGGCGCGGTGGGCGCAGAAGGTGTGTCGCGCAGCGAACGTTCCGGCACCGACAGCCGCGGCGCGACCTCGAAGCCGGCCTTGGGCCGCGGAATGACCAGACCAGCGTCTTCCAGCTGGCGGTAGGCGGCGATCACCGTGTTCAGGCTGAGCCGGCGCTGCGACGCCATCTGCCGCAGCGAGGGCAGGCGGCTGCCTACCGGAAGCCGGCCGCCATGGATGGCCTCGGCCAGTTCGTCGGACAGCCGTTGGTAGCGGGGGGGGATCATTGCGCTCTGATCATCTGTATCCATCGAGTTTCCCGCCATCTGGTGCTGTACCCATGATGACGGCGAGCCTAGCATGTCGTTGTCGGCCGGGCCTGATCGGGGCAAGGCCGGTACTTTCCAAGCGCACGGCTGGATGGCCGTGCTTCTTTTTTTGGTAGTGCCGGCCGCTGGCCGGCATTCCCTGGAACCGCAAGAGCCGGCCAGCGGCCGGCACTACCCGGATCGTTACCGCATTGGCAGGAGCGTCACCGAGCGCCAGCCGGCCCCACGGAAATGCCGTCAGCGCATCGGCACCAGCACCGCATCGCGCCGGTACAGCCCCGGGAACTGCCTGCCCAGCGCGGCCAGCTTCGGCGCGTCGTAGTAGCGGATGTACGCGGCCTGCGGGTAGTTGGTCATGTAGTTCTGGTGGTAGCTCTCGGCCGGGTAGAAGCGCTGGCCGCTGACCAGCTGGGTGACGATCGGTGCGCGGTAGCTGCCGGCCTGGCCGAGCTGGGCGATGTAGGCGCGGCTGGCTGCCTGCTGGCGGGCGTCATCAGTGAAGATCGCCGACCGGTACTGGCTGCCGTGGTCGGGCCCCTGGCGGTTGAGCTGGGTCGGGTCGTGCACCACCGAAAAGAACACCTGCATCAACTGCCCATAGCTGACCTGGCGTGGGTCGTAGTCGACCTTCACCGCTTCGGCATGACCGGTCTGACCGCTGCTGACCCGCTCATAGCGGGCATTGGCAGCGCTGCCACCGATGTAGCCGGACACCGCATTACTCACGCCTTTGACATGCTGGAACACACCCTGCACGCCCCAGAAGCAACCGCCGGCGAACACCACGCTGGCGTGGGTGGCGTCATCGCGGAACGCAGCGTCGCCCGTGGGTACAGGGAGTGCCTGGGTCTGCGCGCTGGCTTCGACCGGTGCCGCGATGGCGCCATGGTCAACGAGCAGCACGCCGGCGATGAGTGCCGTGGCCACCAGTCCGGCAACGCCAGCGGCAATGCCCTGTTCAAAGGAGAATTTCATCGTGTCCTCCCGGTTCAACCGAAGGTGAAGGCATAGGCCTGCACGCCCGCATCGAGGAACTCGATCTCGAAGCGGTGCGGGCTGACCGTGCCGCGTTGGCGCACCAGCTGGTAGAGGCGGTGCTCGTCGACCACGCCGCTGCCATCGGCGCCGACATCAGTGCCGGCATCGGTGGTGGGCAATGGCTTGCCATCCAGCAGGACGCGGAAGCGCACCGGCTTTCCTTCCTGGCCCGGTGCCAGCACCAGGTGCAGGTCGCGCGCATGGAACTGGAAGGCGATGCGGCCACCGGCCTGCTGCAGCTGCGCAGCCTCGTCGGTAACGGTCCAGCGTCCGGACAGGCCCCACTGGTTCAACGCCAGGCTGGCCGGCAACGTGTAGTCGAACGCGGTGTCGCTGCGCTGCCCACCGGGCGAGGCGAACTGCTCGGCACGGGCGTGGCCCAGATAGGTTTCCGGCGAGCGCAGATTGCCCATGTCGGCCTGCGCAGCCACGCCCTTCAGATCGGCGGCGGCCGGATCGGCCGGCGGCGGCAGGTTCGTCTGGCCGGCCTCGGTCAGCAAGCGACGGATCACCTGTTCCGAGCGCGCATAGTTGCCCTCGCCGAACTGGTGGCCGCGGATGTTGCCCTGCGCATCGACGAAGTACTGCGCCGGCCAGTAGCGGTTGTTGAACGCGCGCCAGATCGTGTACTGGTTGTCCAGTGCCACCGGGTACTCAACCTTCAGCTGCTGCACCGCCTTCATGACGTTGCGCGGGTCACGCTCGAAGGCGAACTCCGGGGTGTGCACGCCGATCACCACCAGGCCGTGGTCGCGATAACGGCGCTCCCATTCGTGCACGAACGGCATCGCGCGCAGGCAGTTGATGCACGAGTACGTCCAGAAATCGACCAGCACCACCTTGCCGCGCAGCTGCTGGGCCGTCAGCGGCGGGCTGTTGAGCCAGCCGGTGGCACCGTCCAGCGCGGGCAGGGTGCCTTCCACTGGCAGCGGTGCACTGGCACCCGCATCGGGGCCCGCCATCATCGTCATCGACGGTGCTGCCGGTTGCGCGCCGGGAGCGGCATCCAGCAGGCCCTGCTCGATGCGCGCGGTGCTGACCGTGGACAGGCGGGTCAGCAGGCCGGTATCCCAGCCCAGTCCGATCGCCACGACCGCCAGCAGTGCAGCCACGCCCAGTACCTTGCGCAGCACATCGCCGAGGCCGAGCCGCGCCTGCAGCGCGCGGAACACGCGGCCACCTACCCATACCGCCAGCGCCAGTGCGGTAATCGCGCCCAGTGCGTAGGCCAGCAGCAGCGTGCTGGTGCCGGCGCTTGCCCCGTGCAGCGCGGCACCGGTCAGCACCAGGCCGAGGATCGGCCCGGCGCAGGGTGCCCACAGCAGGCCGGTGGCGATGCCGATCAGCAGCGAGGTCCACGCGCCGCCACGCCCCGCTGCGTCGGCCGCATCGGCACGCGCGCTCAAGCGGGCACCCACGCGCTGGAACGGCGCCAGCAGGTGGTCGGCCAGTCGTGGCCAGAGCAATGCCAGTGCGAACAGCGCCATCAGCAGCAGGGCGATCCAGCGTCCGACCTGGTTGGCCTGTGCCACCCATTGGCTGCCCACCGCAGCCAGGCTGGCGACCACGGTGAAGGTGAGTGCCATGCCCAGCAGCAGCGGCAGCGTGCTGCGCAGGAAGGGGCGGTCGGCACGGGCGAACACGAACGGCAGCACCGGCAGGATGCAGGGACTCAGCAGGGTCAGCGCGCCCCCCAGGTAGGCAAGCAGCAACAGCAGCATCGTCAGGCTCCGGAAGCAGGGGAAGAACCGACCGGCACCCGCCAGCCATCGGCGGTACCGCCCTCAGCGGCACCGGGAACGAACACCATCGCCGCGCCGTTCATGCAGTAGCGAAGTCCGGTTGGGCGAGGCCCGTCGTTGAACACATGGCCGAGGTGGCCACCGCAGCGACGGCAGTGCACCTCCACCCGCAGCATGCCGAAGGTGACGTCGCGGTCTTCGCCGATGGCGTTGTGCAGCGGCGCCCAGAAGCTGGGCCAGCCGGTGCCGCTCTCGAACTTGGTGGAGGAGGAGAACAGCGGCAGCGCACAGCCGGCGCAGGCAAACGTGCCCTGCCGGTGTTCCTTGTTGAGCGGGCTGCTGTACGGGCGCTCGGTCGCCTGCTGGCGCAGCACTGCGTACTGCGCCGGGGTCAGGCGCTGGCGCCAGTCGGCATCGCTGCGCATGACCTCGAACTGTCGCGACGGGCGCGCTTCAGCGGCGGCCGGGGCGGCACGGCTGCAGGCCCCCAGGCCGAGCAGGCCGGCGGCGGTGGCAACACCGCCCAGGCCCAGCAGATGGCGTCGGGTAAGGGACATGGCGGACTCCGGGAAGGGGCGACGGGGCCATGCTGCGCCCGCCCGGGTCAACGAATCCTCACGCAGGATTCAATTTTTCGTGAGGTATCGGCGTCCATCCCGCGCCACAATGCAGCCAGCCTCCCCACTGGCCCCGAGCTGCCGATGTCCACCAAACGCGTGCTGATCGTTGAAGACGATGCCCACATCGCCGACCTGCTGCGCATGCATCTGGGCGATGAGGGCTACGACGTCGCCCATGCCGCCAGCGGCGATGCCGGCCTGCGCCTGCTGGAGCAGGAAGGGCCATGGGATGCGCTGGTGCTGGACGTGATGCTGCCCGGCGTGGACGGCCTGCAGGTGTGCCAGCGTGCACGCGCGATGGCGCGCTATGTGCCGATCATCATCATCAGTGCGCGTGGCAGCGAAACGCAGCGCATCGTCGGCCTGGAACTGGGTGCGGATGATTACCTGGCCAAGCCCTTCTCGATGCCGGAACTGGTGGCCCGCGTGCGTGCGCTGCTGCGCCGGGCCGAGGCGATGGCGCAGAGCGCGCGCATCGATGCCGGCGCGATCGAGCTGGGTGGTCTGCAGCTGGACCCGGTCGCGCGTACCGCGTCGGTGGATGGCAATGCGCTGGAGCTGACCCCGCGCGAGTTTGACCTGCTGCTGTTCTTCGCCCGTCATCCGGACCAGGTGTTCGCGCGCATGGAGCTGCTCAACCAGGTCTGGGGCTACCAGCACGATGGCTACGAGCACACGGTCAACACCCACATCAATCGCCTGCGCAGCAAGATCGAGCCGGACCCGGCCAATCCACGGCGGCTGCTGACGGTGTGGGGCCGTGGCTACAAGCTGGTCGATCCTGCCGGGGCGGCGGCATGATCAAGCCGAACCTGTGGCAGAAGCTGGCGGCGGTGATCGCTGCGCTGATGCTGATGTGCTGCATGGCGTTGCTGGCGCTGCAGATGCGCGCCAACACCCGCCACGAGCAGGAAGTGGTGCAGCGGTTGTCGCTGGGCCTGGCCGAGCACATTGCCCAGCGCAGCGAACTGATGGATACCAGCGGCATGCGTGATGCCGCGGTGCGCGCGCTGTTCGGCCAATTGATGGCGGTCAATCCCAGCGTCGAGGTCTACCTGCTGGACGACCAGGGCCGCATCCTCGGCCACGATGCGCCGACAGGTCATCTGGTGCGCAACCGGGTGGACGTGGCACCGCTGCGCCGGCTGCTGGCCGGTGCACCGTTGCCGATCCTGGGCGATGACCCGCGCAGCGCGGATGGCCGCAAGGTGTTCAGTGCCGCGCCGCTGATCGTGCAGGGTCGCCAGGCCGGTTATGTGTACGTGGTGCTGGTCGGCGAACACCGTCAGATGCTGTCCGACGACCTTGCCGCCGGCAGCCAGTGGAACACCACGCTGTGGTCGGTGATGCTTGTCGGCAGCCTGGGCCTGCTGGCCGGGCTGGTGGCCTTCTACTGGGTGACGCGCCCGCTGCGGCGGCTGACCCGGCGCATCCAGGCCTTTGACATCGACGCACCCACGCCATTGCCGCCGCCGGAGCCGCTGCGTCCCGGTGAGCGCGACGAGCTGGTGATCCTCGAACACGCACACGCGCAGATGGCGCAGCGGCTGGGCGAGCAGTGGCAGCAGCTGCGCCAGCAGGACCTGCAGCGCCGCGAGCTGGTCGCCAACATCTCGCACGACCTGCGCACGCCGTTGTCGTCGCTGCATGGCTATCTGGAAACGCTGGCGCTGAAGGACGCCACGCTGTCGCCGGACGAGCGCCGCCGCTACCTCGGTATCGCGCTGGCGCAGAGCGCCAAGGTTGGCCGGCTGGCGCGTGCGCTATTCGAGCTGGCGCGGCTGGAGCATGGCGAAGTGCGCCTGGAGTGGGAGGTGTTCGCATTGCCGGAGCTGCTGCAGGACGTGCTGCAGAAATTCGAGCTGGCGGCGCAGGCTCGCAACCAGTACCTGCACGCGGACTTCCCGCCCGGCCTGCCGCTGGTGCGCGCCGATCTGGGCCTGGTCGAGCGGGTGCTGACCAACCTGCTCGACAACGCGCTGCGGCATGCGCCCGACGGTGGGCGGATCGAGGTGTGCCTGCGCGCGACGCCGGACAGCGTGGAGGTGAGCGTGGCCGATGATGGACCTGGTGTTGCCCCTGCGCTGCGCACGCAGCTGTTCCAGGCACCGGCCGCGCTGGGCGCGCGACGTGGAGAGAACGGCGGGTTGGGCCTGCTGATCGTGCAGCGCATCGTGCAGTTGCACGGCCGTCGCATCGAACTGCGTGACAGCGAGCGCGGCGCGTTGTTCGCGTTTGCGTTGCCGCGTGCGGAACCAGCGGCCTAGCAGGCCGCATCGCACTCCACGGCAGCGCCGCTTTCCAGCGGCAGGTGCAGTCGGATGCAGGCACCACCCAGCTCCGAATCGGTTACTTCGACCTGGCCGCCATGCTTGTCGGCCACCACCTGCACCAGCGCCAGTCCGAGGCCGAAACCGGGGCTACCCGGATCCAGCCGCACATAGGGTTGCAGCACCTGGCCGCGCAGTTCGGGTGCGATGCCGGGGCCATCGTCCTCCACCTGCAGGCACAGCCAGCCGTCGTTGACCGTGCTGGCGATACGGATCTGCCGCCGCGCATAGCGCAGGGCATTGCCGAGCAGGTTGCGCAGTGCCAGTTCCAGCATGTGCCGGTTGACGTTGACCAGGCCCGCCGGCGACAGCACCTGCTGTACCGGCATCGGCAGCGGTGCGAACTGGGCCACCACGCCGCGTACCAGTGCCGCCAGCTGCAGGCGCTGGCGGGTCAGCTGATGGCAGCGGCCGAGCGCGGCGTACTCGACGCCGGCATCGGTGAGGTGCTGCAGCCGATCGACATCAGTGCGCAGGCCGCCCAAGGCATCACGCTGGATCTCGTCCAGCGCGGTGTCCTCCAGGTCGGCCAGGCCGAAACGCATCCGCGCCAGCGGCGTGCGGACTTCGTGCGCCACTGCCTGGGCCAGCACGCGCTGGCTTTCCAGCAACTGCTGCAGCTGCTCGGCCATGTGATTGAAGGCATTGGCCAGCGGCCGCACCAGCGCAGTGCCGGCGCGCGGGGCGCGCGTGTCCAGCTGTCCGTCGCGCATCTGCCGCGCGGCCTGGGCCAGCTGCGAGACGTCGCGCCACAGGCGGTAGACCATCACGTACATCGGCAGCGCCACGGCCACCATCAGGATCAGCAGCAGGATCGCCACGCCTGACACTTCGCTGTCCTGCCAGCCCTCGTCAGGCAGCGCTTCGTCCAACGGCCCAAGCATCACCGCGTAGTCGCTGTCGCCGATCCGCTGCAGGCTGCGCATGTGCTCCAGGTCGATCTGCACCCGGCCGTTGCTGAAGGGGGGGCGCTGGCTGGCCGGCAGCGCCTTCATCGCCTCTGCCAACGGCACCATGCGCAGGGCATAGGCGAAGTCGGCGTCCAGTTCGCGCGCCAGCGTCGGCCACTGCTCGCGCGGGGTTTCGGCGAAGCGGTGCTGCAGCAGGGCATGGGTGCCGCGCATCTCGGCCAGCAGTCCGGCTTCGGTGCGGTCTTCCAGCAGCGCATCCCAGGCCCACAGGCCCAGCACGATCAGTAGCAGGTGGGCGACCAGGAAGCCGATGCCATAGCGCAGGAAGTGGAAGGCGTGGCCGCGCATCGCCGAGGGCGTGCGCTTCATCCCCATGCCGAGCGGCTGAACAGGTAGCCGCGGCCACGCACGGTCTTGATCCGCTCCGGTTGTTCAGGGTTGTCGCCCAGCTTGCGGCGCAGGCGCGAGATGCGTGCATCGATCGAACGGTCCAGGCCGTCGAAGGCGATCCCGCGCAGGCCGCGCAGCAGCGCATCGCGGTCCAGGATCTGGCCGGCATTGCTGGCCAGCAGGAACAGCAGGTCGAACTCGGCAGTGGTGAGCTCCAGCAGCGCGCCCTGCAGGTGCACGTTGCGGGTGGACGGGTCGATGCTCAGCTCGCCGAAGCGGAGGCTGCCGTCGCGTGGTTCGACCCGGCGGTGGCGGCGCAGGTGGGCGCGCAGGCGGGCCAGCAGCACCCGTGGTTCGATCGGCTTGCCGATGTAATCATCGGCGCCCAGTTCCAGTCCCAGCACCTGGTCGATGTTGTCGGTGCGGGCGGTCAGCACGCAGATGATGCCGTCATAGTGGGGGCGGATCTGCCGACACACTTCGAAACCATCCTGGTCGGGCAGGCCGACATCGAGCAGGACCAGGGCGGGCTTGTCGGCCAGGATCCGGGCCACCGCACGCTCACCGCTGCGCTCGTGGGCCACCTGGTAGCCATGCCGCTGCAGATAGTCGCTGACCATCGTACCCAGGCGGGCATCGTCTTCGACCAGTACGATATCCAGCATTTTCAAGGCCTCCGTGGACGCACACGTACCGCCACGGCACGAGCGCGGCGATGCTATCCCAGCCTTCGGGCCGCCCGGGTCCCGGGGGCGGGCGCCATTCAGCCGGGGTTGCTGGCGCACGGGCCGGGCCTCAGGCCTGGCAACAACTTGGCGTCCAGCATAGCCTGATGCTGTTACAAAACGTTACCTTCGTGATACGCACGGTGACCATCGCTGACAGCAATGCGACTGACGCAGGGCCGGGGGCGGGCCGAGCATGGAGTCTCCTCCGCTCCGCGTGTCGCTCCCATGTCGCCCGCCGCCGCCTGCCTGCTGAACCCGTCCCGCCGCTGCCGCTGCGGAGGTGCCCGATGAGCGGCGTGGTCGGGGCCTGGCTGCCGCCCGCCGAGGACGAACACCTGCTGCAGCAGCTGGCGCCAATGCTGCGCGCCCTGCAGCAGCGCGGCCGGGGGCGCATCGGCTACTGGACCGATGCCGAGGCCGGCCTGGCGCTGGGCCACTGCCGGGCGCCAACCGATACGCCGTTGCAGCCCCTGAGTTCGGACTGTGGCCGTTACGTGCTGTGCCTGGATGGCCGGTTGTACAACCGGGCCGACCTGCAGTCGCAGCTGCGCGATCTGCCACGCAGCTGCAGCGATGCGCGGCTGCTGCTGCAGGCGATCATCGAATGGGGCGTGGAACGGGCGCTTTCCCGCATCGAGGGCGCGTTCGGTTTCAGCGTATGGGACCGCGAGTCGCGCGAACTGTGGCTGGCCCGCGACCCGGTTGGCGAGCGGCCGCTGTACTACGGCTGGTACCAGGGCCGGTTCCTGTTCGCCTCGGAAATGAAGGCACTCCAGGCCTTTGCCGGTTTCGCCCCGAGCATCGACCAGGATGCGCTGAGCCTGCTGCTGCGCCATGACTACGTGCCGGCACCGCACACCATCTACCGCGGCATCCACAAGCTGGTGGCAGGCGCGATGCTGCGCATCGATCTGAATGACCATGCGGCTGGCGGCTCCAGCCAGACCGCACAGAGTGGTTCACGCTACTGGTGCGCACGCGATGCGATGCAGAGCGCACTGCAGGAACCGCTGCTGCCGGCGCCGAGCCTGGAGCAGGCGACCGACCAGCTGGAAGCTGTGCTGCAGAAGGCCATCGCCGCACGCATGCATTCGCCGCTGGCCTGCGGCGCGTTCCTGTCCGGCGGCACCGATTCCTCGCTGGTGACGGCGATGATGCAGGCACAGTCGACGCTTCCGATCGAAGCGTGGACGGTTGGCTTCGACGATCCCGGCCATGACGAGAGCGATTGGGCCTCGCAGGTCGCGCGGCATCTGGGCGTGCAACACCACCTGCACCGGATGGACGCGCGACAAGGCCTGGATCTGCTGCAGCGGCTGCCGCAGGTCTGGTGCGAACCGTTCGCCGATGCCTCTCAGCTGCCGACCCTGCTGGCCAGTGAACTGCTGGGCGCGCGCAAGCCGGTGGCCCTCACCGGCGACGGTGGCGATGAACTGTTCTTCGGCCACCCCAGCTATGGCCGCGCGCTGCGCAATGCGCGCCTGTGCGGTGGCCTGCCGGACTGGGTGCGTGATCTGGCGCGGCGCAGCGGCAACCGCATGAATGTCGAGCGCGGCCGCCTGGGCGGCTGGCGCGCACTGGTGGCGGAAGTCGCCGCCAACGACGTGGAAGGTCACTACCTGCAGCGCGTGACGCGCTGGCGGCAGCCGGCGCAGGTGGTGCTGGGTGCACGCGAGCCGATGACGATCTTCCAGCAGCAGGACACGGCGCTGCCGGCCGAGGCCCGCATCCAGCTGCTGGATTTCCGCATGGATCTGGCGGAGGGCATCCTCGCCAAGGTCGATCGCGCGGGCATGGCGGCGGGCGTGGAGACGCGCGCGCCGCTGCTGGACATGGAGGTGGTGCGGTTGGCCTGGCGCCTGCCGCAGCACCTGAAGTACCACGACGGTGAGCACAAGCGGATCCTCAAGCACCTGCTGGCGCGCTACCTGCCCGAGCCGCTGGTGTATCGCCCCAAGCGCGGCTTCGGACCGCCGATGGCGCGCTGGTTGGCGGGCCCGCTGCGCGACTGGGCGGAGGCACTGCTGGACCCGCAGCTGCTGCGCAACCAGGGCTGCTTCGATGCGGCACGCGTGCGCGGCATCTGGGAAGCGTTCCTGCGTGGCGAACGCAAGTGGCACACGCACCTGTGGAACGTGCTGATGTTCCAGGCGTGGCACCAGCACTGGCACGGTGCTCGCGGGCGCTGAGCCGTTCCTGCATCGCGTGCGGCGGGTTCAATCTGCGTGGCGCCGGGCGGATGCCCTTGCGTACGAATGTCCTCCGGCGCCGGCCGTTGGCCGTCACCTCCCCCTTTACTTCGTACGCAAGGGCATCCGCCCTGCGTTCGGAGTTCGTCGGCGCCTCATTGAAGGCAGATTGTTCGCAGCCTTACCCACCGCAAGCCGAGCCTCGTCGGGGCGGGCAGGGGGTTGGGCAAAGTAAAGGAGGAGGGGACGGCCAACGGCCGGCGCCGGGGGACATTTGCCCAGGCCCCTGCTTGTCTCGGCGGGGCCCGTCAGTTCGCGGGGAATCGGGACGAAGACACGCGTGTGGCGGATTCATTCTGCGTGGCGCCGGGCGGATGCCCTTGCGTACGAATGTCCTCCGGCGCCGGCCGTTGGCCGTCACCTCCCCCTTTACTTCGTACGCAAGGGCATCCGCCCGGCGTTCGGAGTTTGTCGGCGCTTCCTTGAAAGGCGGCCGCGCGTGCTGCGCTTTCCTCACCGCACGCCGAGCCTCGTCGGGGCGGGCAGGGGTTTGGGCAAAGTAAAGGAGGAGGTGACGGCCAACGGCCGGCGCCGGGGGACATTTGCCCAGGCCCCTGCCTGTCCCGGCGGGGCCCTTCAGTTCGCGGCGAATCCAGACGAGGAAGCGCTCTTCAATGCAGACGCCAGGCAAAAAAAAGACCCGGCAGAGGGAGGGATCTGCCGGGTCCGGATTGCGTGGGGGGAGGGACCCACGCAATGAGCGTTGCGTCGCGTCAGTGGTTGTTCGCGTCCGCCGTTGATTCGTTGTAGCCCTGCACCAGTTCGGACCAGGCCTTGCCGGCCTGCAGGCCGAGACCGACCACGTCCTGCTGGGCCTGGCCCAGCCGCTGCAGGTTGTCCTGCCACAGCTGTGCGCCCTTGTTGAGCATCCCGGCCGTGTCGTCACTACGGGCCAGTTCCCCCAACCAGCCGCCGGTCGCGGTCAGGTTGCGCTCCATCGCCTTCAGCTGCACGCCGAACATGCTTTCCGCGTTCTCCAACGCCAACCGGTTCGCGCGGGTTGCTGCGGCTGCGAGCTGGCGGGTGGCATCACTGAAGCGATCGCTGAAGGCGGCGGCCATGGGGGCATCAGGGAGTGGCTTGATGCATTGCAGCATACGCCGTTGATGCGGCAATGCAACAAAAATAACAAAGGCGCCCCAGGCGCCTTTGAAACACCTTTCAGATCAATGGGTTGATCAGGCCGTCGGGCCGCGGTAGCGGCAGCCGGAGGTGCAGGTTTCGTGCACGGTGATCTCGCTCAGCGCCGGCAGGCTGGGCTTGAGTTCGTTCCAGATCCACACCGCCAGGTTCTCGCTGGTCGGGTTCTCCAGGCCGGGGATGTCATTGAGGTAGTGATGGTCCAGGCGGTCGTAGATCGGCTGGAAGGCCGCCTTCACGTCGCCGAAATCCATGATCCAGCCGGTCTGCGCCCCCGGCTCGCCCTCGACCTTCAGTTCCACCCGGAACGAGTGGCCATGCAGGCGCGCGCACTTGTGCCCCGGCGGCACGTTGGGGAGGCGGTGCGCCGCCTCGAGCATGAAGACTTTGAAGATTTCCATGGCGCGATTGTACGCCGCAGGTGGCCGGCCATCCTGAGCGGATGTTGGGCTTTCGTGAAGTAACTCTTTCCATCCGGATGAAGAGATGATAGTTTCTCTTATATCCGTATGAAGAGATGTTATTGGCCGGATCCCGGCCAGGCATGGACTACTGCGGAACTACGTCGCCCTTTCCACCTCCCCCACATCGTCATGCCCAAGCACACCCTGCTCGTGGCGGCCCTGGCCGTCGCTCTGGCCGCGCCTTTGTCCGCCGCCGCCGAAACCTCCGCCGATGCCAGTGGCGAAGCCAGTACCCTGGCCGCCGTGCGCGTCACCGGTTCCAACATCAAGCGCACCGATACCGAGGCCTCCAACCCGGTGCAGGTGATCGGCCGCCAACAGTTGGAACAGACCGGCAAGGCCACCGTGGCCGATGTACTGCGTTCGATCTCGGCCAACACCGGCAACGCCAGCAACGAAACCACCAACAATGGTTGGGCGTCCGGCTCGGCGGGCATCGGCCTGCGTGGCCTGTCGCAGAAAAACACGCTGGTGCTGCTCAACGGCCGTCGCCTGGCCAACTACGGCTTCCCGGCCGGCGGTCTGTCCGACACCTTCGTCGATCTCAATGCGCTGCCGCTGGTCGCGGTCGAGCGCATTGAGGTGCTCAAGGACGGCGCCTCGGCGGTGTACGGCTCCGACGCCGTGGCCGGCGTGGTCAACATCATCACCCGGCAGAACTTCGAAGGCGCCGAGATCGGCGGCAGCTTCGGCGGTGCCGACCAGGGCGGCCTGCACGAGCAGAACCTGAAGTTCGTCGGCGGCCTCGGTGATCTCGACACCGATGGCTACAACATCCTCTTCAGCCTGCAGGGGTACAACCGTGAGCGCCTGGACCAGGACGAGCGCAACCTGACCAGGAGCGGCATCTACACCGACAAGCCGGGTGGCCGCTGGAACGGCTGGTCGGCCAAGGGCGCGCGCTACCTGGTCAACGGCGTCTCGGTGCCGATGCTCGATGCCAACGGTAACTGCCCGACCGGCACCACCCGCGTCGCCAGCGCACCGATCGACGGCCTGGCCGGCGACACCTGCGGCTTCAACCAGGCACCGTTCACCACGCTGATCCCCTCGACCAAGCGCTACCAGGCCTACGCCAACGGTACCTTCCGCCTGAACGACAACGTCGAAGCGTTCGGCGAAGTGCTGTACAGCCAGATCAAGAGTGCCGCGTGGTTCGGCAGCAGCCCGTTCTTCACCCTGGAGAGCGGCCGCTTCGCACTGAACGCGAACAGCGGACTGGCCGAGCCGGTGTCGTCGCTGCTGCCGGCCAACAATCCGTACAACCCGTACGGTCGCGCGATTCCCGTCGAGTACACCTTCTTCGACCTGGGCGGCACGATCAAGACCAACCGTTCCACCGCCTACCGCGGTGTGTTCGGCCTGCGCGGCACCACCGCGAAGTGGGATTGGGAAGTGGCTGCATTCGGTGCGCGCAGCAGCGAGCGTGAGAGCGTGTCCGGTGGCTTCGCCAACCGCTGGGCGCTGGCCGACGCGCTGGCCACGGGCAGCTACAACCTGCTCAACCCGGCGGCCACGCCGCAGTCGGTGCGTGATTCGATCAACATCGCCACGCTGCGTCCGGCCGAATCCAAGCTGCAGGGTATCGATGCGAAGATTTCCGGCAGCCTGGGCCATACCTGGGCCGGCGAGATCGGCTTCGCTGCGGGTGCCGAGTGGCGCCGCGAAAAGCTCGACTCCAACAACCCGTGGCAGATCGATGCCGGCCTGCAGGTGCGCCCGGCCATTGCTGAAGTGCACGGCAAGCGCCAGGTCAGTGCGGCCTACGCCGAAGTGAACGTGCCGCTGGCCTCGACGCTGGAGCTGTCCGCCGCCGCGCGCGCTGATCACTACGATGATTTCGGCGATGCGTTCTCGCCGAAGATCGGCCTGCGCTGGCAGCCGCTGGATGTCCTGCTGGTGCGTGCGTCGGCGTCGAAGGGCTTCCGTGCACCGTCGCTGTCGGAAAACTCCAACAGCACCAGCATCGCCTACGGTAGCGTGGTCGACCCGCGTGATCCGGACGTGCCGGGCTCGCGCCAGAACCCCACCTTCTTCACCGTCGGCAACAACGAACTGAAGCCGGAGCGCACCAGGAGCGTCAACTTCGGTGTGGTGCTGTCGCCGTGGGCCAACACCAACCTGAGCGTGGACTACTACCGCATCCAGCTGGACAACCTGGTCGGCACCAACAACACCCAGACCCTGGTCAACGACAACGTGGCCGGCGCCGTGCAGCGCGATGAGCGTGGCAAGCTGCAGGCGGTCTACAACCGCTACCAGAACCTGAGCGAGCTGAAGACCTCGGGCATCGATGTCGAGCTGCGCCAGCGCATCCCGACCGCGGCACTGGGTGACTTCACCGTGTCCTCGGCCTACACCCACGTGCGCGACTACCGTCGCCCGACCGTGGTCGGTGGGCCGCTGGTCGACTACGCCGGCAGCAACCTGGGCGCGACCCTGCCCAAGGACAAGGCCACCACCACGCTGGACTGGAAGTACGGTGATTTCAACGCAGCCGTGACCTGGTACTACACCAGCAGCTACCGCCAGGAGGCCAGCACCGCCGCCAAAGCCGTGCAGCAGCGCGTCGGCAGCTACAGCCAGTACGACCTGTACCTGGCCTACACCGGCATCGACAAGCTGACCGTGTATGCCAAGGTGCAGAACCTGGCCGACAAGACGCCGCCGTACGACGCCTCGTTCCCGGGCATCCGCGCGCCGTACGACTTCAGCCAGTACGACCTGCGTGGCCGCTACTTCACGCTGGGCTTCGATTACCGCTTCTGATCCATCCGCCGCGGCCGGTCACCTGAGGGGACCGGCCGCGCGATCGTCTGCCGTTGTGTTCCAGGGGAGTCACCGTGTCCTTGCATCGCCGTGCCGTTCTTCCGTTGCTGCTTGCCGCCGCCACCGCACTGTCCTCGCCGCAGCCGGCGCAGGCACAGAGCGCGTACTTCTTTCCGCAGGTCACCGACGCAGCGGCGTTCGATGCAGCGGTGCCGACGCCGGAGCAGTTCCTCGGCTACTCGATCGGCAGCCGTTACACACGGCACGACCAGCTGGTGGCGTACTTCCAGGAACTGGCGAAACGCTCGGACAAGATCAGCGTGCGCGAGATCGGCCGCAGCTATGAAGGCCGCCCGCTGTTGATCGCCACCGTCACCGCTGCAGGCAATCATGCGCGGCTGGAACAGATCCGCCAGCAGCACGCGACCCTGGCCGATCCGGCGCAGCCGCGCAGCGCCGCCGGTGACAGCCCGGTGGTGGTGTGGCTGGGCTACAGCGTCCACGGCAACGAGACCTCCAGTGCCGAGGCAGCGATGCTGACGGCGTACTACCTGGTGGCCAACCGCAGCGCAGAAACCCAGCAATGGCTGCAGCAGGCAGTGGTGCTGTTCGATCCGGCGCAGAATCCGGATGGTCGTGACCGTGCTGCCAACTGGCACAACGCCTGGGCGTCCGACCCAGCTTCTGCCGACCCCGCCGACAAGGAACACGTCGAGCCGTTCCCGCAGGGTCGTACCAACCACTACTTCACCGATCTCAACCGCGACTGGCTGGCCCTGACCCAGCAGGACTCACGGCCGAAGGTGGAGGTGTTCCACCAGTGGTACCCGAACGTGCAGATCGACTTCCACGAAATGGGCAAGGACAGCACCTACTACTTCGAGCCCTCGCCGAAGAGCATGCACAGCCCGCTGATTCCGGCGGCGTCGTATGAATTCAACAAGACCCTCGCCAAGTACCACGCGCAGGCGCTGGATGCGCTGGGGTCGCTGTACTACACCGGCGAGAATTTCGACAACTTCTCGCCGGTGTACGGTTCCACCTATCCGGACTTCCATGGCGCTGTCGGCGTTACCGTCGAGCAGGCCAGCTCGCGCGGCCGCGTGCAGGAATCGGTGAATGGCCTGCTGACCTTCCCCTTCACCATCCGCAACCAGGTCGCCACCGGGCTGGGCACGGTGCGTGGCGCGGTGACCGAGCGCAGCGGCCTGTTCGACCTGCAGAAGCAGTTCTTCCAGAGCGCGCTGAAGCAGGCTGCGCAGCAGCCTGTGAAAAGCTTCGTGTTCGGCGATGCGCATGACCCGGCCCTGACCCGTCGCCTGCTGGAACTGCTGCTGCTGCACCGGATCGAGGTGCGCGCACTGGACCGTGCAGTCACTGTCGATGGGCAGCGCTTCGATGCCGGCAGCGCCTACGTGGTGCCGGTGCAGCAGGCGCAGTTCCGCCTGGTGCATTCGATCTTTGCCGAGACGCCGCCGATCAAGGGTGATGTGTTCTACGGCAGCACCAGCTATGCGATCGCACCAGCCTACGGCCTGGCCTTTGCGGGCAGTCGCAGCCGTATCGAAGGCGGCGCACGCGTGGCCGCGCTGCCGTTGGAGCAGGGCGCGGTGCTGGGCGGCGAGGCCGGATTCGCCTACGCCATCGACTGGCGCGACTACAACGCCGGGCGCGCGCTGGCCGCGCTGCAGGGCAAGGGCGTGAATGCACGCGCGGCATTCCAGCCGTTCACCACCGCGACCGCGCAGGGTGACGTCAGCTTCGCCGCCGGCAGCCTGGTCATTCCGGTTGCCGGGCAATCGCTGCAGGGCGCGGCGCTGCTCGAGACAGTGACATCCGCCGCGCGCGAGGCGGGCGTACAGGTCCACGCGCTGTCCAGCGGCCGCAGCCGCGAAGGCATCGACCTCGGCAGTGACGGCGTCAAGGCGCTGCGCAAGCCTGCGGTGGCACTGGTGATGGGCGAGGGCGTGGCCGCCACCGAAATCGGATCGGCGTGGTTCCTGCTAGACCAGCAGCTGCAGTTGCCAGCCAGCAAGCTGGATCCGCAGCAGCTGGGCAAGGTACCGCTGGACCGCTACACCACGATCGTGCTGTCCGGTGGCACCTACACGGGCGTCGATGCCACGGCGGTGGCTGCACTGAAGCGCTGGGTGCAGGCCGGTGGTTCACTGGTGACCTACGGCAGTGCCTCGAAGTGGGCGATCGAGCAGAAGCTCGCCGACGGCGAAAAGCTCGGCAAGGAAGAAGACGCTGCTGACGAAAGCCGCCGTGCGTTCGGCGATCAGCGCGACATTGCCGCGATCGAGCGGGTCAGCGGCAACATTCTCAGTGCCGACGTGGATACCAGCCATCCGCTGGCATTCGGCGTGCCGCGCCGGCAGCTGGCGATCAACAAGGAGAACACGGGGACGCTGCAGCCGAGCGCGAACCCGTTCTCCACGGTGGTGCGCATCGACACGCCGCCGCGGGTGAACGGCTACCTGTCCGAGCGTAACCGCACGCGGGTGGCAGGCAGTGCATGGCTGCTGGTGTCGGCGCAGGGGCAGGGCAACGTGGTGCTGTTTGCCGATGACCCGGCACACCGCAAGTACTGGCACGGAACGGACCGACTGCTGATCAACGCGATCTTCTTCGGGAATCTGGTGAATCCGGCGAAAGCGCGGGGTTGAGGTGTTTGGCGCCGAGTTTCTGTTGTGCTTGGGAGGCAGGGGGCCTCAGCCAGGACACGCCGTAAACCCATCCATGGGGGCTCGATGGCGCCATCCTTGGCGCCAACGGTCCTGGCTGAGGCCCCCTGCCTCCCATGACAGTTTCCTGCGGGCGCGGACGCATCAGACCCCAAGGCGGGAGCAAGGGCAAATACAAAAGCAAAAGCAAAAGCAAAGCCAGGAATTGCGACTTCGGCTTTTGCCTTTGAATTTGAGTTTGAATTTGAATTTGAATTTGAATTTGATCTTTCTTCTCCCGGCTACCCGGCGGGAGAAGAAGGCGCAGGCAATGCTTGAAGCGGATGGGCATGGGGGCAGCGCAGAACCGTTGGCGCCATGGATGGCGCCATCGAGCTTACATGGACGTATTTACAGCGTGTTCTGCGCTGCCCCCATGCCCATCCGCCCTCGGTACTGCCACCGCGTGCGTTATCACCCGGTAGCCGGCAACAAAAAAAGGACGGCGCGTCAGCGCCGTCCCTCGATAGTCCCCGCGCAGCGGGAAGCACCCTCGATGTCAGCTGGGATCAGCCGGCGCGACCGCCGCCGTTGCCACCCTGGCCACGACCGCGGCCGCCACCATTGCCGCCACCACCACGGCGCTGGCCCTGGCCGGCACCTGCACGCTGCTGGCCATTGCCACCGCCTTCGCGACGGCCACCGCCGGCCTTCTTCGGGCCTGCGTGCGCGTGGCGCGGCGCATCACCGTGCGGACGGCGCGCATGGCTCTTGCGCGGTGCGCGCTCGCCGGTATCGTGCTCGGCCTTGCCCGGCGCACTGTTGCCCCAGCGGATCGGCGTCTGCAGCTCGAAGCCCGGCACATCGCGGATGTCCATGTCGCGGCCCAGCAGGCGCACGATCGCACGCAGCAGCTTCACTTCATCCTGTGCCACCAGCGAAATCGCCTGGCCGGTCGCGCCGTTGCGGCCGGTACGGCCGATGCGGTGCACGTAGTCCTCGGCCACCATCGGCAGGTCGAAGTTGATCACCTTCGGCAGCTCGTTGATGTCGATGCCGCGCGCAGCGATATCGGTCGCCACCAGCACGGTCACGCGGCCGGCCTTGAAGTCACCCAGTGCACGCAGGCGCTGTCCCTGGCTCTTGTTGCCGTGGATCGCCGCGGTCTTGATGCCCGACTTTTCCAGGAACGAGGCCAGCTTGTCGCTGCCGTGCTTGGTGCGGGCGAACACCAGGGTCTGCTCGCGGCTGTCCTGCGCCAGCAGGTGCAGCAGCAGGTCGCGCTTGCGACCGGCATCGACCGGGTGCACGCGGTGGGTGATGGTTTCGGCCACGGTGTTCTTCGGCGTCACCTGGATCTGTTCCGGGTTGCGCATGAACTCCAGCGCCAGCTGGCGGATGTTGTCCTCGAAGGTGGCCGAGAACAGCAGGGTCTGCCGGTTCTGCTTCGGCAGCTTGGCCAGGATGCGCTTGATCGACGGCAGGAAGCCCATGTCGAGCATGCGGTCGGCTTCGTCCAGCACCAGCAGTTCAATGCCGGACAGGTCGATGCTGCGACGCTCCAGGTGGTCGATCAGGCGGCCCGGGCATGCCACCAGCAGGTCCACGCCACGGCGCAGGATGTCCAGCTGGTTGCCCATGCCGACACCGCCGTAGATGCAGGCGCTGGGAATGCGCAGGTACTTGCTGTAGCCGCGCAGGCTGTCGTGCACCTGGGTGGCCAGTTCGCGGGTCGGTGCCAGGATCAGCGCGCGCGGCTTGCGCGGGCCGCTGCGCACTTCCTGCGAGGCGGTGCCCAGGTGCTGCAGCAGCGGCAGGCCGAAGGCGGCGGTCTTGCCGGTGCCGGTCTGTGCGCCGGCCAGCAGGTCACGACCGGCCAGTGCCAGCGGGATCGCCTGCTGCTGGATCGGGGTCGGGTTTTCGTAGCCCTGCTCGGCAAGCGCACGCAGCAGGAAGGGCGCCAGGCCCAGCGATTCAAAAGACATTGAGTTTGCTCCAAGTACAAGAAACGCCTGTCCGAACGGACAGACGGGGGCAGATCAAACTGATCGGCTGACTCGGAGCGTTCCCGTGAACCGCGCTGCGAGAATTGGGTGCAGCCGGCACGAAGCGCAGGCTGGAATGCGTGACGAACGGCGTCGGAGTGGGGGCGGGCGAAGAGGGCGGACCCTGGTCGCCGGCGATCCCGGAGGGAAACGGACGGCCGCTGCAGACTGCGCAAGTCTAAACGATGTTTGAGACTTCACGCAAAAAGACCTGTTCAGGTAGGGGTTCTCTCTGCAGGGCTGCGCCCTGCACCCGCAGAGGCTGACGCAACGTCAAAGGCCGGGTTCCTGTGGGAGGCGGGGTGGGTCCGGTGGCAGGGGGCGCTGCAAGTACGTCCATGTAAGCTCGGTCGCCGCATCCATGCGGCTCACGCCCCTGTCACCGGACCCACCCCGCCTTCGACAGTTTTCCGCGATCTGTCGAATCTCATTCGATCAATTTCGGTGTCTGACGGATCTCGACGATGAATGATGTGGATGTTCGATCAGTCATTGGGAACCTGTCGGGGGTGCGGCGGTGTGGGTGGGCAGGACCGTTGGCGCCATGGATGGCGCCATCGAGCCCCCATGGACGGGTTTACGGCGTGTCCTGCCGGCCCACACCGCCCCGCCCAACCAGCAGAAAGCCAGAGCCGCTTTTGACGTTGCCGTTGCTGTTGCATTGAGCCGGTGCAGGGCTGCAAGCCCTGCCGAACCCCCCACTACGGTAGGGTGGGCCGATGCCGCGCTGCAGCTTGGCGCCGCCGCAGATTTGATTACACTTGAAACTTGTTTGCCCACGACTCCGGACACCCACCCATGAAGCTTGGTTCTTTGAAGGAAGGCGGCCGCGACGGCACCCTGATCGTCGTCTCGCGTGACCTGCGCCACGGCGTGCGCGCCACCGGCATTGCCGCCACCCTGCAGCAGGCTCTGGAAGACTGGAGCCACATCGCGCCGCGCCTGAACGCCCTGTACGAATCGCTCAATGCCGGCGACGCCGACGGTGTGTTCGACCTCGACCCGCAGGCCCTGGCCGCGCCGATGCCGCGCGCCTATGAATTCGTCGACGGCAGCGCCTACCTGCCGCACGTCGAGCGTGTGCGCCGTGCCCGTGGCGCCGAGGTGCCGGAGAGCTTCTACAACGATCCGCTGATGTACCAGGCTACCAGCGCCGGCTTCTACGGCCCGCGCGATGCGGTCAAGGTGGTCAGCGAGGACTACGGTATCGACCTGGAAGCGGAGATCGTGGTGATCACCGACGACGTGCCGATGGCGGCCACCCCCGAACAGGCGGCGGGCCACATCCAGCTGGTCGGCCTGGTCAACGATGTGTCGCTGCGCAACCTGATTCCGGGCGAGCTGGCCAAGGGCTTCGGCTTCCTGCAGTCCAAGCCGCGCTCGGCGCTGTCGCCGGTGTTCGTCACCCCCGACGAACTGGGCGCTGCGTGGCAGGACAGCAAGGTGCACCTGCCGCTGCTGACCCACATCAACGGCAAGTGGTTCGGTGCGCCGGAAGCGGGCGTGGACATGCAGTTCAATTTCGCCCAGTTGGTCGCGCATGCGGCCAAGACCCGTCCGTTGGGCGCCGGCACCATCGTCGGCTCGGGCACCATCGCCAATGAAGACACCAGCAAGGGTGCGTCGTGCTTCGCCGAGCAGCGCGTGGTCGAAACCCTGCGCGACGGCAAGCCGAGCACGCCGTTCATGTCGTTCGGCGACGTGGTCCGCATCGAGATGCTCGATGCCGCCGGTAACAGCATCTTCGGTGCGATCGAGCAGCGCATCGAACAGGCCGCCAAGCCCTGAGCATGGAGGCGGCCATGGAGATTCCGGTCGACGACGGCATCGTGCTGTACACCTACTGGCGATCCAGCGCCGCCTACCGCGTGCGCATCGGCCTGGAGCTGAAGGGCCTGGCCTGGGAGGCCCGGCCGGTGCATCTGGTGCGCGACGGCGGCGAACAACACCTCGACGCCTATCGCAGGCTCAATCCGCAGCAGCTGGTGCCGACCCTGCTGCACGAAGGGCATGCGCTGACGCAGTCGCTGGCGATCGTCGAGTACCTGGACGAGCGCTTCCCGCAGGTGCCGCTGCTGCCGGCCGACGCCGCCGGCCGCGCGCGGGTGCGGGCACTGGCCCAGCTGGTGGCCTGCGACATCCACCCGATCAACAATCTGCGGGTGATGCAGTACCTGGAACGCAGTCTGCAGCTGCCGGCCGATGCCCGTATGCAGTGGACCCTGCACTGGATGGCCGAGGGCTTCGCGGCAATGGAGGCGATGCTGGCCAACAGCCGTGACACCGGCACCTTCTGCCACGGTGACCGCCCCGGGTTGGCCGACCTCTGCCTGCTGCCGCAGCTGTACAACGCCCATCGTTTTGGCCTGGACCTTGCGCCGTACCCGACCCTTCGCCGCATCGAGGCCGCCTGTCAGGCGCTGGACGCCTTCGACCGCGCGCGCCCGGAAAACCAGCCCGACGCAGCCTGAAAGTAGAGGGACGGAGGGGATCAAGTCGCAAGTGCATTCACGACTTAATCCCCTCCGTCCCCTTTTTGCAGCAGTTGCGCGAGATCATCGCGGAACAGTGCATAGGCCCGTTCGCGGCGCGCGCCATCGCCTTGCCGCAGCACCCACGCCGGGTGCACGGTGGCGTAGCCGCGGGTGCCTTCCTCCAGCGTGTGCCAGCGTCCACGGTCGCGCGACAGATTGAAATCACGGCCAAATACCGAGGCTGCCGCGGTTGCGCCCAGGCAGACGATGAGCTGCGGCCGCACGCGCGCGATCTCGCCCATCAGCCACGGCCGGCAGGCCTGGATGTGGCGGCTTTCCGGCCGCTTGTGCAGCCTTACCTTGCCGCGCCGCTCATGGTGGAAGTGCTTCACCGCGTTGGTCAGGTACAGCGTGGCGCGATCGATTCCCAGCTCGGCCAATGCGCGGTCCAGCAACTGGCCGGCAGGGCCGGCGAACGGCTGGCCGCGCAGATCCTCGGTATCGCCAGGCTGCTCGCCGATCACCATCACCTGCGCATCGGCCGGCCCCTGGCCGAACACCGTCTGCGTGGCGGTCTCCCACAGCGGGCACTGGCGGCAGGCGCTGGCCTGTTGTCGCAGCGTCTGCAGGCTGGCGGTATCTGGGCGCGCTGCCGCAGCGTCCCCACGCATGGGAATCCTGCGCTGGGGTGCCTGCGCGGGCCGGTCATGCATTTCCTGCACGCGATCGCCCGCATCGCGCACCAGGCGCGGCAGCAGCTGCGCCTCGGGCAGGTGGCGCCAGTATCTGGCCGGCATCTCCTGCATCATCATCCGGGTGTTGAGCCGGGCCGGATTGAAGATGCTGGCGTAATAGGTCTGCCACAGGGCCTCGCGCGCATCTTCGGCCGGGGCGTCCTCGCGGCGTGCGCCGGGGCCGAAGGTCAGCGCCTGTCCATCCCACGCCACGCTGCGCGAAGGAGTGAGGATCGCCCAGCGCATGCCGGTGAAGCGGCGTGCGAAGAACGGCGCGACCCGGTCGACGATGTGGTGCTGTGGCTCGAACCAGGCGATGAACGCATCAGGTTGGCCGGGCAGCTCGCGGAAGCGCACGAATGCCTTCATCTTGTGCGTGTCACGGCGGACGGCCTGGGCCAATGTCATCGCACGCAGCACATCGGCATCGGCGGGATTGGTCAGCACCGCGCGTTCGCCATGGGTGATCCGCCACAGCAGCCGGTACAGCAGTGACAGGCGCTGCGGTTCGCCATGGCACAGGCAGGTGTCGGCCAGTTCCAGGAATTCGCGCGGGACGCCGGGAACGCTTGCCTGTGCTGCCACCGGTGCCTGCTGCACCGGCGGCGCATCCAGCAGCGATGCCTCGCCGCCTTCGAGCCAGTCCAATTGCTCGGGCCGCACGCCCCGCAGCAGCGCATCACGCGCGCCGTCGCGCCAGGCCTGCAGCGACCACGGCGGATCCACCCGCTGCGACCAGCGCGGCGCGTCAGGCTGCCGGCGGTGCATCGAACAGTGATCCCTGGCGCGGCGGCGGGGCCAGTTGTGCTCGCAGCGCGGCCGGGTCATCCAGTGCCTTGCGCGGGTGATGGTCGGCCAACAGCACGAACGGTAGCAGTTTGCTCATCGGCGCCTTCAGGCGGGCGATGTCCGCCACGCGCAGGCGCCCGTGCCGGCGCGCCATCAGCACGCGCTCTGCATTGCGCACGCCGAGGCCGGGCACCCGCAGCAGCATTTCCTTCGGTGCACGGTTCAGATCGACCGGGAAGCGTTCGGGATGGCGGATCGCCCAGGCCATCTTCGGATCGATGTCCAGATCGAGCATTCCGCCCTGGGTGGTGTCGGTGATCTCGTCCACGCCGTAGCCATAGAAGCGCAACAGCCAGTCGGCCTGGTACAGCCGGTGCTCGCGTTGCAGGGGTGGAGGCTGCAGCGGCAGCTGCCGGCTGGCATCGGGAATCGGGCTGAACGCGGAGTAGTAGACCCGGCGCATCCGGTAACTGCCGTACAGGCTGTCGGCGCTGGCCAGGATCTGCTGGTCGTTGGCCCCGTCCGCACCGACGATCATCTGCGTGCTCTGCCCGGCCGGGGCGAAACGGGGAGGGCGCGGGCGTGCGCTGCGGCTGGCCGTCGGCGCCACCGCTGCGGGGGCCTTGCGCGCCTCCTTGGCTTCCTCGATGCGCCAACGCAGTTCGCCCATCGCGCCGCGTATCGAATGCACCGTCTTCTCCGGCGCCAAGGCGCTCAGCCCGGCTTCGGTGGGCAGTTCGACGTTGATCGACAGGCGGTCGGCGTAACGCCCGGCGCTGGCCAGCAGTTCCGGCGACGCCTCGGGAATGGTCTTGAGGTGGATGTAGCCGGCGTAGCGGTGTTCTTCGCGCAGTTGCCGGGCCACCTCCACCATCTGCTCCATGGTGTAGTCCGCATTGCGGATGATGCCGCTGGAGAGGAACAGGCCCTCGATGTAGTTGCGCTTGTAGAAGTCCAGGGTGAGCGTGACCACCTCGTCCACGCTGAAGCGCGCGCGTGGCACATTGCTGGACACGCGATTGACGCAATAGGCGCAGTCGTAGACGCAGAAGTTGGTCAGCAGGATCTTCAGCAGCGATACGCAGCGGCCATCGGGCGTATAGCTGTGGCAGATGCCCATGCCCTCGGTGCTGCCGATACCGCCGCTGGCGCGCGAATCGCGCTTGCCCGAGCCGCTGGAGGCGCAGGAGGCGTCGTATTTGGCGGCATCGGCCAGAATGGCCAGCTTGCGGATGGTTTCCATTGAGGAAACCTACGGATGAGGGGTCTCATTGGATGAGACGGCCCCTGAATTCTTCAGGAAAAGGGGACGGAGGGGATTGAGTCGTAAGTGCATATACGACTTAATCCCCTCCGTCCCCTTTTTCGTGCGGTCAGAAGCCGTGGGTGATGCTGGGTGCGCCGGCCGAGAAATCCGCGTATGGGTCATGCTCGCCGCTGCTGCCTTCGGACAGGCGGAACTTCAGTGCCAGGCCATCGCGCGAGTCGGCCGCGCGCAGCGCTTCCTCCTGCTCGATGGTGCCGGCCTTGGCCAGCCGGAACAGGCACTGGTCGAAACTCTCCATGCCCTCTTCCAGCGATGCTTCCATCGCCGCCTTGATCTCGTGCACCTGGCCGCGACGCAGCAGGTCGCGGATCATCGGCGTGTTGAGCAGCACTTCGGTGGCCGGCAGGCGACGGCCTTCCTTGTTCTTCACCAGGCGCTGGCTGATCACCGCACGCAGGTTCAGCGCCAGGTTCATCAGCACGTTCTTGTGCGCGCTTTCCGGGAAGAAGTTGAGGATGCGCTCGATGGTCTGGTCGGCGTTGTTGGAGTGCAGGGTGGCCAGGCACAGGTGACCGGTTTCGGCGAAGGCGATCGCCGCTTCCATCGTCTCTGCGTCCAGGATCTCGCCGATCAGGATCACGTCCGGCGCCTCACGCATGGCGTTCTTCAGCGCGTTGTGGAAGGCATGGGTATCCAGCCCGACCTCGCGCTGGTTGACGATCGACATCTTGTGCTTGTGCAGGTACTCGATCGGGTCTTCGATGGTGAGGATGTGACCGGTGGTGGTGCTGTTGCGGTGGTCGATCATCGACGCCAGCGAGGTGGACTTGCCGGAACCGGTGGACCCCACCACCAGCACCAGCCCGCGCGGGGTCATGATGACGTCCTTCAGCACCTGCGGCAGGTTCAGCTCCTCGATGCTCGGAATCCGGCTGCGGATGGCACGGATGACCATGCCCACTTCGCCGCGCTGCTTGAACACATTGACGCGGAAGCGACCGGCATCGGGCAGGGCGATGGCCATGTTGAGTTCCAGCTCGCGCTCGAACTGCGGCACCTGGCCTTCGTCCATCAGCGAGTAGGCGATCTTCTTGACCATGCCCGGCGGCAGGCCGGTGTTGCCCAGCGGATAGAGCTTCCCCTCGATCTTGATGTAGACCGGTGCCCCGGTGGTCAGAAACATGTCCGAAGCGTTCTTTTCGGTCATCAGCTTCAGGAAGTAGCCGATATCCATTGCGAATTTTCCCCAACGAAACGGCCGACGCCCGTTGCCAGCACGGTGTCGGCTTGACGACAATGGCCGTGAACCGACAACCGGTACGGCCTCCCCAATGAAACGACTTAGCTTCGCACGAATGCGCCACAGCCTGTATGTGATGGCGTTTGCATTCGCACTGTCTGCCCCCGCCTGGGCGCAGGATGGCGCGATGGAACTGGCCCAGGCCCGGCAGGCGGTCGACAAGGCCACCCAGGCCGATGCCGACCAGTACGCCCCGGACCTGATCGGGCTGGCCCGGCAGGGGCTGGAGCAGGCCCAGCGCGCCGCCGGCGACCGCCGCGAGCGCAAGAATGCCCCGGCCATGGCCCTGCGTGCCGCCGCCGATGCCGACCTGGCCCGCGTGCGCAGCGAGGAAGCCACCGTGACCGCGCAGCTGCAGCTGCGCCGCAACGAGGTCAACCAGCTGCAACGCCAGCTGTCGACCGGGGAGGATCGCCGGTGAAGCCGATGACTGCCGCAACCCTGGCCGCGCTGCTGGCGCTGCCGACCCTGGCCGTGGCCGCCGACAACCCGATGGTGGCGCAGCTGAGCCAGCGCCTGATGGCCATCCAGGCCAACCCGGATACCGCTGAGCTGGGCGCCTTCGAGCGCATGCAGGCCCAGCAGGCCATCGCCACCCTGGACAAGGCCAAGCGCCGCGACCAGGAGCTGGCCACCTACCTGGCTGAGCGCCGGGTGGAGATCGCCGAGACGGCCGTGCGTACCGCGCTGGCCGCCCGCGAGGTCGACCGCCTGGAGCGGACCCGCAGCGACCTGCTGATCGAGGCCAGCCGCCGCGATGCCGCGCGTGCCCGCCAGGAAGCCGAACAGCTGCGCATGCAGGCACAGATGCAGGCCGAGGAGGCTGAACGCCTGCGCCAGGCCGCCGAGGCCGAGACCCTGGCCCGCCAGGACGCCGAGAACGCCCTGACCAGCGTCGCCGGCAAGCAGCAGCAGCGCCTCAGCGCCGCCCAGCAGAACGCCGCCAAGCTGGCCCGCGAGGAAGCCGAGCTGGTGTCCGGTCAGAAGCTGCCGGGCTCGAAGTTCGATGGCCGCGGCGAGGTCTTCACCTTCCGTGGCGATGCGTTTGCCGCTGGCGCCTCCAGCCTGTCCGGCGGCGCCCGCAACCAGGCCAAGGCGTTGGCCGAATACCTGAACATCGGCAAGAAGGGCCGCCTGCGCATCGAGGCTTACGACAGTGCCAACGGCGTAGGCCAGAAGCGTGCCGAGGCCCTGCGCGATGCCCTGGTTGCGGCGGGTGTCGCGAGCAACCGGATCCAGCTTGCCGGCAAGAAGGCGGCCTCCACCCAGGCACGTTCGGCCGAGGTCATCATCGCCCCGTAATTGCTTGATATTGTTTGTTTTTCGTTGTGATGAGCATTCAGCCTGAACCCCGCCCCGGCGGGGTTCGGTCTTTTTGACGCAGGGGTCTTGTACCCCGCCTTGAGCAGGCGTAGGGTCAATCGTCCGGGACGCAATGCCGCTGACCGGACGATGGGAGGGCCGGGCCGATGCAAGCAGGGCGCGAACCGCAGCAGATCGACGTGCGCAGGCCAGTGCCGCAGGTCGTTGCAGGCGTCCAGGTGGCCATCGACCGGCGCTCCTCCATGAACAACGCCCCGTGCCTTGCGGCCGGGGCGTTCGTGTATCTGTCGAAGGAGGTCCATCATGTTTGAAGATCAGCCCCAGAGCGAGATCGACGCACGTCGCGCGCGTGATCCGGAGTTCAGGGCACTCCATGACCAGCACCGCAAGTTGAACAAGAAGTGCATGGACGCGGAGTTGGGTGTACTCCCGATCGATGATGTCACCCTGGGTCGCATGAAGCGCGAGAAGCTGCTGGCCAAGCAACGACTTCTGCGAATGTACGAAACACCGCTCCCAACGACGTCCCCCACGCTTTGACGCACCCCGTCACGCCCGGAACGGCGTGACCCGGCCATCGATGGCCCCGCCGGGCGCTCCTGCCCCGGCATCGCGGCACCGCCGATGAGGCGGCCGCGCCAAGGCACCACAGGCGGTGGTGCCTTGGCCTGCAGGCACAACTCACCGATGCGGGCGGTACCGGTCTCCTCGTCGATCCGGGGCCGTCCGCATCTCTTTCTGCGGGCTTGCGGCCCGTCTCCGCGCCGACCTGACATTCATCGCCATCCGACGGATAATCATCGGTCCGGCCCCCTGCGGCGCGAACCGAAAGTCCTCCGAATGCCCATTCATTCTTCCGTCCTCGAACTCATCGGCCAGACCCCGATCGTCAAGGCCCAGCGCCTGGACACCGGCGTCTGCGAGCTCTACCTGAAGCTCGAAAGCGCCAACCCGGGTGGATCGATCAAGGATCGCATCGGCCTGTCGATGATCGAGGCGGCGGAGCAGCGCGGCGACCTGAAGCCGGGTGCGACCCTGGTCGAGGGTACCGCCGGCAACACCGGGCTGGGCCTGGCCCTGGTCGCGCAGCAGAAGGGTTACAAGCTGATCCTGGTCGTTCCCGACAAGATGAGCCGCGAGAAGATCTTCAACCTGAAGGCGATGGGCGCCGAAGTACGCTTGACCCGCTCGGACGTGGCCAAGGGCCATCCGGAGTACTACCAGGACCTGGCCAAGACCATCGCCGAGCAGACCCCGGGCGCCTACTTCATCAACCAGTTCGGCAACCCGGACAACCCGGCCGCGCATGAATTCGGTACCGGCCCGGAAATCCTGGAGCAGATGGGCGGCGACCTCGACGCCATCGTGTTCGGCTGTGGCAGCTCCGGCACCATGACCGGCCTGTCGCGCGCCTTCGCCAAGCTGTCGCCGAAGACCGAGCTGGTGCTGGCCGATCCGGTCGGCTCGATCCTGGCCGAGTACATCAACGACGGCAATCTGAACGACAAGTCGGGCAGCTGGCTGGTGGAGGGCATCGGCGAGGACTTCCTGCCGTCGATCTCCGACTTCAGCCGCGTGAAGAAGGTCTATGCCATCAGCGATGCCGAGAGCTTCCACACCGCGCGCGAACTGCTGGGCAAGGAAGGCATCCTGGGCGGTTCGTCCACCGGCACGCTGCTGGCCGCCGGCCTGAAGTACTGCAAGGAGCAGACCACGCCGAAGAAGGTGCTGGTGCTGGTGCCGGATACCGGCAACAAGTACCTGTCGAAGATGTACAACGACTACTGGATGCTGGACAACGGCTTCCTGCAGCGCCCGCAGCACGGCGACCTGCGCGACCTGATCCTGCGCCCGTACGGCCAGCGCGACACTGTCGTGATCGGACCGAACGACCTGCTGACCACCGCTTACCAGCGCATGAAGCTGTACGACGTGTCGCAGCTGCCGGTGATGGACGGTGACCAGCTGGTCGGCATCGTCGACGAAAGCGACGTGCTGCTGCACGTCTATGGTGACGAAGCACGCTTCCGCGACACCGTTGCCACGGCGATGGTCAGCAAGCTGGACCGGCTGGACGTGAAGTCGCCGATCGAGGCGCTGCTGCCGGTGTTCGACCGCGGCCAGGTGGCGATCGTGATGGACGGCAATGCCTTCCTGGGCCTGATCACCCGTATCGACCTGCTGAACTATCTGCGCCGTCGCGTGCAGTAAGCCGCCGATCGCAGACGTTCGCTGCTGAATCCCGGTTTATCCGCGTCAAAGGTCGTTAAGGCCGCGCTGGTAGACTTCCGCACCTTCGACGGCGCCGAGCTTCGGCGCCCATCAGGAAAGAACATGTCCAACGCTACTTCCCAGGATCGCGCCCTCGCCCTGGCCACGCTGGCCATCCACGGCGGCCAGTCGCCCGACCCCAGCACCGGCGCGGTGATGCCGCCGATCTACGCCACCTCGACCTATGCGCAGTCCAGCCCGGGTGAGCACCAGGGTTTCGAGTACTCGCGTACCCACAACCCGACCCGCTTCGCCTACGAGCGCTGCGTGGCATCGCTGGAAGGTGGCACCCGCGGCTTCGCCTTCGCCTCGGGCATGGCGGCCAGCTCGACCGTGATCGAGCTGCTGGACGCTGGCAGCCACGTGGTGGCGATGGATGACATCTACGGCGGCAGCTTCCGCCTGTTCGAGCGCGTGCGCCGCCGCACCGCCGGACTGGATTTCAGCTTCGTCGACCTGACCGACCTGGCTGCGTTTGAAGCGTCCATCACGTCGAAGACGAAGATGGTGTGGATCGAGACCCCGACCAACCCGATGCTGAAGATCGTGGACATCGCCGCGGTCGCCGCCATCGCCAAGCGCCATGGCCTGATCGTGGTGGTCGACAACACCTTCGCCTCGCCGATGCTGCAGCGTCCGCTGGAACTGGGCGCGGACCTGGTGCTGCATTCGGCCACCAAGTACCTCAACGGCCACTCGGACATGGTCGGTGGCATGGTGGTGGTTGGCGACAACGCCGAACTGGCCGAGCAGATGGCCTTCCTGCAGAACTCGGTGGGTGGCGTGCAGGGCCCGTTCGACAGCTTCCTGGCCCTGCGTGGCCTGAAGACCCTGCCGCTGCGCATGAAGGCGCACTGCGCCAACGCGCTGGCGCTGGCCCAGTGGCTGGAAAAGCACCCGGCGGTGGAGAAGGTGATCTACCCGGGCCTGCCCTCGCACCCGCAGCATGAGCTGGCCGGCAAGCAGATGGCTGGTTACGGCGGCATCGTCTCGATCGTGCTGAAGGGCGGGTTCGAGGCGGCCAAGCGCTTCTGCGAGAAGACCGAGCTGTTCACCCTGGCCGAGTCGCTGGGCGGCGTGGAAAGCCTGGTCAACCACCCGGCGGTGATGACGCACGCGTCGATCCCGGTTGCGCGCCGTGAGCAGCTGGGCATCAGCGATGCGCTGGTGCGGCTGAGCGTGGGTGTTGAGGATCTGGGGGATCTGCAGGTGGATCTGGAGCGGGCGCTGGGTTGATGCAAGATATCTCCTTGACTATGCAGATCGGGTGCCGCTGATGAGTGGGCGTATTGGAAAGCTGCTGCATACGCTTGTGCTGGGTCCGTGGGCCCAGCTATGGCGGAACAAGACGTTCACCCTTTCGCTGGTAAGGCGCGAAATTGAAGGGCGTTACCGCGGGGCCTATGGCGGCCTGCTGTGGTACATCATCAATAACCTGATGTTGCTGACCATCTACAGCTTCGTGTTCGGGACGATCTTCAAGGCACGCTGGAACATCCCCGGTGCGGAGGGCAATTTCTCGGTGCCGCTGTTCCTGGGCATGATCATGTTCAACGTGTTTGCCGAGTGCATTTCGCGGGCGCCGATCTCGATCACTGGCAATGCGAACTATGTAAAGCGGGTGGTGTTCCCGCTGGAAGTGCTGCCGGTCGTCAACATGGGGGCCGCGCTGTTCAACTTCATGGTGGGTGTGGTGGTACTGGCGTGCCTGGCGTTCGTGCTCGGCGCACACATCCATTGGCAGATCGTCTGGCTTCCCGTCCTGCTGATTCCGGTAGTGCTGCTGGTACTGGGGCTGTCCTGGTTCCTGGCGGCCATTGGCGTGTATGTGCGTGACGTAACCCATATCGTCGGCTTCGTGGTCATCAGCACGATGTTCATGTCGCCGATCTTCTTCCCGGGCAGCGCTTTCCCGGAGAAGTTCAAGTCGTGGATGCTGGCCAATCCGATGACCTTCCCGATCGAGGCGGGCCGGGCAGCCGCGCTGCAAGGGCAGGCCCCCGACCTGTTGATCCTGGGCATCATGAGCCTGGTCGGGCTGGTCGTGGCGCATCTGGGGTACACGTTGTTCCAGGCCACCAGAAAGGGGTTTGCCGATGTCCTTTGACAGTGTCTTCGAGCACGATCCCGCGCACGAGATCAAGCGCATCATCCCGCCGGAAGAAGTGGTCATTGCCGCGCACGATCTGGGCAAGGCCTACGCGATGTACGCCAAGCCCTCGGATCGCCTGAAGGAAATGTTCATGCCGCCGCTCAGGCGCGTGCTGGGCATGAATGAGGTGGCTTATCACCGCGAGTTCTGGGCGCTGCGTGGCCTTTCCTTCGAGGTCGGCAAGGGCGAGACCGTCGGCATCATCGGCCGTAATGGTTCGGGCAAGTCGACCCTGCTCCAGCTCATCTGCGGCACCCTGCAGCCCACCGAGGGCTCGGTGCGGACCAAGGGGCGGGTTGCCGCGCTGCTGGAGCTGGGCGCGGGTTTCAATCCCGAGTTCACCGGGCGCGAGAACCTGTTGCTGAATGGGCAGGTGCTGGGCTTGACCCGGAGTGAGATCGATCAGCGATTCGACGAGATCGTCGGATTCGCCGACATCGGGGAGTTCCTTGACCAGCCGGTCAAGACGTACTCCAGTGGCATGTACGTCCGCCTGGGCTTCTCGGTTGCCATCCATACCAGCCCTGAACTGTTGATCATCGACGAAGCACTTGCCGTGGGTGATGCGAAGTTCAATGCCAAGTGCATGGCACGCATCAAGAAGCTCCGCGAGTCCGGTCTTTCGATTCTGTTCGTCTCCCACGATGTTGGCGCGGTGCGCTCGCTGTGTGATCGCAGCATCTGGCTGGACAAGGGGCGCCCGCGCATGTCCGGCTCGGTGTTCGCGGTCACCGCGCAGTACATGCAGAACCTGTTCGAGGAGGATTCGGCACGCCTGGAACACGAGCGCGAAGAGGCGGTGGCCAACGCGACCCAGGAAATCGCCGATGACAAGGCGCAGGAACAGCTGCGCGCGCGCAAGCCGGTCAACCACTGGGGCAGCCATGTCGGCTCCATCCTTGCGGTGGAAACCGAAGCGGTCGATGGCCAGCGTCGCAACATGTTCTTCACCGGCGAGAAGCTGTGCATCCGCATCAAGGCCAGGATTCCGCCATCGGCGAATCGGGAGTGCCTCAGCATGGCGTTCTCGCTAAAGGACATGGCCGGCAGCGATTTGGTGGTGGGTACCACATGGGATTCGCCGCGGCTGCGCCTCGATACGCAGGGCGATACCGTGGAAGTTGCATTCACGCTTGACTGCAACCTGCGCGAAGGTGACTACGTGCTGGTTGCAGCGCTGGAAGACCGTTCCTCCGACAGCATCCAGTACTTCGAGTACATCGAAGGTGCGCAGTATTTGAAGATATTCATGAAGGAGTTCCGCTACGGTACCTTCATTGTGCCCATCGAGAAGAAGGTGCTTTGATTTCATGAAGATCACGGGAAATCCGCTATGACAAGCATCGACATCAACGGGCAGGACTACTGGGAATCGCGTTTCCAGCAGGACTGGATCCAGAACGAAGGTCAGAAGCAGAGCCAGTTCTTCGGGATGGTTGCCTGCCGCCTGTTGCCGGCCTGGTTCGTGGATGACGTGAAGCACAACGGCCTGGGTCTGTGCGACTGGGGTTGTGCGATGGGTGACGGCACGCAGGTGATCAAGTCCGAGTTGGGACTTGATCAGGTGGCCGGCCTGGATTTCTCTGCGTCCGCCATCGAGCAGGCACGCCGCAACTATCCACAGATCGCATTCGCCACTGACGATCTCCTGGCGGAAGGGGTGGACCTCGGCTACGACGTGATCTTCTCCTCCAATACGCTCGAGCATTTCCACGAACCGTGGGACGCGGCAGCCAAGCTGACCGCTCATGCCCGCGAGTATTTCGTCATGCTGGTTCCGTTCCAGGAGTCGCTTGAAGAGCGCCACGAGGAACACTTCTACAGTTTCCACTGGCACAACCTGCAGCGCGATCTTCCCAATGGCTTCCGCCTGGTCCACGTGGGCGTCATCGATGTCGGGCTGCTGCCGGATCCGCAGTACAGTGGCAAACAGCTGCTGGCGATCTATGCATCCGAATCGGCGGCGCAGCGTGTCATGCCTGGGCTGGTGGAGCAGGGGCTGGATCTGCTGGGGTGCTATGGCCATGTGCATGATCGTCTTGCGTCTGTTGCGATAGAGCTGGAGGCCACCATCCGGCAGCGCAACGAACTGGGCGCGAAGCTGGATGATGCGCTGCGGCAAGGTGACGCGATCCGGGCGGATGTGGAGCGCCTCGCGGCCGAGCAGGCACGCCAGCTGAACCTCATCGCGGGCCTGGAGCAGGGGCGCAGTGAACTCCGCGATCGGGTGCTGGAGGTGGAGACGCAGCTGAGCAACGCACAGACCGCGGAGCATCAGGCCACATTGCGCGCGGAGGCGGGTGAACGCCGGCATTCCGAGGCTGAGCGCCGGCACACCGAGGCAGAGAAGGCGTTGCAGAACCTGCAGAAGGAGAACGAGGAGATTGCTCGTCGCCTAGAGCAGGTTTACGCCTCCCACTCCTGGCGCCTTACCGCACCCTTCCGTTCAATCCGTCGCCTTTTCTGACGCCGATAAGAAGTAAATCAAAGGAATTTCAGTAGATGGCCAAGAAGCGCCAATTGACCATAGTCTCGCCGTATCCCGCAAATGATCGTTACATGGACGGCTGGATGAGCCGTATCAAGACCATTGACGGCGTGTTCGAAGACTATCCGCGCACCTACATTGACTTCCAGGAATGGTACCCGGCTGCGCAGGAGCCGGAAGTGGTGTACGCGGACGAGCTGATCAAGGCGTATCGGGTCAATCCCCATTCCAAGGCCCATTCCGACTTCGTGGCACGCATCTTCGATGCGGCGGATTTCGTCTACATCCACACGATGCATCAGTGCGAGTACATGCTTCCGCACTTTGACGCGTCCAAGATGTACGTGGACATCCACGGCGTGGTTCCGGAGGAAGAACTGATGCTCGGTTCGCCCGAGCGTTCGCGGATCTTCGCAGAGGTCGAACGGCAGATCATCTCCAAGCTCAAGCATGCTTCGGTTGTGACGCTGGCCATGAAGGAGCACTTCCTGGCCAAGTACCCTGACGCTGCAAACGTCGATTTCATCCACGTTCCGGTCTTCGACTTCGGCTCGCTTGGCCAGTCGGTGCAGCGCGTGGCTGCGTCGCGCATCGCGCGGCGGCAGAACGGGCGGCCGACCGCTGTCTATGCCGGTGGTGCCCAGGTCTGGCAGCGGGTGGACGAGATGGCCGACATCATGGCCGCCGCACCGTTCTGCAATTACGAGATCTACTCCCACGATGTGGAAGCATTTGCCCCGAAGCTTTCCAGCCGCGGCATCCCGGTGGAGGTTTTCAAGGGCTACGCCAGTAAGGAAAAGCTGGAGCAGGTCTATCGGTACTCGAACTTTGGATTCGCCCTGCGTGAAGCCTGTACGGTGAATCGCGTGGCGTCGCCGACAAAGCTGTGTGACTACTTCGCGCATGGCGTGCTTCCTGTGGTTGATTTCCACCTGATCGGCGATTTCGACGCCTATGGTTACGCCTATGTCGATCATGCCGATTTCCGGGAGGGCTACATTCCCGACCTGCAGACGCAGGACTGGATGATCGACAGGAACCTTGGATGCCTGGAGACGATGTATTCAGATTTTAGGAAGGGAATCACGGCAGTCAAGGATCTGGTGGAAACGGTATGAATCCAATCATCGGCAACAATCAGGCAGCGCATCTGGTCGACATTTCCACAATGCTCGATGCCGTGCTCGGCTGGGCGTCCGACAAAGTGGGCGGCCCGGTTGAGGGCTACAGCACGGATCTGCTCGGCAGTGACCTGACCCGCCTGGCTGCGCATTCGGCACGCCGTATCGGTTGGGCCCCTTCCCGTGAGCCGGGTCGCCTGGATATCGCGCTGATCGACGGTACCGAGCCGGGGGCCTCGCAGGACAACGGCGCAACGCCTGCGGCCGAAAACCGCCTGCATGTGTTCTTTGCCTTCCCGGGCATGTCCGGCCACAAGTCGGACGAATTGCTGGCCGGCTACTCGCAGCTGTTCAAGGCCGAGATGGTTGCGGCGACCTGCCTGGAGGCACCTGAAGGTGCCGCGATGGTGCTGGCAGTGATCACCTCGTCGCGTGCGGTGTCGTCCGCGGAATCCTGGTGGGAGTTCGCAGACGCACTCAACACCTTCGGCTCGTTCAAGCTTTCCGACATGTCGCGCAAGCTGCAGTCGGCCTCGGCCGGCCTGAAGCACGCCGCCCTGCTGGCCGACGAAATGGTCAACGAAATCGCGACGCTGGCAGTCGAGCGTACCCGTGACCGGCATTCGCTGTGGCGCATCGCCCGCAATCTGCGCCAGGAAGTGCTGGAGCATCGATTCCGCAAGCTGGAACGACCGGTGGTTACGCCGCGCGAGGGTTACTTCCGCAGTGCTGCCGGCCGACTGCTCAAGAATGCAGGCATGATCCAGGCCAACGCGCATGCCGACAGCAGCGTGCTGCAGTCGCTGGCGGTAAGCGCGGTGCGCACCCGATGCGCATTGCTTGTTGCCGAGGACCATACCTTCGGTGGGCTTGAGCAATGGGTCTGTGATTTCGCACGGCACCTGCGTACCAAGAATTTCGTGCCTTACCTGATTGTGCTGGGATCGCCTTCACTCAACAGCCGCATCGCGCAGCAGTTCCCCGGCGAGCTGGTGTACCTGGATGGGCAATCGGCGCTGCTGGGCGAGACGGTCACGCGCGGGCGCTTCGAGTCGCTGGTGGTCAGCCATGCCTACGATGGCCTGCACACGATCGAACCCGGTTGCAAGGTCGTCGAGGTGCTGCACAACATCTATTTCTGGCAGCTGCAGGATCCGGCGCTCGAGCGCGAGCGTGCTCGCGTCGACGAGTACATTGCCGTTTCGAGCGAAGTGGCCGACTACGCGTGCGTGTACCAGAAGCTGGCGCGTTCGAAGGTGACAACGGTGCCGCACGGCCTGAACGTCGTTGACCTGTATCGTCCGCCGGCAGACTACCTGCGCAGGGCGCGCGGAAAGCGCGATGCGTTCAGGATTCTGTTCGTGGGCAATCTCTATCCGCAGAAGAACGTGATTTGCCTGCTGGAGGCATTTGCCAGGCTCAGGCAGGAGGCGCCGCAGGCGACGCTGCGCATCGCAGGTGCGCTGGCTGAATCGGGGAACGCTGCCAAGGTCGAGGAGACCATTCGCCGGCTGGACCTTGCCGGTTCGGTGGAACTGCTGGGCTCGCTCAAGCGCCGCGAACTGAGCCGTGAGTATTCCCATGCACATCTGTTCGTGCTCCCCTCCCTGTTCGAAGGCTATGGGTTGGTGAACCTGGAGGCAGCCCACTTCGGCCTACCGATGGTACTGTCCAATACCGGCTGCGCAGCCGAACTGTCTGCGGGAACACCGGCTTGCCGGGTTGCCCCCATCGCGGTCACGCACGACAAGCTCAGCCACAAGGAAGTCGCGGAACGCAGCCGCGCGCCGGCCGAGAAGGATGTGTCGGCCTTGTACGGTGAGTTGTCGCATGTCATGCGGAATTACCCAGAGCTGATGGAAGCGGGATTGGCGATGATCGAAGCGCCTCCCTTCAGCACGCTGCAGCAGTCGGGCGATGCGATGCTGGACGTCGTTACGCGGGCGTCCTGAGCAGGTTACGGGTTGGAGCAGGAACAGGACTGCGATCGCATGGGTAGCGTCGGTCAAACCATGACGAACGGTGGCATGCAGGCCATGCGCATCCTGATCTGCGCGCACGACTTCCAGCCCAACCCGTCACCCCAATCACTGCGGGTGACCCAGCTGGCCAGCGGACTGGCCAGTCTTGGGCATGATGTCCATGTCCTGACCCGGGCATGTGGTGCCGGCATGCGACGGATGGAGGACCCACCCGGTCTGCAGGTGCATCGGACCTCGCCGCAGGGCGTCGAGGCTCTGATTGATGTGACGTCGCGCGTACTGGGCCATCTGCGCCGTCTGCGGCGCCAGGACGCGGTTGCGGGAACGCGCCCGTCCCCACAGGTGGCTTCACAGGCCGCGCCGACGGCTGGGACGGCGGCGTTGAACCGGAAGGGGCGCGCGATCGCATGGCTGCGCTCGTTCCTGGATGCGCGGGTTTTCCCGGATGGCCGCTCGCGTTGGATCGGCGGTGCCCTGCGTCATGGCCGGCAACTGATCAGCCAGTGGTCGCCGCAGGTGATCATCGGATCACATGAGCCTGTGGCAGGGCTGTTGTTGGCTTCTGCGCTCTCGCGCGAGTCCGGCATTCCTTTCGTTGCCGAACTTGGTGATCCCGTGCTGACGTCCTATACCCCCGAACGCTGGAGGGCGGCGTCGCTCGAGCTTGAAAGGCGGGTTTGCCACGAGGCGGCCGCTATTGTCGTTACTTCCGAGGCCACCGCGGCCCTGATGCAGGAGCGGCATGGTCCCGGGATCGCGCCGCTCAGCGTGATTCCGCAGGGATTCGCCAGGGTGGAACCGCCGCTGCCCGAGGTTGTCAGGTCGGCCGGCGGGTTGCAGCTGGTCTACACGGGGCGCTTCTATCCGTTCCGCGACCCCATGCCGCTGGTCCGCGCGGTGCTGGCATCGCCCGGCTGCACGCTCACCATCGCTGGCCCTGGTCTGCCACCAGAACTGGCGAAAGCGTGCGCGGAGCATCCGCAGGTCCTGCGATTTGCCGGAAGCCTGGATCATTCCCAGGCCATCGAACTGCAGCGCAGTGCGGATGTCCTGGTCAACATCGGCAACGCAGGCATGACCCAGATCCCGGGCAAGCTGCTGGAATACCTGGGTTCGGGCCGGCCGGTACTGCATCTGCAGCCGGATGCCGCCGATCCGGCGGCCGCCATCATCGGCAGGGAGCGTTGCGGGTTTCTGGCCGCCAATGAGGTTGCTGCGATCAGCGCACTTCTGCACGAACTACTGCAGCGCAAGCAGCAAGGGCGGCTGGATGAAGGCCTGCGCCTGGGGCAGGATGCTTTCGCCGAGTATCGTTGGGATCGCCTGGCTGAGCGCCTGGCCGCGGTCTGTCGTGATGCGGCGATGGCGGGTCAACGACAAGCCTAGCTTGCCGTTGCCCGCGCATCGGGTCAGGCCGGCATCGCCTCGCCCTGGATCAAGGCAGCGATGCGTGCAGCGGCCTTGCCATCACCATACGGATTATGGGCATGTGCCATTGACTGGTAGGCGGCTTCGTCGTCGAGCAGGCGGGTGGCCTCAGCCACGATCCTGCCAGCATCGGTGCCAACCAGCAGTACGGTGCCTGCGCCCACCGCTTCAGGGCGCTCGGTGGTATCGCGCATTACCAGCACCGGCTTGCCCAGTGACGGGGCTTCTTCCTGCACGCCACCGGAGTCGGTGATGATCAACGTCGCCTGGGTCATCAGGTAGACGAACGGCAGGTAATCCTGCGGCTCGATCAGGACCACGCCCGGGGCATCGGCGAGGATCCGGTTGACCGGTCCCTGCACGTTGGGGTTGAGGTGGACCGGATAGACGATCTGCGTATCGCCGCGCGCGGCCAGGGCCTTCAGTGCTTCGCAGATGCTCTCGAAGCCGCTGCCGAAGTTTTCACGGCGATGGCCGGTCACCAGTACCAGCCGCTTGGAAGCATCAAGGAACGGGAAACGGGCCCGCATCGATTCAATCAGCGCGGTGTCGTGCTTCAGCTTGTCGGCGACGTTGAGCAGGGCATCAATCACGGTGTTGCCGGTGACGTGGATGTCATCGCTAGACGTACCTTCAGCCAGCAGGTTGTCGCGCGAGCGGGTGGTCGGCGCGAAGTGCAGGCGGGTCAGCGGCCCGGTCAGGCGGCGGTTGGCCTCTTCAGGCCACGGCGCGTAAATGTCACCGGTGCGCAGTCCTGCTTCCACATGGCCGACGGCCACGCGGTTGTAGAACGCGGCCAGCGCACTGGCCAGCGTGGTGCTGGTATCGCCATGCACCAGCACCAGGTCCGGCTTGTGCTCGGCGATGACGGCGGTCATGCCGGTCAGGATCTTGGCGAACAGGCCTGCCAGCGTCTGGCCAGGTTCCATCACATTGAGGTCGACATCCGGCGTGATACCGAACAGGTCCATGACCTGGTCGAGCATCTGTCGATGCTGCGCGGTAACCGCAACGATCGTCTCGATCTCAGGCCGGGCCTTCAGGGCTTCCACCACCGGGGCCATCTTGATGGCTTCCGGACGGGTGCCGAAGACAACCATTACCTTCTTGTAGGGAGTACTCACGATTGCCTGCTTGAATTCAAAGGGACTGTGCCGCTGGCCGGAGCCAGCGGCAGGTACACGTCAGAGCGCCGCTTCCAGCTCCGGCAGGATTGCAAACAGATCACCCACCAGACCGATATCGGCAATCTCGAAGATCGGCGCATCGCCGTCCTTGTTGATGGCCACGATGGTGCCGGCATCCTTGATGCCGGTCAGGTGCTGGATCGCGCCGCTGATACCCACGGCCACGTACAGTTCCGGCGCGATGATCTTACCGGTCTGGCCAACCTGCAGGTCGCTGGGCACATAGCCGGCATCAACCGCGGCACGCGAAGCGCCGACGGCGGCACCGAGCTTGTCGGCCAGCTGGAAGATAACCTTGAAGTTCTCTTCCGAACCGACACCACGACCACCGGAGACCACGCGCTTGGCGCTCTGCAGGTCCGGGCGGTCGCTGGCACCGGCGGCCAGGCCGATGAAGCGGGTATGGGTCGGCAGGGCAGCATCGACGCTGGCCGCTTCAATGGCGGCACTGCCGCCCTGGGCGGCTTCCGGCCACGACGCGGCGCGCACGGTGGCGACCACGATCTGGTCAGCCGGGGCTTCTACAGTGATGATTGCGTTGCCAGCGTAGATCGGGCGCTTGAAGGTGTGGCTGCCTTCGACGGTCATCAGGTCGGAGACCTGGTTGACGCCTAGCAGCGCGGCAACGCACGGCATCAGGTCCTTGCCGAAGGTGGTCGACGGTCCGAACACGTGGGTGTAGCCCTTGGCCAGCTGCGCGATCTGCGGCGCGAGCACCTGGGCGATGGCCTGCGCGTTGGCGGCATTGGCCACGGTCAGGACCTTGGCGACGCCAGCGATCTTCGCGGCCTCGGCGGCGACCGCAGCCGGATCGGCGGCCAGCACCACCACATCGATGCTGGCACCGCTGATGGCGACAGCGGCGCTGATGGTCTTGGCGGTGGCGGCGTTGAGCTTGCCGTCGTGGTGCTCGGCGATGACGAGAATCTTGCTCATTACAGCAACCCCTTCTGCTTGAGTGCAGCAACCAGTTCGGCCGCGTCCTTGACCATCACGCCCTTGCTGCGCTTGGACGGCGCGGCGTAGTGGGTGGTCTTGAAGGTATCGGCGGCTTCAACGCCGAGGTCGGCCAGCTGCAGCGTTTCCAGCGGCTTGGCCTTGGCCTTCATGATGTCCGGCAGCTTGATGAAGCGCGGTTCGTTCAGGCGCAGGTCGGTGGTGACCACGGCCGGCAGGTCCACTTCCAGCGTTTCCAGGCCGGCGTCGACTTCGCGGGTCACCGTGGCCTTGCCGCCGGCGATCTCGAGCTTGCTGGCGAAGGTCGCCTGCGGGCGGCCCCACAGCGTGGCCAGCATCTGGCCGGTCTGGTTGGCGTCGTCGTCGATGGCCTGCTTGCCGAGGATCACCAGGTCCGGCTGTTCCTTCTCGATCAGCTTGAGCAGGGTGCGTGCGGCGGTCAGCGGCTGGATGGCCTGGTCGGTGACGACGTGGATGGCGCGATTGGCGCCCATGGCCAGGCCGTTGCGCAGGTGCGCCTGGGCATCGGCGGGGGCAATGGTGGCAACCACGACTTCGCTGGCGATGCCCTTGTCGCGCAGGCGCAGGGCTTCTTCCAGGGCGATTTCATCGAAGGGGTTGGGGGACAGCTTGACGCCGTCGGTGACCACGCCGGAACCGTCCGGCTTGACCTGAATGCGGACGTTGTAGTCCACCACGCGCTTGTACGCGACGAGGATTTTCATCTGGTACGGGGTCCTTCACTAAACAGGGAGAACATCCGGTCCTGGAACAGCAACCGGTTCGGGGGTGGGACCCCGATTCTAGCTGGCTTGGGGTGACCATGCGAATGCGTATGGTGGCGCCCGCCCGGCAGGTGTTCGATTCGATCAGCGCCAAGGGTTCCATGTACCTGGCGCCGGGTCGTCCAGACCGCTGTTTATCTGCAGAGCTTGGAGAAGCCGATCCAGTCGCCGATCTGCTGCGGACCTTCACATGCCGTGTTGTCCATTCCAGAGACCTGATACTCGACATCCTTTATGCCGAGGACGTGCTGCGTGTGATAAAGGGTGGAGAAACCAAAGAACTGCGGAGCCGCGACAATGACGTGCTCGCCCTGCTGGTATTGCGCACTGATGGCCCGGTTGGCCTGCATTGCGGGACGAAGGGCGAAATCACTGGTGTACTGCGCCACGCCGGCAAAGACCAGGACGGCGTTAACCACCATCACCAGGCTGGCAAGCGAAGATGCAACGCGGACTCCCCTGATCGTAGATCCTGAACAGACGAGCAGTACAAGTATCAGGGCGAGGTACAGGAACGGGACATAGCGAGCCCACCAGGGCGCTGCATGCGCGATGGCCATGACCACCAGATACGCTACGGCGGCCAGCAGGTACCAGTGATTGATACACTGGCGGCGATTGCGCCGTTCCAGCACCAGTGCAAGAACAATTGCCACTGCGGCGATCATCAGGGCAAGTGAGAACAAGGGGCCGAATCCGGCGAATCGCGGATCCGGTGCACCCGATTGTTTGATCTCGTCCATGGCGAAGGTGCCTGGAATCTTCATGCCCGGGAACGTAGTGGCGTTTGACGTGTGGGCGAGCAGTGATTCTGCAAGTGTCCGGATCCGCGGCTTCTCAAGCACCGATGCCTCGGCCTGTCCACGCAGAACGATATCCGTACCCGTAACCGGGTAGCCGATATCCAGGTCCGAGGCGATGTGGTTGAGGTAGGGGTGGGACAGTGCAATGGCTCCCAGCAGGGACCAGGTCGCAATCTCTTTCAGGCCCGGTCGGCGTACCACCAGGAATGGAAGCGCAAGCATCGCTGCGTACAGGGCACCGGTGAACTTCACGCCGGCAAGAATGATCAGGCTGCACCAGACGATCACGTTGACGGCAGGACTTCGATCGCGATCAAGGATGCAAAGCGTTGTGAGCGCAATGACCGAATACGTGCAGCCATCCACATAGTTTGTGGGCAGCTGACCGACGATTGGCTGGCATGCCACCGCAAGCAGCGCGAGAACTTCCACCTGCCAGCGGTTCGGCAGGTACTGCCTGAAGACAGTGCGCGCATATACGAACAGGGCGATCGCAAGAAGCAGGTTCAATGCCTTGCCGGACTCCCATCCAAATCCGTAGTCCATCAAGGCTGCACTGAACAGCCAGGACAGGTTCGGGTAGTGGCTGACCCACATGGCGTTCGGATTGCCGTCCCATACGCTGGACGAATAGTAGATCTCGCTTCGCGTAGCGGCCCAGTCGGAAAACTCAGGGAAAAGCCACGGATTCCAGCCATCGTGCAGCGCGACAATGGCGACCTTGTGGTACATGTTGCCGTCCCATGTCGAGTCCGGCACGATGTTCAAAAGCAGTGCGGACAGGGAAAGGACCAGCAATGCCTTGACCGCAGGGGCGGCCCAGGCCAGACCAATGCGGGGTGCAAGAACAAGGACCGCCAGGATGGGCAGTATGTAGGTAGCTGCCTTTACGCCGCTGTAGGCGGCGAGCGCTTTCGAAACGGCCAGCAGGACAACCAGTCCAACAGCACAGGCGACGAACCTGCGCGCAGCCTGGCCGTCGGGCAGGAGGGCATCGGAAGAAGAGGGACGACTTTCCATGTGCATTGGATGTGGGTTGATTCAGTAGGTCAGCGAGACCGGGCAAGACAGGTCATGTCGAAGAATCCAGGGCCGGGGCCGAAGTATTTTCGGGATCAGCGGGACTTGCTGTAGTGCTCGTAGGCCGCCACCAGCATGTCTTCGTCATTCTTGGTCGGCGCCCACTGCAGCGTGGATTCGGTCGGTGCGATATCGACCACGTAGTTGATGTCGGCGATCTGGTACTGCTCGCGGTGCAGCAGCGGCTTGCCCAGCTTCTCCAACAGCGAGAGCGTCAGCTTGAGCGGACCGGCAGGCACCGGAATGACCATGGAATGCGAACCAATGCGCCGGATCGTGTTGCGCAGCAGCTCGCGCACCACCGGAGCCGGGCCCGAGCCCAGGCTCAGAGCGACGGCGGGCAGATCGTGCGCCACCGACAGCTGGATGGCGTTGACGACATCTTCCACGGCGATCATCTGGTAGCGGTTTCGGCCGCTGCCGATGGTCGGGATGGGGAGATTCAGGTCCATCAGCTTGAACAGCTTGGTCAGGATGCCGAATCGACCCGGGCCGACGATCATTCTCGGGCGAAGGATGGTGATCCTGAAACCGCGGCCACGGGCCTGTTCGCACAGCTGTTCGGACGCCGCCTTGCTGCGCCCGTAGGGCCCCAGCGGATTCTTGGCGTGATCCGGCGGGACCGGCAGCTTCTGCGGCAGGCCGTAGACCATGTCCGTGCTGGTATAGACCAGCCGTGGCGTCGCCAGCTGCGACATCCATTCGAGCACGTTGGCGGTGCCGCCAACATTGACTTCGGCGAACCACGCATCCTGGTTGTGGTGTGGCACGTCGTTGTGGAACTGGCGCGCCGCCAGGTGATAGACGATATCGCCCTCGGCCAGGGCCACCTGCTGCAGCGCACCGGGGACCACGATGTCGATGCAGTGATAGTCCACTCGTCCCGAGAACTCGGTGGGAAGGACGGCGATGTCGATGATCGTAACCTGCTGGTTCTGCGACAGCAGCGAACGCACCAGGTAGGTGCCGGTGAAACCACTGCCACCAATGACGATGTGACGGGCCATTGTTCAACCTCCCTTCGCGACGAGAACGACACCGACGCAGATCAGTGCGACCCCCGCGAGCTTCATGATGCTCACCGGTTCGCGGAACCAGAAATAGGCGGCAGCAACGACGATGACGTAGCCGACACTCAGGAACGGGTAAGCGAAACTCACCTGGACCTTGGACAGCACGTACATCCACAGCACGATGCTGACTGCATAGCAGGACAGGCCGGCGAACACCCAGGGATTGAAGATCACGCGCAGGCCGCTGGCGAGCAGCGGGAACATGCCATCAGACGTTACCAGCGCAACCTGGGGCATGCCCTGGCGCAAGAACAGCTGTGCACTGGCGTTCAGCGCGACGGAGAACAGGATCAAGGGAATGAAGGCGGTATACATGTGATTCCAGGGACTCTGGCAGGAAGGGGGCAGTCAGTGGCTACCACTGGAACGTCGCGCAGCCAACAATGACCAGCGCGAGCAGGGCGATGGCCTGGCTGACGCGGTCGCGCGCAGCGAAGACAATCGGATCGTCATGCATGTTGCCGCGGTGGGCGATGATCCAGGCACGGCTGATCCAGTACAGCAGGACCGGGCACAGCAGCCATAGTATTTTCGGCTGCTGGTAGAGGGCCAGGCTCTCCGGGCTGTTGATGTACAGCGCGAACACCAGCACGCCGATGTAGCCGGCGGCGGCACCGAAGGACTGGATCAGCGGCAGGTCGCCGACGGCATAGCCACGGCCGCTGGCCTTGGTCTTGCCGGCCGAGACCACAGCCTCCAGCTCGGTGTAGCGCTTGAGCAGGGCCAGGCTCAGGAAAATGAACATGGAGAATGCAAGCAGCCAGAACGACAGCTCCACGTCGATCGCTACAGCTCCCCCGATGATGCGCACCGTGTACAGGGCCGCGAGCACGACGACATCGATCATGACCATGCGCTTGAGCACGAACGAATAGGCCAGGGTCATGACGTAGTAGCCGAACAGCACCAGGGCGAAGGCCGGGCTGGTCCACAGGGCCAGCGCGAACCCGACCAGGGTCAGCAACGGCGCTGCCAGCAGGCCGTGCAGCAGCGGCAGGTTACCGGCGGCGAACGGGCGCTTGCGCTTGCGCGCATGCTGCCGGTCCGGGGCCAGGTCCAGCAGGTCATTGAGCAGGTACACACCCGATGCGCACAGTCCGAACGCAATGAATGCGGTGGCCGCATCCAGCACTGCGGGTAGATCAAAGAAGCGATGGGCGGTCAGCAGCGGAACCAGGACCAGCAGGTTCTTGGCCCACTGATAGATGCGCAGTGCCTTGATCCAGGTGCGGATGCCACCGCCACGGGCCGGCCAATGCGCATGCACGGCAGTCTGCCGGGCTGCGCTGGCGGCGAGCCCGGCGCTGGCGTTGACCACGTAGGCGCCTCCGGCGTGCTTCCAGACCTGCAGGTCCACGCTGGCATTGCCCATGTAATCGTACTGACCCGCACCGAAGCGCGCATTGAGCGCTTCCGCTTTGTGGTGACCGGCGAGGTTGCGCTGACCATCGCTGGCCATGACTTCGTCGAATATCCCCAGATGGGTGGCAATGGCGTTGACCAGGCTGCTGTCAGACGCCGAGCAGAGGACGCGGGGCCTCTGTTCGGTCGTTTTCAGCAACTCCAGCACCCGCTCGTCGTAGGGCAGGAATTCAACCGGCAGCCTGACCCGTGAGGCAATCTCATGTTTCAGCGCGGCCTTGCCACGCAGCAGCCATAGCGGCAGCAGGAAGACATACAGGGGATTGCTGGCCAGCAGGGTCAGCAGGGATTCGTACAGCAGATCCGATCGCAGCAGGGTGCCATCCAGGTCCACACAGAGTGCGCGATCAGTTCGTTGCATGCGTTTTCCGTCGATATCCTTGTGGTTGGAGATGCTGAATCCGAAGGGCAGCCTGAATTCCGGGCCAGAGTATAGCCACTGGCGTCCAATTGGGCATGGTGGTGCCTGCGGGTGGCCCGGCGGTCAAGAGGGGGGCCGGCAGCTGTTCCGGCGGGGCCACCTGGTCGTCGCCGGCTCGTCGCACTGTGCACAGTCATGCCGGATCGGGCATGAGGACGGTATCCTCAGTACTTTGATGTGCCATCCCGTCAGGGAGCACGTCCCCTGAACCTGGAGATTGGATGGTGCCTACCTGGCTCGTCACCGGCGGTGCCGGTTTCATCGGCGGCAATTTCGTCCTTGAGGCGGTTGCCCGAGGCGTGAAGATCGTCAACCTCGACATCCTGTCCTATGCCGGCAACCTGAAGACCCTGTCCAGCCTGGACGGTGATTCCAACCATGTGTTCGTGCAGGGCGACATCGGTGACCAGGCCCAGGTCGCCCGGCTGTTGGCCGAACACCAGCCGGAGGCGGTGCTGAACTTCGCGGCCGAGAGCCACGTGGATCGCTCGATCGATGGTCCGGGTGCCTTCATCCAGACCAATGTGGTCGGCACCTTGGGCCTTCTGGAGGCGGTGCGCGACCATTGGAAAGCGCTCCCGGCCGAGCAGGGCGCGGCGTTCCGCTTTCTGCACGTGTCCACTGACGAGGTGTACGGCACCCTCGGTGAGACCGGCAAGTTCAGCGAAACCTCGACCTATGCGCCGAATTCGCCGTACTCGGCGTCCAAGGCGGCTTCCGACCATCTGGTGCGGGCCTTCCACCACACCTACGGGCTGCCGGTGCTGACCACCCACTGTTCCAACAACTATGGCCCGTACCACTTCCCCGAGAAGCTGATCCCGCTGGTGATCGCCAGGGCGCTGGCCGGCGAGCCGCTGCCCGTGTACGGCGATGGCAGGCAGGTGCGCGACTGGCTGTTCGTGTCCGACCACTGCGAAGCGATCCGTACCGTGCTGGCCAAGGGCCAGATTGGCGAGACCTACAATGTCGGCGGCAACTCGGAAAAGCAGAACATCGAAGTGGTGCAGGCCATCTGCGCACTGCTGGACCAGCGCCGCCCGCGTGCGGACGGCCAGCCGCGCAGCAGCCAGATCACCCATGTGGCCGACCGCCCCGGACATGACCGCCGCTATGCGATCGATGCCTCCAAGCTGAAGAACGAACTGGGCTGGGAGCCGGCCTATACCTTCGAGCAGGGCATCAGCCGCACCGTGGACTGGTACCTGGACAACCAGGCGTGGGTCAACAGCGTGCTCGATGGCAGCTATCGCCTGCAGCGCATCGGTACCGCGGCCTGAGCGCAGGAGACGACATGACCCAGCGCAAGGGCATCATCCTCGCCGGTGGCTCCGGCACCCGGCTGTACCCTATCACCCAGGGTGTCAGCAAGCAGCTGCTGCCGGTGTACGACAAGCCGATGATCTACTACCCGCTCAGCGTGCTGATGCTGGCGGGCATCCGCGAGGTGCTGATCATCAACACCCCGCACGAACAGGCGCTGTTCCGGCAGCTGCTGGGCGACGGTTCGCAGTGGGGCATGGACATCCAGTACGCCGTGCAGCCCAGCCCCGATGGCCTGGCCCAAGCCTATCTGATCGGTCGCGATTTCGTTGCCGGCAAGCCGAGTTGCCTGGTGCTGGGGGACAACATCTTCCACGGCCATGGGCTGAGCGAAATGCTGCGCCGCGCCGACGCACGTGACCAGGGGGCCACGGTGTTTGGCTACTGGGTCAACGACCCCGAGCGCTATGGCGTGGCCGAGTTCGACGCCAGTGGCAAGGTGGTCGGGCTTGTCGAGAAGCCGCTCAACCCGCGCTCGAACTACGCGGTGACCGGCCTGTACTTCTACGATGCGCATGCCTGTGACTACGCCGCCGAGCTGAAGCCCTCGGCCCGCGGCGAGCTGGAGATCACCGATCTCAACCGCAGGTACCTGGAGCAGGGCCTGCTGCACCTCGAGCCACTGGGCCGCGGTTATGCCTGGCTCGATACCGGCACCCACCAGTCGCTGCTGGAAGCCTCCAATTTCATCGAGACCATCCAGACCCGCCAGGGCCTGCAGGTCTGCTGCCCGGAGGAAATCGCGTTCGGGCAGGGCTGGATCAATGCCGAACAGCTGGAAGCCCTGGCTGCACCACTGATCAAGAACGGCTACGGCCAGTACCTGCACAAGCTCGCCCTGCGTGGAGTTGTTCCGTGAAAGTGATTGAAACCAGGTTGCCCGGTTGCGTAGTGATCGAACCGGCCGTGTTCGGCGATGCTCGCGGTTACTTCTTCGAAATCTGGAACGCCGAGCGCTTCGCCGCGCTGGGCCTGCCGGATCGCTTCGTGCAGAGCAACGTCTCGACCTCGGCCAAGGGTGTCCTGCGCGGGCTGCATTACCAGTGGCCGCGCCCGCAGGGCAAGCTGGTCAGCGTGCTGGAAGGCGAGGTCTATGACGTGGCCGTCGACATCCGTCGCGGCTCGCCGACCTTCGGCCAGTGGGAAGCGGTGGTGCTGAGCGCGGAGAACAAGAAGCAGTTCTGGATTCCGGAAGGCTTCGCCCACGGCTTTGCCGTACTGTCCGAGCGCGCGGTGTTCAGCTATCTGTGCACCGAGGTCTACCTGAAGGACTTCGATGCCGGCGTGCGCTGGAACGATGCCGATATCGCCGTGGACTGGCCGCTCAGTGTGCCAACGTTGTCGGCCAAGGACGAGAATGCCCCCTTCCTGAAGGACATCGCCGAAGACCGCCTGCCGGTCTACGTGCCATGACCGTTCTGGTCTTCGGTGGCAACGGCCAGGTCGGCCAGGAGCTGCTGCGCGCGCTGGCGCCGCTGGGCAAGGTGGTCGCGACCACCCGCAGCGGCGCTCTGCCGGATGGCAGCGCCTGCGAAACCGCCGATTTCGGCCAGCCTGAAAGCCTGCCGGCCCTGCTGGACCGGCTGCAGCCGTCGATCGTGGTCAACGCCGCGGCCTACACGTCCGTCGATCGTGCCGAACAGGAGGTCGACGCGGCCTTTGCGGCCAATGCGCAGGCGCCGGGGATGATCGCGCGCTGGTGTGCCGCGCATGGCGTGCCATTCGTGCATTACTCCACCGACTACGTGTTCGATGGCCAAGGCAGCGCGCCCTACCGCGAGGACGAACCGACCGCACCGCTGGGTGTATATGGCACCAGCAAGCGCGATGGCGAGGAGGCCGTACGCGCGGCCGGTGGCCGCCACCTGATCTTCCGCACGGCCTGGGTCTATGCCTCGCATGGCGCGAACTTCCTGCGCACCATGCTGCGCGTGGGCGCCGAGCGCGATGTGTTGCGGGTGGTGGCCGACCAGGTCGGTACGCCCACGCCGGCCGCGCTGATTGCCGATGTGACCGCGCAGGCATTGCAGCACCCGGGCCGTCTGTCCGGCACCTGGCATCTGACCGCCAGTGGCCAGACCAGCTGGCACGGCTTTGCCGAGGCGATCTTCGCCGAAGCGTTGGCCACTGGCGCGCTGGTCAAGGTGCCGACCGTCGAGGCGATTTCCAGTTCCGAGTATCCGACCCCGGCCAAGCGCCCAGCCTGGTCGGTGCTGGACAACCGCAAACTGCAACAGGATTTCGGCATCGTGCTGCCGGCATGGCAGGACGGCCTGAAGCGGGTGATGGCAGAGATTGCCCGATAAGGGTAGCGCCGGGCCACGCCCGGCGGATGCTTGCAAGCCGCTGCGCTCGCCGGCCATGGGCCGGCGCTACCGTGGGGCGCAGGCGTTGATGCCTCAACTGCGCCCGTACGTATCCTCGAACCGCACGATGTCATCCTCGCCCAGGTAGCTGCCCGACTGCACTTCGATCAGTTCCAGTGGCAGCTTGCCGGGATTGCGCAGGCGATGCGTCACGCCCAGCGGGATGTAGGTGCTCTGGTTCTCGCTGAGCAGGATCACCTCGTTGCCGCGGGTCACCTCCGCGGTGCCGCTGACCACGATCCAGTGTTCGGCGCGGTGGTGATGCATCTGCAGGCTGAGCGTGCCGCCGGGCTTGACCGTGATCCGCTTGACCTGGAAGCGCTCACCGTTGTCGATCGAGTCGTAGGCGCCCCACGGGCGATACACCTTGCGGTGCCAGGTCGCCTCGCTGCGGCCTTCAGCCTTCAGCTTCGCCACTACCGTCTTGACCTCCTGCATGCGGTCGGCCTTGCCGATCAGCACGGCGTCGTCGGTCTCGACCACGATCACATCGTCCAGGCCGACCAGGGCCACCAGGCGCTGCGCATAGGCATAGGTATTGCGGCAGTCGATGGCGATCACATCGCCCTGGTGGGCATTGCCGTCGCCATCCTGCTGCGAGACATCGCGCAGCGCGGTCCACGAACCGACGTCGTTCCAGCCGGCATCCAGCGGGATCACGACTGCATCGGCAGTCTTTTCCATCACCGCGTAGTCGATCGAGTCCGACTGCACCGCCGTGAAGGCATCCCTGTCCAAGCGGGTGAAGTCGGCATCGCGGCGCGCCTGCTGCCAGGCCTGGCGGCTGCTGGCCAGCATCGCCGGCTGGAAGCACTCCAGTTCCTGCAGGTAGCGCGAGGCCTTGAACAGGAACATGCCGCTGTTCCAGTAGTACTGACCGCTGCTGACGTAGCCGGTGGCGGTCTCCAGGTCGGGCTTTTCGACGAAGCGTTCGACGGCACGCAGGCCCTGGCCGTCGGCAGCCTTGATATAGCCGTAGCCGGTTTCCGGGCCGGTCGGCACGATGCCGAACGTGACCAGCTTGCCGGCTTCAGCGGCACTGGCGGCGGCCTGCACCGCGTTGCGGAAGGCCGCCTCGTCGGTGATCACATGATCGGAGGGCAGCACCAGCAGCAGCGCGTCGGCACCGTCACGGGTGGCCTCCAGCGCGGCCACGGCGATAGCCGGTGCGGTATTGCGGCCCACCGGTTCAAGGATGATCGCGGCCGGTTCAGCGCCGACCTGCTGCAGCTGCTCGGCGGCGACGAAGCGGTGCTCTTCGTTGGCAATCACCAGCGGGCCACGCGCCGCCAGTGGGGCGACGCGTTGCCAGGTGGCCTGCAGCATCGTCAGCTCGCCGGCCAGTGGCAGGAACTGCTTCGGGTAGGCCTCGCGCGAAAGCGGCCATAGGCGTGTACCGGACCCACCGGACAGGATGACGGGCTGGATGCTGCTCATGCGGGCCTCGGTTACTGCTGGATCAGACGGGAAATTTCGTCGGTACGCGCCTGCATCAACGCAGCGTCACCGCGCGCTTCGACGTTCAAGCGCAGCAGCGGTTCGGTGTTGGAGCTGCGCAGGTTGAAGCGCCAGCTGCCGAAGTCGGCGCTGATGCCGTCGGTGTGGTCCAGCGTGGGCGACTGCGCCGCGAAGTGCTCCATCACGCGTGCAACGGCGGCCTTGGCATCGGCGACCTTGAAGTTGATCTCGCCACTGCACGGGTAGGCGGCCATGCGGTCTTCAACCCAGTCGGCCAGCGAACGACCGCTTTCGGAGATCAGCTGGGCGATCAGCAGCCACGGGATCATGCCGGAGTCGGCGTAGGCGAACTCGCGGAAGTAGTGGTGGGCGCTCATCTCGCCACCGTACACCGCGTCCTCGGCACGCATCTTTTCCTTGATGAAGGCGTGGCCGCTCTTGCACTGCACCGGCACGCCGCCCGCCTGCTCGACCATGTCCACAGTGTTCCAGACCAGGCGCGGGTCATGCACGATCCTGCCGCCCGGATTGCGGGCCAGGATCGCCTTGGCCAGCAGGCCGACCAGGTAATAGCCCTCGATGAAGCGGCCGGTGTGGTCGAAGAAGAAGCAACGGTCGAAGTCGCCATCCCAGGCGATGCCGAAGTCGGCGCCGTGTTCGCGCACCGCGTCGGCAGTGGCGGCGCGGTTCTCCGGCAGCAGCGGGTTGGGGATGCCGTTGGGGAAGCTGCCGTCCGGCTCGTGGCAGATGCGGATGAATTCGAACGGCAGGTGCGGTGCCAACAGGTCAACGATGGCACCGGCGCCGCCATTGCCCGCATTGACCACCAGCTTCAGCGGCTTGAGCTTGCCGGCATCGACATAGCCCAGCAGGTGCTGGATGTAGGCGCTTTTGTCGTGCCGGGCAGCCAGGCCTGCGCGCGGCGGCTGGGCCTCGGAGGTATCGGTGGCCACTGCATCGGAAATCGCGAACAGGCCGGTGTCGGAACTGATCGGCCGTGCTTTCTCCTTGACCAGCTTCATGCCGTTGTAATCCATCGGGTTGTGGCTGGCGGTGACCATCACGCCGCCGGCCGCCTCCAGGTGGTCGGTCTGGAAATAGACCTCCTCGGTGCCGCACAGGCCGATGTCGATCACTTCACGGCCGGTGCCGCGCAGGCCGGCCGCCAGTGCGTCCTGCAGCGCCGGGCTGGTCAGGCGCACGTCATGGCCCAGCACCACCGGGCCCGGTGCGAGCTGGGCGGCCAGTGCAACACCAATGCGGCGGGCCAGGTCTTCGTTCAGTTCCTCGGGCACGCGGCCACGGATGTCATAGGCCTTGAAGGCGGGCAGGGGCATCGAACCAGTCCATCCGGATAGAGAAACCCGATTATAGCGGGAGGGTCTGCAAACGGCCGGTGAGCCACGGGCGCCCGGGCAGTAGCGTTGGCAGGGGAGTGGGGCCGGCCGATTCCCCGTCGATGGGCCATGGCCAGCAGGCAGTTCGCATACAATTGCGCGCTGACGACCGAGGACATGGCCCGAGTGGCCATCGCCGATTGGCCTGCTGTTCCAGAAGGATCGAGGTTTGCTTTGAAATTCACTCACGATCAGAAACGCGTGCTGGTGACCGGTGGCGCGGGCTTCCTCGGGTCGCATCTGTGCGATCGGCTCATCGCGGGCGGCCATGACGTCCTCTGCGTGGACAACTTCTACACCGGCAGCAAGGCGAACGTGGATGGGCTGCTGGGCCACCCACGGTTCGAGCTCATGCGCCATGACGTGACGTTCCCGCTCTATGTGGAAGTGGACCGGATCTTCAACCTGGCCTGCCCGGCGTCACCGATCCACTACCAGCAGGACCCGGTGCAGACCACCAAGACCAGCGTGCATGGGGCGATCAATATGCTCGGCCTGGCCAAGCGCCTGCGTGCGCGCATCCTGCAGGCCAGCACCAGCGAGGTGTACGGCGATCCGGAAATCCACCCGCAGGTGGAAGGCTACTGGGGCCGGGTCAACCCGATCGGCATCCGCAGCTGCTATGACGAGGGCAAGCGTTGCGCCGAAACGCTGTTCTTCGACTACTGGCGCCAGCATCAGCTGGAGATCAAGGTCATGCGCATCTTCAACACGTATGGTCCGCGCATGCATCCCAATGACGGCCGGGTGGTCAGCAACTTCATCGTGCAGGCGCTGAAGGGCGAGCCGATCACCATCTATGGCGATGGCAGCCAGACGCGCAGCTTCTGCTATGTCGATGACCTGATCGAGGGCATGTTGCGGCTGATGGACTCGCCGGCTGATCTCACCGGTCCGATCAATATCGGCAATCCGTCCGAGTACACGATGCTGGAACTGGCCGAGACCGTGCTCCGTCTGGTCGGCGGCGCGTCGAAGATCGAGTACCGTCCGCTCCCCTCGGATGATCCACGCCAACGCCAGCCGGATATCAGCCTGGCCAAAGCGGATCTGGGCTGGGAGCCCAAGGTCGGCCTGGAGGACGGCCTGAAGGAGACCATCGCCTACTTCCGCCATCGCTTGCAGGCCTGAGGTGGCGACGATGCGAAAGATCGTGGTGATGCCGGTCTACGAGGACCTGGAAGCCTCCTCGAAGTTGTTCGTAGAGCTCGCCCGCACCCAGGGTCCGGACACCTATGTGGTGGCCGTGGACGACGGCTCGGTGCGGCAACCATTGCCGATCAGCGCCATTGAGGCTTCGGGGCTGGAGGGCGTGGTGATCCGCCTGCGTCGCAATGTCGGGCATCAGCGTGCGATCGCCATCGGCCTGGGCTATGTGGCCGAGCACTTCGATGGCAATGATATTGTCGTGGTGATGGATTCCGATGGCGAGGATACGCCGGAGAGCATCACCGAGCTGGTGGCGGGCCTGGATTCGGCCGATGTCGACGTGGTGGTGGCCAGCCGTCGCAGCCGGGTCGAATCGCTGAAGTTCAAGTCGTTCTACATCGTCTACAAGCTGCTGTTCTCGCTGCTCAGCGGACGCCAGATCAGCTTCGGCAACTTCATGGCGGCGAAGATGCCGGCGGTGCGCCGGTTGGCATCGATGCAGGAGCTGTGGATCCACGTTGCAGCCTGCGTACTGGGCTCGAAGCTGCGCGTGCAGACCTGTGCGCTGGATCGTGGTCCGCGCTATGCCGGTCGCAGCAAGATGAACTTCGTCGGCCTGGCCCTGCACGGATTCCGTGCACTGATGGTGTTTGCCGAGGATGTGCTGGTACGCGTGGGCATCGCCTGCACCATGGTGGCGGCACTGTCGATCATCGGCGGGATCGTTGCCACCGGGCTGAAGATGCTGGGCTTTGCATCGCAGGGCTGGTTCTCGCTGGCATTCGGCATCCTGGTGCTGGTGTTCCTGCAGACCGCGGCACTGACGCTGATCATCCTGATGTTGTCGGGGATGATGCGCGGCGGTGGCGTCATGAGCGTGGGCAGCTATCGCGAATTCATCGACGAGGTCCTGCATGCCTGCCGCCGCAGTGGCTAAGGGTGCGCTGGGCGGACAGGCCGTCCGCTACGTGATCAATGGCCTGGTCGCCACCGCAGTGCACTATGGAGTGCTGCACTTCAACATCGAGGTGCTGCACGTCCCGCTGGCCGCGATGGCCAATGCGATTGCAGCGGTCTTCGGCATCACTGTGTCGTTCCTCGGCAGCCGCTACTTCGTTTTCCATGGCAGGCAGGGCAGCCTGGCGCGGCAGGGCTCGCTGTTCCTGCTGATCTACGCCGCGATCGCCGTCCTGCATGCGCTGGTGATGTACGTCTGGGCCGATCGATGGGGCCTGGACTACCGCGCAGGGTTCGTGCTGGCGACCGGAATGCAGATGGCCGTCAGCTTCGTCGCCAACAAGTTCCTGGTGTTCAAATGAACAAATATCTGCGTGCCGCGCTGGCAACCCTTGCATTCATTGCCGTCCTGCTGCTGGTCTACTACGTCCACATGCGCCAGTTCCGCGTGAACGTGGTGCTGTATGCCAGCATCCTCGACGCGGTGATCGCAGTGGTGGTGGTGTTTGCGGGCCTGTATGCGTTGAAGTGGTTCAGGGATTTCAGCCGCCTCGAGCTGATCCAGCTGGCCGCCATCTGGTTGCTGGGAGGCTATGTGTTCGCGATCTCGGTCCCGACCGTCATCGACCGCTCGCTGTCCTTCTACATCCTGGAGAAACTGCAACAGCGTGGCGGTGGGATACGCGAAGACGCGTTCCGCCAGGTGTTCACTGAAGAGTACGTCCGCGAGCATCACCTGGTGGAAGTGCGCCTGACCGAGCAGCTGCAGTCCGGAACCGTGCAGATCCATGATGGTTGTGTGCGGTTGACCGCGCGCGGCGAGCGCCTCGCATCGTTCGGCCGCTTCTACCGGCAGAACCTGCTGCCGACCCACCGCCTGCTGATGGGGCAGTACACCGATGCGCTCACTGATCCTTTCCGCGACAGCCGGATGCCGTCCGACTATCGTTGCCAATAGCCCGGGTGCTGCTGGCGCATTGGTTTTTCCGTTGGTTCCTTGAAATGTTTCATGGATGACATGACCTCCACCTCTCCCCCCCTGCGCACTTCGCGCCGGGACCTGGCGATTGCCGGGTTCCTGTTGCTGCTGTTGGCCGCTTCCCTCGTATCGGTCGCCAAGCGATCGGACTATCAGACGTCGTTGCTGCGCCAGGCCTTCGTTGAGGACGCGGGATTTGACGCATCCGTACCACGTGAGGTGGTGGATGCACGCGATCTGGTACGCGCGCAGCCGATCGCTCCCTCGCTGCTTTCGCTCGGGCAGGGGCTGAAGGACGATCCCTTGATCCAGCAACGCATGTGGGAGGCGCTGTATCCGGTCCGGTTCAGCGATACCGATACCCCGCAGCGCCTGCTGAGGGCCGGTGATCCGCTGGTTGACCAGTGTCATGTCCAAGGGAGGAAGGCAGATGTCGTTCTTGTCGACTGCCGCTGAATCAGGGCGCCGTGCGGCGCTGGCCATGCTGGTCTCCATTCTTCTCTGCTATGGCCTGGCCGCCATAGGCCTGACGGGCTGGCCGGTGCAGGTGGCATTCTGCGCGGTCGTGCTCAGCGCGCTGCTCGCCCTGTCGGCCGTGCGTGACCTGCGTACCGCGCCTCTGGTCCTGGCCGTTCTGGTGCTGGTGTTGATCGCACTGGGAAGCCCCAGCGATGGCTGGGACCCGCGTTCGATCTGGCTCTTCCATGCCAAGCGGATCTACCTGGAGGGCACGTTGTACGCCCAGCTGGATGATTACGCGCCGTGGAGCCACAACGACTATCCCGCGCTGGTTCCGTTGTTGATGGCCTGCGCAGCAGGTTTGGCCGGGCACTGGAACGAACTGCTGCCCAAGGCGGTGGCACCGCTGCTGCTGCTGCCGGCACTGCTGCTGATCGCCCCGAGTTTCCGATGGCGCTGGTGCGGGGTGCTGTTCGCAGTGCTGCTGCTGCGCCTGGGGCGCGACATGCTGATCAACGGCTACATGGATCCTCTGGTGGCGGTCTACGCCGTCGCTGCCGTGGCGACAGCGGTGCGCTACCGCATGTCCGGGAAGCATGGTGGTAGTCGCGAGCTGGTCGCATTCACCCTGCTGGTGGCAGTGCTGTCGATGTTGAAGAACGAGGGCGCCGTGCTTGCGGTTCTGTTGACGGCCGTGGTGCTGGGCGAAGGCGCGCTGCGTGAGCGTCGCCTGGGCTGGCGCATCCTCCTGGCCGCGGTTGTGGCCCTGCTGCCACTGCTGGCATGGAAGCTGGCCGTCGGGCAGGCAGGGGTTGGCAATGACCTGGCGGGAAGCGACATGAAGGCGCAGCTATTGGCGCGGCTTGGCAGCGAGGGCGGTACCCTGCCGATCGTCGGGCGCCTGCTGCTGGATGTCTGGGTGCTGGTGCCGTTGCTGGTGCTGGCGGTGCTCTGGCGCCCGGTGCTGCGGGTTCCGGCGGCATCGGCTGCCATGCTGGCGGCGCTGGCGTACGCAGCGGTGCTCTTCCTGGTCTACCTGGGAACGCCGCATGACCTGGACTGGCACCTGCGCACCAGTGTCGATCGAGTCCGCATGCCGGTAACACTGCTGCTGGGGTTTGCGGTGCTGCTGGCGCTGGAACATCGCGTCGCGGTGAAGACGCTGCGCACCCGCTGAGTCGGAACGCGCCGTGGCGCCATGCTGCGGCGCATCCCAGCGGTATGCAGGTGTAGCGCTAGAATGCGCTCATTCTTCCCGTGTGGGGCTGTAGAAATGGAACACGTGACTTCCACCGGCAAGCGCGGCAAGCGCTTTGCCACGGCGGCGCAGGCGCTGGAGGGCGTCATCGCCGATGGCCAGACCCTGGCTGTCGGAGGCTTCGGCCTGTGCGGCATTCCCGAGGCACTGATCGCCGCGCTGCGCGACAGCGGGGCCAAGGGCTTGACCGTGATCTCCAACAACGCGGGGGTCGATGGCTTCGGCCTGGGCCAGCTGCTGGAGACGCGGCAGATCAGGAAGATGATTTCGTCCTACGTGGGTGAGAACAAGGAGTTCGAGCGGCAGTTCCTGGCCGGTGAACTGGAGCTGGAATTCAACCCGCAGGGCACCCTGGCCGAGCGCCTGCGCGCCGGTGGCGCCGGCATCCCGGCGTTCTTCACCGCCACCGGCTACGGCACGGTGGTGGCCGAAGGCAAGGAAACCCGCGAGTTCGACGGCAAGCACTACGTGATGGAAACCGCGCTGCGCGCCGACGTGGCGCTGGTCAAGGCGTGGAAGGCCGACGAGGCCGGCAACCTGGTGTTCCGCAAGACCGCGCGCAACTTCAACCCTGCCTGTGCGATGGCCGGCAAGGTCTGCATCGTGGAAGTGGAGGAGGTGGTGCCGGTCGGCGCCATCGATCCGGACCAGGTGCACCTGCCGGGCATCTACGTGCACCGCATCGTGCACAACGCGCATCCTGAAAAACGCATCGAACAGCGCACCATCCGCGCGGAGGGCAACTGACATGGCGTGGACCCGTGACGAGATGGCAGCGCGCGCTGCCCAGGAACTGACCGACGGTGCCTACGTGAACCTGGGCATCGGCCTGCCGACCCTGGTCGCCAACCACATCCCCGAGGGCGTGGACGTGTGGCTGCAGTCGGAAAACGGCCTGCTGGGCATCGGCCCGTTCCCGACCGAAGCCGAAGTCGACGCGGACCTGATCAATGCCGGCAAGCAGACCGTCACCGCGCGTGCCGGTGCCAGCTATTTCGGCAGCCATGACAGCTTTGCGATGATCCGTGGCGGCCACGTCAACCTGGCCATCCTCGGCGCCATGCAGGTGACCGACAAGGGCGACCTGGCCAACTGGATGGTGCCCGGCAAGATGGTCAAGGGCATGGGCGGCGCGATGGACCTGGTGGCCGGCGTGCAGCGCGTGGTGGTGCTGATGGAGCACACCGCGAAGAACGGCGAGCACAAGATCCTGGCCGAATGCACACTGCCGCTGACCGGCGTCGGCGTGGTCGACCGCATCATCACCGACCTGGCTGTATTCGACGTCACCGATGCCGGTCTGGTGCTGGTGGAAGCGGCGCCGGGTGTCAGCGATGACGAACTGAAGGAAAAAACGGGCGTGGCGTTCGCGCGAGGTTGAATCGGCGTTCGCGCCGGAGTGATCAGTCGCGCAGGAGTGCTTCCAGACTCCTGCGCGCCGCATCGCTGGAGAAGTGCTCGCGGATGTTGTGGTAGCCCTGTTCGGAGATGTGGGACCACAACGCCTCATCCGAGTACAGGCGCAGGATGGCGTTGCTGAACGCCTCGGTATCTGCCGCGATCAGTGCATTCTGACCATCGACCAGGAACATGCCTTCGGCAGCAATGGGCGTGGCCACTACCGGAACACCGTGGCTCATGGCCTCATTGACCTTGCCTTTCACGCCTGCGCCGGAGAGGAGCGGGGCGAGCGCGATCCTGCAGCGCGACAGGAAGGGCTGCAGTGATGCTACGTGGCCGTGGACGATGACACCGTTGCCGGCATAGCGCGCCGCCACGTCTTCCGGAATCTCTCCGATCAGGTGCAGGACGATCTCCGGGCGCTGCGCACGGATGCGGGGATGGATCTCGCCGACCAGCCATTCCAGCGCTTCCTGGTTGGGTTGATGGGCATAGCCCCCCACGAAGTACAGGTCAGCGGTCTCCTCGAACCGGCGTGTGCCCCCCTGTACGTCATGGATGTTGGACAGCAGCCGGATGTCGCTGCCGGGCAGTTGCGCCTGCAGCATCTCCAGCTCGGTCTGGCTGACCACCAGCGTCGTGTCGCTGGCGTTGATCAGGGCGAACTCGCTTTGCCGCGTGCGTGCGGCCCGCCGCTGCAGGTCCGGGTCCTGGCGCAGGTCCGCAGCACGCTGCTCACGCACATGGTGCAGGTCCACGGTGTCGAAGATCACCTTGCCGACAGCGTAATCGCGGATCAGCCCGATGTGGGCTGCCGCCACATGGTGGCGGCTGAGCAAGGTCGCACGCAGCTGCTGGCCGTGCACGCGCAGCCACTGGTCGAGGCGTGGGCGGCCTGCGATGCCGATCAGGTCCACGCCCAGTGCGTTGAGGAAGGCGCCACTGTCGGCACTGATGACACCATTGTCCGGCATGAACACCGGTTGCCATCCCAGCTCGCGGATCGACTGGAGGATCTTGCACATCCGGACCGAGCCGGAATCGCGGGTCGGATCGGGCGCGCTGGCATCAAGCACCAGCACGTATCCAGCACGTGCAGGGGCGGTGCTGCGCGCCTCGCCGGAAGAGCGCACTGCTTGATCGGGCACCGATGCTGCGGCCGGTGGATGTGGGCGAAGCACGGCCCTGACCTTGCGCAGCGTGGCGGCCGGGCCAACCTGGCGCAGGTTGTGAATCACCGAGGCCAGCCGGCGGGACGCCTGGCGAAGTCGCCATTTGAGGCTGTACCAGGAGTGCTTCATCGTCATCATCGTCAGGCGGCGCGCAGGAATGCGGTCGACCATCATAGTCGCTGGCCGCGGAGGGGGTGTGCTAGCGTGCTGGTATGCATTTCCCACTGGACGACGCCGACATCCACTGGCATCGGGGCTGGCTGGCCGCGGACCAGGCGGACCTTATGCAGCAGCAACTGGAGCAACGTATCCCCTGGCAGGTGCATCGCATCCGAATGTTCGGCCGTATCGTCGATTCGCCCCGCCTGAGCTGCTGGATGGGGGATGCCGAGGCGCGCTATCGCTATTCGGGTACCGATTTCCTGCCTGAGCCGTGGCAGCCGGCCCTGCTGCCGCTTCGCGAACGGCTGCAGGCATTCTGTGGACATGCCTTCAACAGCGTACTGCTGAACCGCTATCGCAGCGGCGGCGATTACATGGGCTGGCACAGTGATGACGAACCCGAACTGGGCCCGGCGCCGGTGATCGCCTCGCTGAGCCTGGGCGCGCCGCGGCGCTTCCTGCTGCGGCGGCGCGACGATCCGGCGCGGAAGGCGGAGTATCTGCTCGGCCACGGAGACCTGCTGGTGATGGCGGGGCAGACCCAGCGCTTCTACCAGCACGCGCTGCCGAAGATGGCGCGCGTGCAGGGTGAGCGGATCAACCTGACGTTCCGCTGGATCACGCCCCGTTGATGACGATGGGGGCAGAGCCCTTTCGCAGCGCGAAAGGGATCCGACCCCGTCACGCATCGGGTTCTGGGGTCGGATCCCTTTCCCGTCGGGAAAGGGCTCTGACCCCCTCGGCCTATCAGCGCTTGGCCGCCGTAGTGTCGTTCTGCCCGCTGACCAGCGTCCAGCCCACCATGTCCTGCGCCAGCTGCTGCAGGCCACGTTCGAAGGCGGCGGTGACGGCCGGCACGTCGGTACTGCCGACCGGCTGTGCCTGGCGGAAGGTACGGTCGGCGACCACGCGCTGGTCGGCGACGTGGATCAGCTTGGCGTTGACCTCGATCACCACCGTCGGCGTGGCCTGGCCCTGGTAGTCCGACTCGAAGCGGCGCACGTCGGTGGACAGCTTGTAGTCGGCGCGGATGCCGGCGGTGCTGCGGGCGACGCCGTGGATGCGTCCGGAATCCTCAAAGCCGCGCAGCAGGGTGTCCTCGATCATGTCGGTGGCCGGCTGGGCCCAGCTGGCGCCCTTGTAGATCTCCAACTGCGACGGGGTCGGCCGCACGTTGATGCGCGGGCTGTCGACCATGCGTGCGGCGCTGGGCTTGGCCAGTACCAGCTGCCAGCTGGCCTGCGGCCACGCCGGATCGGCCTTCACCTGCACGGCGGGCGAGTACAGCGTCACTGCGGTTTTCTCGCTGCTGCCAAGGATGGAGCAGCCGCCCAGCAGGGTGACCAGCGAAGCGGCCAGCAGCAGGCGCGGAAGGGGCATCGGGCTCATTTGGGTTCGAACTCCTTCGGTGCGTCGCGGCCCAGCAGGTAGCGCGCGGGATTGTTCTCGAGGCGGTCGCTGACCCGGCGCAGGTCGCGGATCAGGCCGCGCAGTTCGGTCAGCGTCGGGCCCAGCTGGCCGAGGCCATCATTGGCGAAGCTGTTGATCGCGGCGCGGTTCTCGCCAAGGATCGAATCGGCGTTGCCGGCGGCCGAGTCGAGCTTGGCCAGGGTGCCGTCCAGCTTGTCGATGATGCCCGGCAGCTGCTGCACCAGGTTCCTGTCCAGGCGCTCGATGGTGCCGTTGGTGGTCTTCAGCGTGGTGTCCAGACTGCGGGCGGCATCGCGCGCGCTGAGCAGCAGCGCCTGGGTACCCTGGTCACGGTCGGCCAGGCCGCCGCTGATCGTCTCCAGGTTGGCCAGCGTCGCGTTGATCGAGGCCACGTTGCGGTCGCTGAGGATCTGGTCCATGCGCTCGACGATGCGGTTGGCGACGTCGGTGATGTTCTGCAGCGCCGACGGCGTGGTCGGGATGATCGGCGCCGGGTCCTTGTTGACCGTGGTCAGCGCCGGCGACTGCGGCGTGCCGCCGCTGAGCTGGATGATCGACGGGCCGGTCAGGCTGGTGATCGCCAGCTTGGCACGGGTATCGGTCTTGACCGGGGTGGTCGAGTTCAGGCGGATGCGTGCGACCACCTGGCGCGGGTCGTCCGGCACCAGGTTCAGTTCGATGATCGAACCGACCGCGATGCCGTTGTACTGCACCGGGCTGCCCACCGACAGGCCGGTCACCGCCTCGCGGAACACCACGCGGTATTCCTGCCAGGTGCGGTCGGAGGAGTACTTGGCCGCCCACAGGCCGAAGGCCAGCAGGGCCAGGCCGGTGATCAGGGTGAACGCGCCGATCAGCACGTAGTTGGCTTTGGTTTCCATGGCTCAGGCACTCTCGATCTGTTCGCCGCGCGCGGCACGCGCACGCGGTCCGTGGAAGTATTCCTGGATCCACGGATGATCCAGTTTCTCGATGTCCGGCAGTGGCGCGTTGGCCACCACTTTGCGGTCGGCGATCACCGCCACCCGGTCGCAGATGGCGTACAGCGTGTCCAGGTCGTGGGTGATCAGGAACACGGTCAGCCCCAGCGCCTCCTGCAGGGTCTTGATCAGGCGGTCGAACGCGGCCGCACCGATCGGGTCGAGGCCTGCGGTCGGTTCATCCAGGAACAGCAGCGGCGGGTCCAGCGCCAGCGCGCGGGCCAGGCCGGCGCGCTTGCGCATGCCACCGGACAACTGCGATGGCAGCTTGTTGATCGCATCGGCGGGCAGGCCGGCCAGCTTCACCTTCAGCAGCGCCAGCTCGTAGTGCCAGCGCTCGGGCAATTCGCGGTGGTGTTCCTTCAAGGGCACCTGCACGTTCTCGCCCACGGTCAGTGAAGAGAACAGGGCGCCGTCCTGGAACAGCACGCCGGTATTGCGTTCGATGTGCAGGCGGCTCTCGGCGTCGTCGGCACGCGCATCGCGGCCCAGCACTTCGATCTGGCCGGCGTCGGGTGTGCGCAGGCCCAGGATCGAGCGCATCAGCACCGACTTGCCGGTGCCCGAGCCACCCACCACGCCCAGGATCTCGCCACGGCGCACGTCCAGGTCCAGGTCTTCATGCACGGTCTGGCTGCCGAAGCGGTTGACCAGCCCACGCACGCGGATGGCCAGGTCGTGGCCGTCGCCGTCCTGCATGGGTATTTCTTCGGGAGTCGGATGCGTGCTCATGTCACCAGTCCATGTGCATGAACCACAACGCCGCGAAGGCGTCGATGATGATCACCAGCGAGATCGTCTGCACCACGCTGGAGGTGGTGCGTTCGCCGACCGACTGCGCCGTGCCTTCCACCTTCAGCCCTTCCAGGCAGCCGATCAGGCCGATCACCAGCGCGAACACCGGCGCCTTCGACAGGCCGACCAGCATGTGCCGCACTTCCATCGTCTCGTGCATGCGCGCGATGTACATCTGCGGCGGGATGTCGAGGTCGAACGCGCCGACAGTGATGCCGCCGGCCAGGCCCGCGATCATCGCGATGAAGGTCAGCAGGGGCAGGGTGACCAGCAGCGCCAGCAGGCGTGGCAGCACCAGCAGGTCGATCGGATCCAGGCCCAGCGTGCGCATCGCGTCGATTTCCTCGCGCGCCTTCATCGCGCCGATCTGCGCGGTGAACGCACTGGCGGTGCGGCCGGCCAGCACGATCGCGGTCAGCAGTACCGCGAACTCGCGCAGGAAGGCGATGTTGACCAGCTCGACCACGTAGATCTCGGCGCCGAAGTCGCGCAGGATGGTCGAGCCGAGGAAGGCGATCACCGCGCCGACCAGGTACGACAGCAGCGCCACCAGCGGTACTGCGTCCAGCCCGACCTGCTCCATCTGGTGGACGGTGGCGGTCAGGCGGAAACGGCGGGGCTCCTTGACCAGGCGTGCTGCCTTGACCAGGTTCTCGCCGAGGAAACTGCACAGCGCCTTGATGTTGTGGCCAGTGGCATGGACGCTGACACCGAGCCGTTCCAGCGCCGCCAGCACGCCGAAATCGCGCTTGGGCCGGGGCCGGTCGTCGGCCACTTCCTCGATGGTGCAGACCAGCGCCTGGTGGTCCGGCCGGAACTGCAACGCGTCCTCGCCAAGGTCGGCGCGATGCGCTACGCGCAGTACCTGCAGCACGCCGGCCGAATCCATCTTCTCGATGCCGGTGGCGTCGATGCCGGTCAGCGTGTCGGGAACGCCGCGCAGGACTTCGGCCGCGGCCAGCGCGGTCTTCAAGGTCCAGGTGCCGGACAGGCGGATCAGGCCCGGGTCATGGGCATCCTGTTCGAGCTGGGGGGCGTGGTTCGGGGTCACTTGGGCCATTCGGGTCGCAGCATAACCGTTCTGTCTGGGGCATCGCGTCGAACCCGGATGAATTTATCCAGTGCGGCCCGGCAGTAGGTAATACTACGGCGCATGTCCGCAGACGCTCACACGATCCCCACGCCCCAGGCCACCTACGCGCAGCGCGTGGCCTTTGTTTCCGAGATCGCCGGACGCCTGCACAGCTACGGCACCACGGCCCAGCGCCTGGAAACGGCAGTGGTGGCACTGGCCCGCCAGCTCGATCTGGATTGTGAACCGTGGTCGAATCCCACCGGTATCATCCTCAGTTTCAGCGACCCGGCACAGGCGATCGGCTCCAGCGACATCACCCGCGTGATCCGCCTGGCACCCGGCGAGAACGACCTGCACAAGCTCAGCGTCGCCGACCATATCGCCGAGGAAGTGTCCAACGGGCGGATGAGCATTGCCCAGGGCCACACCGCGCTGCGCCAGTTGGACAAGGATCCGGGCCGGCGCGGCAAGCTGCGCACCATTCTTTCATTCACCCTGGGCGCGGCCGGCGTGGCCGGCATGTGGAAGCTGCCGTGGCTGGACATCGCCACCGCCGGTGTCATCGGCCTGATGATCGGCCTGCTCGGCATGGTCACCGACCGTCGCCCGGCCACCCGTGAAGCGGCCGAGGCGCTGGCGGCGCTGCTGGCCGGCATGGTCGCAACCCTGGTCGCGTCCTTTGTTGGCGCACTCAACCTCAACACGGTGATCATCGCCTCGCTGGTGGTGCTGCTGCCGGGCATGTCGCTGACCAATGCGGTCAATGAACTCGCCAGCCAGCATTGGGTCTCCGGTACCGCGCGCTTCGCCGGCGCGTTGACCACCATCATGAAGCTCAGCGTGGGCGCGATGATCGCGGTGACCCTGGCCGATGTACTCGGCCTGGACCCGGTGATCCGCGCCACGCGGCCGCAGGGGCCGTGGGTGGAGTGGGGTTCGCTGCTGACCGCGGCATTCGCCTTCGCGATGCTGTTCAAGGCCAACCGGCGCGATTACCCGTGGGTGATCGCAGCCTCGGTGGCGGGTTACGCGATCTCCAAGTTCGGCGGGCACGCCTGGGGCGCGCCGGCCGGCATCTTCCTGTCAGCGATGTTGCTGACCGCCGGTGGCAATCTGTTCGGCCGCCTCGTTGGCCGCCCAGGAGCGATCATCCGCCTGCCCGGCATCATCATGATGGTGCCCGGCAGCACCAGCCTGCGCGGCGTGCTGACCCTGGTCCAGCAGCAGGACGTTGGCGCGGGCCAAAGCGTGTTCCTCACCGTGCTCAACGTGGTGATGGCGCTGGTGGCCGGCCTGCTGTTCGGCAACCTGCTGATGCCGGCGCGCAAAACCCTGTAGGTGTGGACCGTTGGCCCGCACACCGAAGAATGAAAAACGCCGGCTTCCGCCGGCGTTTTTCATTGCATCCCGATCCGGCCTCAGGCCTTCTTGATCAGGAAATCTTCCGGCTTCTTGTTGCCCTTGGCGGTCAGCTCGGCCATCCAGCGCGGCTGCTTGCCACGACCGGTCCAGGTTTCCTTGGGGTTGGCCGGGTTGCGGTACTTCGGGGCAACCTTGCCCAGCTTGCGGCCGGCGGTCTTGGACGGTGCCTTGGCTGCCGGGGCGGCTTTGCGCGCGCGCGGTGCCGGGGCGCCGCCGAACAGTTCTTCGATGGTGTAACCCTCGGTCTTGGCCAGCTTGGTCAGCTGGGCCCGGACCTTGGTGATTGGCCGGCGCTTGGCGACGATGGTCTGCTGCTTCTTGGCGGTACGGATCAGGGCGCCCAGCTCGCGTGCCGACAGGCCGGTCAGGTCAATGCTCATTTACGGTTACTCCGGAAACTAAAATGTGGACGGGACGAGCCAGTCCATGGCGTCGCGGGACAGAATAAAGATGAATTAATCACAGCACAAATGCAGGCGGGTCATGGCCTGGCAGCATCCCGGCTGCATTGCGTCGATTCTGACCGGATTATGTCCGCTGCAATATTGCTCAACTGGGCGACAGGCAAAAAAAAAGACCGGGGCGTGCCCCGGTCTTCTCCTGATCAGCCCTGCAGTCGCTGCAGCAGGGTGGCCTTGTCCAGGCTTTCCGCTTCGCTGGCGCGGCGCGAGCGGTACTCGTAGGTACCGGCGGCCAGGCCGCGCTCGCTCACCACCACGCGGTGCGGGATGCCGATCAGTTCCATGTCGGCGAACATCGCACCCGGGCGCAGGCCACGGTCGTCCAGCGCGGCATCGAGGCCGGCGTCGCGGAGTTCCTGCAGCAGGCTGGCAGCAGCATCGGCCACGGCGGCGTCGCCCTTCGGGTTGATCACGCACACCACCACCTGCCACGGCGCCATCGCGTCCGGCCAGATGATGCCGGCATCGTCATGGTTCTGTTCGATCGCGGCAGCCACCACGCGCGAGATACCGATGCCGTAGCAGCCCATCGCCATCACCGCCGCCTTGCCGTTCTCGTCCAGCACGGTGGCATCCAGCGCTTCGGCATATTTGCGGCCGAGCTGGAACACGTGGCCGACTTCGATGCCACGGGCGATCTTCAGTTCGCCACCGTCCAGCGCGCGGTCACCGGCACGCACGTTGCGGATGTCGGCCACTTCCGGTTCCGGCAGGTCGCGGCCCCAGTTGACCCCGGCCAGGTGGAAACCGGCTTCGTTGGCGCCGACGACGAAGTCGGACATCGCGGCCACTTCGCGGTCGGCGACCACGCGGATGGCCTTGGCCGGGGCGACCGGACCGAGGAAGCCCGGCACGCTGCCCAGGTACTCGGCGATTTCCGCCTCGCTGGCAAAGCGCTGTTCGTCCAGGCCGGCAACCTTGGCCAGCTTGATTTCGTTGACCTCATGGTCGCCGCGCACCAGCACCAGCACGAACTGCCGTGCTTCGCCTTCACCGGCGATCAGCGCCACCGACTTCACCGTGCGCTGCAGCTCGATGCCGAGCAGCGCCGCGACGTCCTCGCAGGTTTTCTGGGTAGGGGTGTCGACCTTGCGCATGGCTTCACTGGCAGCCGCACGCGGTGCCGGGTCGGCGGCGATCGCCGCTTCCATGTTCGCGGCGTAGTCCGAACCGGTGGAGAACACCAGCGCGTCCTCGCCGGAATCGGCGATGACGTGGAATTCCTGCGAGGCATCGCCACCGATCGCACCGGAGTCGGCCTGCACCATGCGGAAGTCCAGGCCGAGGCGGGTGAAGATGCGGCTGTAGGCCGACTTCATGTTCTCGTATTCGCGCACCAGGCACTCATCGTGCAGGTGGAACGAATAGGCGTCCTTCATCAGGAATTCGCGCGAACGCATCACGCCGAAGCGCGGGCGGATCTCGTCGCGGAACTTGGTCTGTACCTGGTAGAAATTCACCGGCAGCTGCTTGTAGCTGGACAGCTCGCTGCGCGCGAAGTCGCAGGCGGCTTCTTCGGCGGTCGGGCTGTAGCAGAACACCTGGTCCTTGCGGTCCTTGATCTTCAGCAGCTGCGGGCCGAACTTCTGCCAGCGGCCGGTCTGCTCCCACAGTTCCTTCGGCTGGATGGTCGGGATCTGGAATTCCACGGCACCGGCGCGGTCCATTTCCTCGCGCACGATGCGTTCAACCTTGCGCAGCACGCGCAGGCCCAGCGGCGACCAGGTGTACAGGCCCGATGCCAGCTTGCGGATCATGCCCGCGCGCAGCATCAGCCGGTGGCTGGTGAGCTCGGCGTCGCTGGGGGTTTCCTTGGTGGTGTGCAGGTGGAACTGGGAGAGGCGCATCGTCGGCTTCGGATAACGGCAGAGACGCCTATTCTGCCAGCCCGGCCGGGGAGAGGGGTATCGGCAGGGCTGCGCCCTGCACCCGCAGTAGTGCCGGCCGCTGGCCGGCAACCTCAGAAGCAACTGCCGAAGCAACAGCGGGCTTCCCGTGGGAGGCGGGGTGGGTCCGGTTGCGGGAGACGCCGTAAACCCATCCCTGGGGGCTTGGCCGCGGCATCCATGCCGCGGACACTCCCGCAACCGGACCCACCCCGCCTTCGACAGTTTCCTGCGAGCTGTCGGAATGGCTCCTGGGGTCAGATCCGTTTTCCGCAGGAAAACGGATCTGACCCCGGATTCAATTCGAGATCTGACAGATTTCATCCACGCATGGCGTGGATCTACCACCGTCACCAGGAACCTGTCGGGGGTGGGGCGGTGTGGGTTGGCAGGACCGTTGGCGCCATGGATGGCGCCATCGAGCCCCCAGGGGTGAGGGCGCTTTGCTTGCGAAGCACTGCTTCGCAAGCGCCCGAACGCACAGCCGCCAGCGGCTGGGCCGGACCCCGGAAGGGGGGTTTACGGCGTGTCCTGCCAGCCCACACCGCTCCGCCAAACCAGTAGAAAACCAGAGCCGCTTTGGCATTTGACGTTGCCGTTGCTTGAAGCAGGTGCAGGGCTGCAAGCCCTGCCGATACCCTCACTCCGCCGGGCAGTACGCCTTGATGGCCGCTTCAGCCAATCCTTTCTGCGCGCTGCGCTGTTCCGCGGTCAACGCGGTATCGGCCTTCCCGTCGCCATTGGTGTCCTGCATCACCTGGCCGGAGCCTTCCAGCAGGGCCAGGTTGGCACGGGCGGTGCTGCACTGCTCCGGCACCGGCGCGGCCGGGGTCTCGGCGCTGGCCGCGGCCTGCGGGGTGCGGGCCTGTTCGCGGGTCTCGAACTTCTTGCCCGCCGGCGGGGTCTCCGAATACTGGGTCACGCCATGGGCGTCCTTCCATTTATAGACCGGGCCGGCCACGGCGTTGGCACTGGCCAACAGCAGCAGGCATCCAAGGCAGGACAGGGCACGCATGGCAAACTCCGCGGAATGGGCGTAGAACGCCGATTGCAGCATTGGCGCCGAGCACTGGCAAGTCGATTAAACTGGATTCCATGGACCCGATCACACCGCCGCCGCGTTCGCGCACGATTTACCTGCTGCCCAACCTGTTCACCACCGCCGGCCTGTTCGCCGGCTTCTACGCGATCATCGCCGCGGCCAACGGGGATTTCGTCAATGCCAGCATCGCCGTGTTCGTGGCGGCGGTGATGGATGGCCTGGACGGGCGCGTGGCGCGCCTGACCGGTACCAGCAGCGAGTTCGGCGTCCAGTACGACTCGCTGGCCGACCTGGTCAGCTTCGGCATGGCCCCGGCGCTGGTGATGTACCACTGGTCGCTGTCGTGGCTGAAGTTCGATGACCCGCTGCTCGGCCGCGTCGGCTGGGCCGTGGCCTTCCTGTATGCCGCCTGCGCGGCGCTGCGCCTGGCCCGCTTCAACACCCAGGTCGCGGTGGTCGACAAACGCTGGTTCGTCGGCCTGGCCAGCCCGGCCGCGGCCGGGCTGATGATGTCCTTCGTCTGGGCCTTCGCCGATGGCAACCTGGGCTGGGACGGCAACCAGCTGCGCTACGTGGCGCTGGCGGTGACGATCGTCGCGGCGCTGTTGATGGTCAGCCGTATCCGCTTCTGGAGCTTCAAGGGTGGCGGCGCCAAGGGCACCCGTTCCGACCGCGTGCCGTTCCTGGTGCTGGCCCTGGTGCCGGTGGCGATCGCCATCGCGGTGATCGACCTGCCGCGCGTGCTGTTCGCGGTCGGCATCCTGTACGCCTTGTCCGGCCCGGTGATGTGGGCCGCGCAGCGCCTGCGCAAGAAGCCCGAGGCCGCGTGAGCCAGGAACTGCCCGTGCTGTGGTCACCGGCCCAGCAGGCCTGGCTGCAGGCCATGGGCTATACCGTCTATCACGACGGCCAGTTGGCTGCGGAGCTGGATGCCGCGCTGCAGTTGAGCGTGGCCGAAGCCGATGCGGTTGCCGCGCCAGCGGTGGAGCAGGTGCGGGCACCAATCGCCCCCGCGCGCGAGCCTCCGGCTGAAGCCACACCGGGTTCCCGCCAGGAACGCCCGGTGCCGCCGCGTCGCGAGACCCCGGTCAGCGCACCGGACACCGCGCCCGCCGCTGGCCGCCCGCTGCCGGGTGGCAATGCGCGGCAGCCGGTGGTGCGGCTCCCGGATCGCCTGCAGATCGCACTGCTGCGTGCCTCCGGCTGTAATCCCAACGACCCCGCCACGCAGGCGCTGATGGACAGCTGGCCGCTGGACCAGCTGCGTCAGGACCCGGCCGCCAAGCGCGCGTTGTGGCCGCAGTTGCGCGCCCTGCGCAAGCGGGGCGCACCATGAGTGCGGTCAGCCAGCCCGGCCCGGTCAGCCTGCGCGCATTGCGCGAGAGCGACCTCAATGCGGTGATGGCGATTGAAGTGCGTGGGTATCCGTTCCCATGGACCCGCGGCATCTTCGTTGATTGCCTGCGTGCCGGTTATCCCGGCCTGGCGATGGAGCGCGATGGCCAGCTGATCGGCTACGGCGTGCTCAGTATTGCCGCCGATGAGGCACATGTATTGAACATCTGCATCGATCCGCTGGCGCAGTCGCGTGGGCTGGGTCGCCAACTGCTGCGCGCACTGGTGCAGCTGGCAGGCAACCGCGGTGCGCAGCGTGTGTTCCTGGAAGTGCGTCCGTCCAACACGCCGGCGCTGGCGCTGTACCACAGCGAAGGCTTCAACGAGATCGGCCGCCGCCCGCGCTACTATCCGGCCGCACAGGGCCGCGAAGACGCGGTGGTGATGGCGATCGAACTGGTCGACGGCGACCTGCAGACGATGCCGCCGCTGTAACGGAGAAGGGTTGCCGGCCAGCGGCCGGCACTACCGGTGGATCTCCGCTGTCATCGACACGTCACCTGCCGTGCTAGGTGCCAACCTTGGTTGGCACGCTTTTCTCACGCCAGCCGCAGTGCCAACACACCGCCGACGATCAGCGCCGCCGCCAGCCAGCGCGCACGCGGAATCCGCTCGCGCAGCACGAACACCGAGATCAGCAACGCGAACAGGATCGAGGATTCACGCAGCGCCGAGACCATCGCCACCGGCGCCTGGGTCATGGCCCACAATGCCATCGCGTAGGACGCCGTGGTGCCGACGCCACCGGCCAGTCCCAGCGGCCAGTGCTGGCGCGCATAGTCCAGCACTGCGCCGCCGCGGGTGTACAACGCCCACAGGGGTAGTGGGATGCCTGACAGCAGGAACAGCCATAGCGTATAGCTGAGCGCACCACCGGACTGGCGCGCGCCCTGCGCATCGACCAGGGTGTAGGTGGCGATCATCGCCGCGGTCAGCAGCGGCAGCCGCAGCTGGCCGCCACGTGCGCCCAGTGCCATGCACAGGATGCCGGTGCTCACCAGCACCACGCCCAGCCACGCCGCCGGGGGCAGTTGCTCGCCCAGCAGGGTGCCGGCCAGCGCAACCAGGATCGGCGCGCTGCCACGCATCAGCGGATAGGCCAGGCTCATGTCGACCTGCTGGTAGCAGCGTGCCACCAGTCCGTAGTAGGTCACCTGCAGCAGCACGGACGCAGCCAGCCAGGGCCAGCTGTGCGCGGCCGGGAACGGCAGGAAGGGCAGGGCGGCCGCCGACAGCAGCGCGGCGCTGCCGGTGACCAGCACGGTGCCGAGGAACTTGTCCGGCCCGCGTTTGACGATCGCATTCCAGCTGGCATGCAGGGCCGCAGCCGCGAGGACCAGCAGGAAGATGGAAAGAGGCATCGGGCGATGATGCCATGCCGGGGAAATGTTCCGGGTTTGGTGGGTGCCAACCTTGGTTGGCACATCGCTCAGTGCGGACCAAGGTCCGCACCCACCAGAGCGGGGCAGGGCAGGTGCCAACCCTGGTTGGCACGCACCAGAGCGCGGCGCTTAGAGCTTCGCGCGCTGCTCGCGCAGGCCGGCCAGCTGGGTGTTCCAGTCGGCCAGTCGCACGCGCTCCTGCTCGACCACGGCCGGCGGCACCTTGTCGGTGAACTTGGCCAGCTTGGTCTCGCTCTTTTCCTTCTCCGCTTCGACGCGGGCGATTTCCTTGTCCAGGCGCACGCGCTCGGCATCGAGATCGACCAGGCCTTCCAGCGGCACCAGCAGCTTCAGCTCGCCCACGATCGCGGCGGCGGCCGGCGGTGCGCTTTCGCCTTCGGCCAGCCACTGGATGCTGTCCAGCTTCAGCAGGAACGACAGCGAGGCGCTGAAGCGTTCGATGCGCACGCGGTCCTGCTCCAGCCCGGCCTGCAGGCGCAGTGGCACCAGCTTGGACGGCGCGACGTTCAGCTCACTGCGCACGCGGCGCACGGCACTGATCACCGCCTTCAGCCATTCCACGTCGGCCTCGGCCTGGGCGAAATCGCCTTCGAACTCGGCGGCGGTCGGGTACGGGCGCAGCGACAGCGTGGTTTCGGCCAGGCCCAGGCGCGGGGCCAGCTGCTGCCACAGCTGTTCGGTGATGAACGGCGTGAGCGGGTGCAGCAGGCGCAGCAGCGCTTCCAGCACGTACAGCAGGGTGTGGCGGGTGCTTTCGGCGTCGGCGGCGTCTGCGCCGTTCAGTGCCGGCTTGCTCAGTTCCAGGAACCAGTCGCAGAACGCGTTCCAGGCGAACTCGTACAGGCACTGCGCCAGCAGGTCGAAGCGGTAGGCGGCGAAATGGCCCTGCGCTTCGGCGGTGGTGGCGGCCAGGCGCGAGAGGATCCAGCACTCGGCATCGGTACGCGGCCTGGGCACGCCGGTGAACGCCGCGCCCTCGGTGTTCATCAGCGCGAAGCGGCTGGCGTTCCACAGCTTGTTGCAGAAGTTCTTGTAGCCCTCGGCGCGGTTCATGTCGAACTTGATGTCGCGGCCGTGGGTGGCCAGCGCGGCGATGGTGAAGCGCAGCGCATCGGCACCGTGGGCGGCGATGCCGTCCGGGAATTCCTTGCGGGTGGCCTTCTCGATCTTCTCAACCATCTTCGGCTGCATCAGGCCGCCGGTGCGCTTGGCGACCAGGTCGTCGATGGTGATGCCGTCGATGATGTCCAGCGGGTCGAGCACGTTGCCCTTGCTCTTGGACATCTTCTGGCCCTGGCCGTCGCGGATCAGGCCGGTGAAGTAGACGTCCTTGAACGGGATCTTCCCGACCAGGTTGTCGGTGGCCATGATCATGCGCGCCACCCAGAAGAAGATGATGTCGAAGCCGGTGATCAGCACCGACGACGGCAGGTAGCGATCAAAGCCACGCTCGGCCATGGCCTGCTCGTTGGGCCAGCCCAGGGTGGAGAACGGCCACAGCTGCGAGGAGAACCAGGTCTCCAGCACGTCGCTTTCCTGGTTCAGCACCACGTCGCTGCCCAGGTTGTGCTTCGCCCGTACTTCCTCTTCGCTGCGACCGACGTAGCAGCTGCCGGTGGCTTCGTCGAACCACGCCGGAATGCGGTGGCCCCACCACAGCTGGCGGCTGATGCACCAGTCCTGGATGTTGTTCATCCAGTGGCGGTAGGTGTTGATCCAGTTCGGCGGCACGAAGGAAATGCTTCCGTCCTCGACCAGTTCCAGGCCGCGCTTGGCCAGGTCGTCCATCTTCACGAACCACTGGTCGGTCAGGTACGGCTCGATCACCTGGCCGGTGCGGTCACCGCGCGGCACCTGCAGCTTGTGCGCCTTGGTCTCGACCAGGATGCCCAGGTCTTCCAGTTCGGCCAGCACGGCCTTGCGCGCGGCGTAGCGGTCCAGACCCTGGAAACGCTCCGGCGCGTTTTCGTTCAGCGCTGCCACCGGGGTGAACAGGTTGATCATCGGCAGGCTGTGGCGCACGCCCACTTCGTAGTCGTTGAAATCATGCGCTGGGGTGACCTTGACCACGCCGGTGCCGAACGCGCGGTCCACGTAGTCGTCGGCGATCACCGGCACGCGGCGGCCGGTCAGCGGCAGCACCACGCTCTTGCCGATCAGGTGCGCGTAGCGCTCGTCTTCCGGGTGCACCATCACCGCGGTATCGCCCAGCAGGGTTTCCGGGCGGGTGGTGGCGACCACCAGGTAGTCGCGGGTTTCGCGCAGGGTTTCCACGCCGTCGGCATCGCGCTCGACGTGCTCGTAGCTCAGGCCCTCATCCAGCGTGTAGGCGATCGACCACAGGAAGCCGTCTTCCTCGGCGCTCTCCACTTCCAGGTCGGAAATGGCGGTCTTCAGCACCGGGTCCCAGTTGACCAGGCGCTGGCCGCGGTAGATCAGGCCCTGCTCGTACCAGCGCACGAAGGCTTCGTTCACTGCCGCCGACGGCTGCGGGTCCATGGTGAAGGTGCTGCGCGACCAGTCGGCGGAGGTGCCGAGGCGGCGCATCTGGCGCTCGATGGTATCGCCGGACTGCTGCTTCCACTCCCAGACCTTGCCGATGAAGCCTTCGCGGCCCAGCGAATCACGGGTCTCACCCTTGCCTTCCAGCGCCAGGTTGCGGCTGACCACCATTTCGGTGGCGATGCCGGCGTGGTCGGTACCGACTTGCCACAGCGTGTCGTAGCCGCGCATGCGGTGGTAGCGCACCAGCGCGTCCATCAGGGTCTGCTGGAACGCATGGCCCATGTGCAGCGTGCCGGTCACATTCGGCGGCGGCAGCAGGATGGTGTACGGCTCGCCCTTGCCGGACGGCTTGAAGTGGCCGGCCTTCTCCCAGGCCTCGTAGAGGTCGGTCTCGAAGGACTTCGGGTCGTAGCTGGAGGCGAGTTGGGTCATGCGGGGGAACCAGGAGGTAATCGTTGAAGGATCAGGGCGCGGCGGCGGCCCATCAAGGGGGCCGGGGCGCGCTTACATGTCGTGCTTGTTCAGCTCGTAACCGGCGGCCTTGTACTGGCGCCAGCGTTCGCGCAGCGGTTCGCGCGCTTCCGGATCGGCCGGGACCACTTCCAGCACGCGTTCGCACTGGCCCAGCCAGGGTTCATCGCGCAGGTTGATCACCAGCGGGCGTGCCGGCGCGTCGGTGCCGGGTACGGCGATCAGCACCAGGGCCTCTTCCTCGTCCATGTCTTCGCCGGCGATCTGGTGCGGGATGTAGGCATCGTTGTCGAACGCCCACAGCAGCTCGTCCAGCTCCTCGGCCTGGGCCTGGTCGCGGGCCAGCACCAGGGTGAACAACCCGGCGTCGTTGGCCTTGCGCGCCAGTTCGCAGACCAGGCGCAGCGGCTCGGTCAGGAAGCGGGGCTTGGCGATCAGGTAGAAGTCGGCGCGGGGCATGGCAGGATCCGGGTCAGGCAGGGGCCCGGCGGTGCCGGGCGAGGCCCTGGCCAGCGGGGGCCGGCCAGGGTCGGGTACGGCATCAGGCGCGGGTGGCCTGGTCCAGCAGCCACTGGCTCAGCAGGCCGACCGGGCGGCCGGTGGCCATGCCACGCTTGCCTTCATCGCTGGCCACGCCGGCGATGTCCAGATGGGCCCAGCGCTGGCCTTCGGTGAAGCGCGACAGGAAGCAGCCCGCGGTGATCGCGCCGGCCCAGCGGCCGCCGATGTTGTAGACGTCGGCGAAGGTCGAATCCAGCATCGGCTGGTACTCGTCCCACAACGGCAGGCGCCAGGCGCGGTCGAACACATGCTCGCCGGCGGCCAGCAGTTCATTGGCCAGGTCGTCGTGCTTGCTCATCAGGCCGGCGGTCTGGTGGCCCAAGGCGACCATGCAGGCACCGGTCAGGGTGGCGACGTCGACCAGCGCGGCCGGTTCGAAGCGCTGCGCATAGGTCAGCGCATCGCACAGGATCAGGCGGCCTTCGGCGTCGGTGTTGCCCACTTCGATGGTCTTGCCCGACATCGAGGTGATCACGTCGGACGGGCGGTAGGCGTTGCCGTCGATGGCGTTTTCCACCGCCGGCACCACCACCACCAGGTTCAGCGGCAGCTTGGCCTTGACCGCGGCGACGAAGGTGCCGATGACGTTGGCGCCACCGCACATGTCGTACTTCATCTCTTCGATGCCGCCCTGGGTCTTCAGGTTGACGCCACCGGTATCGAAGGTGATGCCCTTGCCGACCAGCACGTACGGCTTGGCGTCGCCGCCGCCGTTCCACTTCAGCACCACCAGGCGCGGGCGGTTGGCCGAACCACGGGCCACGGCCAGCAGCGAGCCCATGCCCAGCGCTTCCATCTGGTGCTCATCGAGAATCTCGGCCTCGGCACCGTCATGCTCACCGGCGAACTTCACGCCCACCTCGGCCAGGTAGGCCGGGGTGCAGTAGTTCGGCGGCAGGTTGCCCAGCTCGCGGGCGAACTCGACACCGGCGGCGATGGCCTGGCCCTGGGCCAGGGCCTGGGCGTCGTCACCGGCGATGGCCAGCTGGGCCAGGCCGGCGTCGTCGGCCTTCTTCTTGCCCAGAGTGGCGGTGTAGCGGTAGGCAGCGTGATCGGCGGCGATCACCGCCTGGCGGATCGCCCAGGCCGCGTCGCGGTCCTTGATGGCCACTTCGGACAGGGTGAACAGTGCGCTGCGGGTAGCGCCCGCTTTCAGCGCGCGCACGGCGTCGCCAACGGCCTTCAGGTACTGCGGCACACCGAAGCGGGCGGCGTCACCGAGGCCGACCACCAGCACGCGCGGGGCGGACACGCCCGGCAGGTCGTGCAGCAGGGTGGTGGCGCCGGTCTTGCCGGACAGGTCGCCGCGCTGGGCCAGCGAGGCCAGGCGGCCGCCGCTGGCGGCGTCCAGGGCCTGTGCGGCGGGGGTCAGGGTATGGTCGGCGTACGCGCCGACCACCAGGCAATCAACGGCGGCGGCGGCCGGAGCAACGTGGTTCAGGGTGAATTCGAGGGCCATTGAGCAGATTCCATTGGCGAGTCCGTACAATCGCAGGCCGTTTACGCCCAGACAGTAGACTGGGCGGCACCGCGAACGAACCCCAGAGTTTAAACCACCGCCCCATGCTGAAGCTCGACCGATACCTGCTGGGCGATTTCGTCCAGAGTTTCCTGGCTACCCTGATCGTCCTGCTGGTGGTCAGCGTGGGCGGCGTGCTGGTGGACATCCTCGGCAACATCGCCGACGGGCGCCTGCCGGCCAAGCTGCTGTTCTCCCAACTGGGCCTGCAGTTCATCGCCTACTTGCCACTGATCCTGCCGCTGGCGTTGATGCTGGGCCTGCTGCTGGCGGTGGCCCGTCTCTACCGCGACTCGGAAATGGCCGTCATCACTGCCATTGGCGTGGGCCCCAAACGCCTGCTGCGGCCGCTGCTGATGCTGGTGGTGCCGGTGGTGGCGCTGGTCGGCGCCTGCTCCTTGTGGCTGGGCCCGTGGGCCGGCCGGGTGGCCGAGCAGATGATCATCGAGGCCAATCGAAGCGTGCTGATGGCGGGCCTGGAGCCGGGCCGCTTCACCCAGCTGCCCAATGGTGGCGTGGTCTACCTGTCCTCGATCTCGCCCGATGGTACCCAGCTGGGCCGGGTCTTCCTGCAGCGGCAGAAGGACGATCGCCTGGAAGTGGTGTCCGCCGCAGGGGGGCGCATGTTCTTCGAAGGCGCCCGCCAGCGCTTCCTGGAGCTGGATGATGGCCACCAGGTGGAAGGACCGGTGGCCGGGGGGCTGGATTACCGCCTGGCCACCTTCGCCCGCAACGATGTGGCCCTGCCCGACGGTGCGCAGACCCGTACCGGCGATGATCCGGAACTGATGCCGACCACGCAGCTGTTCGGCGATCACCGACCCGAGGCGCAGGCACAGCTGCATCGCCGCCTTGCCCCGCCGTTGATCGCGCTGGCGTTTGCGCTGCTGACCGTGCCGCTGGGCCGCAGCTCGCCGCGCCAGCAGCGCTACGGGCGGATGATGCTGGCGCTGATGGCCTACATGGTGGGCACCAACCTGATGTTCATCGGCAGTGGCTGGATCGCCAACGGCAAGATTCCGCCTGCGCTTGGCCTGTGGTGGCTGACCCTGCCGCTGCTGGCGCTGGCGATCTGGATGTATGCACGTGATGGCCGCCTGGGCCGCCCGAAGGGAGCCCGCGCATGAGACTGCGCCCGATGCGTTTCGACCTGTATCTCGGCCAGTCGGTGTTCACCACGGTGCTGCTGACCTGGGCCGTGCTGGTGGGCCTGGACGTGGTGATGGCGTTTTCCGGCGAGTTCAAGGACATCGGCAAGAACGGCTACACCCTGGGGCATGCGGCCGCCTGGGTGCTGTATACGGTGCCACGTCGTGCCTACACCATGTTCCCCACGGCTGCGGTGATCGGTGCGCTGATGGGCCTGGGCCAGCTGGCCGCGACCTCCGAGCTGACCGCGCTGCGTGCGCTGGGCCTGTCGCGCAAGCGCCTGAGCGTATCGGTGGCCATCGCCCTGTCGTTGCTTACCGCAGTGATGGTGCTCAGCGCCGAGACGCTGGGCCCCTGGGGCCAGGACCGTGCCGATGCGCTGAAGTCCAGTGCCAAATGGGGGCGGGACATCTCCACCACCCGCTATTCCGGCCTGTGGGCGCGCGAGGGCGATACCTTCCTCAGCGCCGCCGGTGGCGAAGAGCAGCTGGTGGGCGACAAGGGCACGCGGCTGATCCTGCGTGACGTGCGCCTGTATCGCATTGCCGAGGATGGTCGGATCGCCTCGCTGACCCATGCGGACACGGCCGAGCATGACCGTGACGGCTGGGTGCTGACCGGCGTGCGCCGCGATACCTTCGGTGAACGTTCGGCCACGCGCGAGGAAGTGGCGCGCGAGCCGTGGAACTCCAAGCTGGACGCCGGCGCGCTGGCCACCGGCATCGCCAAGCCGCGCAACCTCAGCGTGGCCGAACTGCGCACCAGCATCGAATACCGCGAGCGCAACGGTCTGGATGCGCGCGACTACGAGGATGTGTACTGGAGCCGCTGGTTCTACCCGGTGAACGTGCTGGCGCTGTGCCTGGCGGCGGTGCCGTTCGCGTTCGGCTCGCTGCGCAGTGGTGGCATGGGCAAGCGCCTGTTCCTCGGCATCCTGTTCGCGCTGGGCTTCTGGCTGCTGCAGCTGTTCTTCGGCCGCATGGCCGGCGCGTTGAAGTTCGATTACCGCATTGCCTATGCGTTGCCGCCGATCGTGATGCTGGCGATATCGGGATTGCTGTTCCGGCGCAAGTCGGGTTGATTCCCAGGGAGCCGGGCAAGGCCCGGCTGTTTCCGTTTCACTTCAAGGACGAACATGAGCTTCCAACGCTTTCTGCCGTACATCGCGGCCGTGCTGCTTTCTGCCGGCTGCAGCCGGTCCACCGTCGACTTTGAGATCGACAACCCGACGGATGCACCGCTGACCTTGTCGGTCGACCAGCAGGTGCATACCCTGCCGCCGCACACCTCCATGCCCCTGGTCCTGGAGCCGGGCCAGTACCGACTGCAGAGCGAGAAGATCGGCAGCGTACGCATGGTTGTCTACGCCGATGGGATCGGTGGGTTGATCAACCCGGCCATGGCCGAGTACGTGATCGTCACCGAGCAGTACGTCACCAGCAAGACCAACTCCGGTGGCCTGGCGTCGAAGATCGAACTGAACGACGTGGAGATCGAGGGCCCCTACGTGAAGGCGACCGGTATGTTCATTCCGCGTCGTTGGGACGTTGGGCTGATGGGGGAGCTGCCCGATACGGTGGTGTCCAACAGCCCGGATACCTCGTCCGACTACCGGACCAAGCTCTACAACGTGCCCGGCTTCTTCAAGTACCTGGACGCCGGGGAAGACCTGAAGGCGGCCTTCGGGCCTGGCGGCTACCAGGTGCCGGCGGCAACGGTGGCATTCACCCCGGCCCAACTGCCGGCGCTCCCGGCGGCCTATGAGGCTCAGGGCAAACCGATGCGCGACCTCTATGCGCGCTATCTGGCGGCCACCGACGCGGGGGAGCAGAGGCGCCTGAAGAAGGCCAGCCTGAAGCTGTGGCAGGACTTCGTAAAGACCCGTGCGCAGTTGAGCGGACAGTCGCCGGTGGCCGATGATGTGCAGGCCAATGCGTTTGCGTCCGCCTTCTTCGACCTCTGGACGCAGCCGGCGGTGATCCTGCCGGACCCGGCGCCAGCCGGCTGATCGCTGCGTTGACCGTGTAGAGCCGAGCCCATGCTCGGCTCTCGAGTGCATCGCGAAACTGCCGAGGATGGCTCGACGCTACTGGATGCGCATCAGCGCTTGGGCATGCGCACCACGCGGGTGCCGCTGGCGCGGTCGTGCCAGGTCAGCCGCTGGCGGTCAGCCCACGCCCACCAGAATCCCAGGCCGCCCAGCAGCAGCGACAGCGTGCCCACCACGAAGCGCAGCCAAAGCTGCGTGCGTCGCAGGGGCGCGCCATCACTCGATTCCAGCTTCAAGCGCCACGGCCGCATGCCCAGCGTCTGCCCACCGCGGCGCCAGCTGGCCGTGGCATACCACCCCGTGACCAGCCAGCACACCGCCCACAGCAGCCACTGCCAGGCGCTGAACGGTGCGATGTTCTCGCGCTGGGCGTGGCCGCTGAAGGTGTAGGCAAGGGTGAACAGGGTGCCGGCCAACATCCACAGCGCCAGCACCGGAAGCGCGTCGTAGACCATCGCCAGCACGCGCCACAGCAGCAATGCACGCGGGCGGGGCAGCTCGGTAGTGGCCGCAGGGGCCGTATCAATGGCGGGGCGGGACATGCGCCGAGCATACGCAATGCTGGCCGCATCCGCAGTGGCCCTCGTATCCTGCACGCATGGCCCTTGTTTCCACCCCCGCCGAACGCCGCCAGCTGGTCCAGCAACTGCCCGAACTGCGCGCCGACGACAGCATGCGCATCCAGCGCTTCCTCGATGCGATCTGGGCCGAGAACGGTCTGGCCCGCGCCACCCTCGACAGCTACCGGCGCGACCTGGAAGGGCTGGCGCGCTGGATGGATGGGCGCGATGGTGGCCTGGCCGGCATCGAGCGCCCGGGGTTGTTCGACTACCTGGCCTGGCGCACCCGTCATGGCTGGTCGCCGCGCAGCAATGCGCGGTTGCTGTCGGCGCTGCGGGCGTTCTTCGCCGATGGCGTGCGCCGTGGCGAACGCGGCGAGGACCCCAGCGCGCTGCTGGATCCGCCCAAGCTGCCACGATTGCTGCCCAAGGCGCTGGCCGAAAGCCAGATCGACGCGCTGTTGGCAGCGCCGGATATCGACAGCCCGCTGGGCCTGCGCGACCGCGCCATGCTGGAGTTGATGTACGCCGCCGGCCTGCGCGTGAGCGAGCTGGTGCTGCTGCCGGCCACCGCGGTCAACCTGCGCCAGGGCGTGCTGCGGGTCACCGGCAAGGGCAGCAAGGAACGGCTGGTGCCGCTGGGTGAGGAATCGCAGCACTGGCTGGAGCGCTATCTACAGGCATCGCGCCCGCTGCTGGTCGGCAAGGGCAAGGTGCAGGCGCTGGCCGATGGGCAGACCCCATTGTTTGTCGAGCCGACGCTGCATGCGCTGACCCGGCAGGCGTTCTGGCACCTGGTCAAGCGCCACGCGCAGGTGGCCGGCATCGACCCGGCGCGGATCAGCCCGCACGGCCTGCGCCACAGCTTCGCCACCCATCTGCTCAACCGCGGTGCCGACCTGCGCGCGCTGCAGATGCTGCTTGGCCACAGCTCGTTGTCGACCACCCAGATCTACACCCTGGTGGCGCGCGAGCACCTGCAGAAACTGCACGCCCGGCATCATCCGCGCGGCTGAGCCGTGTCCTGAACCCCGGCCCCGGGCGGTGCGCGGCGTCGCGGCCCGGTGCCGGTGGCTGTGTCAGAATCCGGGGTCTTCTTCTGTCGCGGACTGCTCCATGCTCCGATTTGCCATCGCCGCCGTGTTCGGTGCGCTCAGCCTGACCGCCTGCGCCCAGCCGGCCCCGCCAGCCGCCAAGGCGCCTGCCGCCGCTGCCAAGCCCGGCCCGGCCGCCAACGCGCCTGCCGACCAGGCCGTGCGCGCCGCGTTGACTGCCCTGAACCCCGGTTTCAAGGTGGACTACATCGGTGCCGCGCCGTTCCCCGGCTTCCGCGAGGTGGTCGTTTCCGGTCAGCTGCTGTACGTGTCCGACGACGGTCGCTACCTGTTCCAGTCGCAGCCTTACGACACCCGTGCCAAGGGCCCGGCCAACAGCGAAGGCCTGCTCGGCTACCGTCGCGATCTGCTGGCCAAGGCCAACCACGGCGACCGCATCGTGTTTGCTGCGCCGAATGCCAAGTACACCATCAGCGTGTTCACCGACATCGAGTGCGGCTATTGCCGCAAGCTGCACCAGGACATCGCCGAGCTCAACCGCAACGGTATCTCCGTCGAGTATCTGGCATTCCCGCGCATGGGCCTCGGCAGCAAGGACTACACCGACATGATCTCGGTCTGGTGTGCGGCCGATCGCCGCCAGGCACTGACCAACGCCAAGCGCGGTGGCAACGTGCCGGCAAAGAACTGCACCAACCCGGTGGCGATGCAGTACGCACTGGGCCAGCAGCTGGGCGTGAACGGCACGCCGGCGATCTTCGCGCCGGACGGCACCCAGCTGGGGGGCTACCTGCCGCCGGCGCAGCTGCGCGCGGCGCTGGAAAAGCTGTCGGCCAAGCGCTGATCGCCGCCGACCTACAGGTGGGAAGCCGGGGACGCGTGTCGCATCCCCGGCTTTTTTCTTACTTCAGGCCATCACTGACCGCCTTGGTCAGCGTGCCCTGCGCATCGTCACCACTGAACTCCCAGACGAACGCGCCGCCCAGGCCCTGGGTCTTCACGTAACCCATCTTGCGGGTGATGTTGGCCGGGGTGTCGAAGCTCCACAGCGTGCTGCCGTTGTAGATCCAGGTGGCACCGGCGGTGTTGTCGGTGTAGCCCGGCCACGCCAGGTTCTTCAGCACCTTCCAGTCCTCGATGCCGGCTTCATACGTGCCCGGGGCAGCGCCGGTCGCGGTCTGGTACAGGCCGTTGTTGGCGTTGGCCACACCGGTCCAGCCACGCCCGTAGTAGCCGATGCCCAGGTTGAGCTTGGCGGCAGGCACGCCACGGCTGATGAAGGCCTCGATGGCGTCGTTGCTGTTGTACAGCTTCTGGTCGCCGGTGGACGGATCATTCGGCGAATCAAACAGCGCCGACTGGTGATTGGTCTTCGCATCCCACGCGCCGTGGAAGTCGTAGGTCATCACGTTGATGTAGTCCAGGTACGGGTGGTACGCGGCCGGGTCGGTGACGCGGATCTTGTCGATGCCGGCACCCACCGCCACCGTCAGCAGCAGGCCCGGACGCACTGCATCGAGCTGGCGGCGGAACTCGGCCATCAGCGCGGTGAAGTTGGCGTTGTCTTCCGGCTTGCCGCATTCGATGCCGCACGCCACCGGGTATTCCCAGTCGATGTCGATGCCGTCGAACACGCCCAGCGCGGCACCGGCACCACCGGCACCGTCGGTTACCGGCAGGTTGCCCTTGATGTAGGCATCGATGCACGAGGCGACGAAGGCCTGGCGGTTTTCCGGGCGCGCGGCGCTGGAGAAGCCGCGCGACCAGGTCCAGCCACCCAGCGAGATCAGCACCTTCATGCCGGGGTACTTGGCCTTGAGCTGCTTGAGCTGGTTCCAGTTGCCGCGCAGCGGCTGGTCCCAGGTATCCGCGCTGCCACTGACACTCTCGGCGGCACTGAAGGCCTTGGTGTAGTCGGCGAAGGCATCACCACCGGCACCGCTGTTCGGATCCGACGGCTGGGTGACGCCCACTTCGCAGCGGTTGTTGCGCACGTTGCCGAAGGCGTAATTGATGTGGGTCAGGCGCGCGGCCGAACCGCTGCTGTCGATGTTCTTGACCCGGTAGTTGCGGCCGTAGATGCCCCACTGGGTGAAGTAGCCGATGACCCGCTTGCCGGAGGTGCCGCCGTCGCCGGCCAGCGTGGTGGCGCTGATCTCGGTGCCCTGCGCGGACGCGTTGCCGGCGTTGTCGCGGGCACGCACACGGTAGCGGTAGGTGGTCGATGCAGTCAGGCCGCCATCGACGTAGCTGGCACTGGATGGTGAACCGACCAGGCTGCCGTTGCGGTACACGTCATAGCCGGCCACGCCGCTGCCACCGGTGTTGTCGGTGGACGGGCTCCAGCTGAGCGCGATGCTGTTGGCGGTACGCGTGCCGACCGCCAGTCCGCCCGGCACGCTCGGTGCGGTGGTATCGCCACCGGCGGCGTTGACGGTGATGGTGATGGTCGCGGTGCTGCTGGTGGCGTTGTTGTTGTCGGTGGCTACCGCGCGCAGCGTGTGGCTGCCGGCGCTGGCATTGGTCCAGCTGGCCGCATACGGTGCACTGGTGGCCACGCCCAGCGTGCTGCCATCGCGGAAGAACTCGACCTTGGCGACGCTGCCGTCCGGATCACTGGCGGTGGCGGTCACGTTGACCGTGCTGCCGGCGCTGAAGGTGGCGCCGTTGGCCGGCGAGGTCAGGCTGACCACCGGCGGCTGGTTGGCGCCGCCGCCATCACAGGCGCCGAGGTTGGTGTAGTAGGGCGCACCGGCCGGATGGTCCGGCGGTGCGTTCCAGATGTCCTGGTTCGCCCGATAGAGGACGCCTCCTTTCTGCAGGGTATCGCCGGCCCGGTAGATCTTGGCCTGGTCCCACTGGGCCACGCCGGCACAGCTGGCGGCCTGCGCCAGGCCGGGCAGGGCAGCGGCACCGGCGGCCACGGCAAGCAGCCAGGCCAGGCGGCGGGGACGACAGCTTCGGGTCGCACGTTCGGCACTGCGCACAATCGGGTCGTACATGGGTAAGTCTCCGATCAAAGGGCGCGCGGGCCCCGATGGCGCCGCGCGTGACGCAGGTCCGGGCGTCGCCCGGGAAGGCGACGGGTGGGGCCGGACGGAGGTACCTGGGAGGCCGGGGAGAGAGTCCGGCGCCAGGTGGGGACAACGTTGTCATCAATCGCGTGGTCAATCCGTGAGCAAGCGCATGGTTCCGGGATTCGGATGGAGAGCGGCGCTGCGCGCGGTCGGCGGCCATCGGCGGAGCCCCCTCGTGGCTGGGGTGGGTCGCTGACAGCGGATTTCTGGTGGTTGGCCGGGCGGGTGGGCTGCGCAGGGGACGCTGCAAGTACGTCCATGTAAGCTCGGTCGCCGCATCCATGCGGCTCACGCCCCTGCGCAGCCCACCCGCCCGGCCACGGACAGGTTCCTGCGCGGTCAGCCACGAAAGACAGAACAAAAAATCAAAAGCAGAAGCCGGTCGCTGCGCTCTTAAATGCCTGACTTCCGACGTTCCCTTGTTGCCGGCCAGCGGCCGGCACTACCGGGGAGCATCCACGCATGGCGTGGATCTACTGCAGATCGCGGAAATCTGTCGGAGGCGGGGTGGGTCCGGTGGCGGGGGTGTCCGCGGCATGGATGCCGCGGCCAAGCCCCCAAGGACGGGTTTACGGCGTCCCCCGCCACCGGACCCACCCCGCCATCCCACGGGAACCCAGCTTTTGCTTTGGCAGTTGCTGTTGCCGTTGTCGTTGCCCTGGCCTCGGCGGGTGCCGGGCGCCGCCCGGCCAGAGCCCTTCCCCCGCTTCCGGTACAATGTCGGGCCCGTTTCCCAACTACGGTTCCCCGGACATGATGGTCCTCGAGGGCGCGCCCGCCCTGTCGCCGTTCCGCCGCGAACGTCTTGAATCCCGCCTGCAGTCCATCGCTCCCTCCCTGCGCATCAGCGGTGCCTGGCACGTCTACTTCGTGCAGCCCGAAGGCAGCGCCGCTCCCGACCTCGCCACCCTGTGCCGCATCCTCGAAGCTGCGCCGCAGGCAGAAGCCGTGGCCGACGGCGCGGTCAGCCGCATCGTGGTGCCGCGCCTGGGTACGCTGTCGCCGTGGTCGAGCAAGGCCACCGAACTGGTGCGCGGTGCCGGCCAGCCGGTAAGCCGGGTCGAGCGGGGCCTGCGTATCGACGTGCAGGGCTGGCCGGCCGATGCCGACGTGCAGCAGGCGCTGGTCAAGGCACTGCACGACCCGATGACGCAGTCAGTGCTGGAGACCGTGCAGCAGGGCCAGGCGCTGTTCTCGGCGCCCGCCCGCGGCGAACTGGAACGCGTGCCGGTGGACCAGCTGGAGGCCGCCAACGAGCGCCTCGGCCTGGCCATGGCCCAGGACGAGATCGATTACCTGCGCGAACGCTTCACCGCGCTGGGCCGCTCGCCGTCGGACGTCGAACTGATGATGTTCGCGCAGGCCAATTCCGAGCACTGCCGCCACAAGATCTTCAACGCCAGCTGGACCATCGACGGCCAGGAGCAGGACCGCTCGCTGTTCCGGATGATCAAGAACACCCACCAGCAGACCCCGCAGCACACGCTCAGTGCGTACAGCGACAACGCCGCGGTGATCGAAGGCCATCCGGCGTCGCGCTACCGCCCCGATCCGGCCAGCGGCGAGTACCGTCGTGAACCGCAGGTGCCCAGCGCGTTCCAGATCAAGGTGGAGACCCACAACCACCCGACCGCCATCGCACCGTTCCCGGGCGCCTCGACCGGCGCCGGTGGTGAAATCCGCGACGAAGGCGCGACCGGCCGTGGCGGCAAGCCGAAGGCGGGCCTGACCGGCTTCTCGGTCTCGCACCTGCGTATTCCCGAGCTGCCGCAGCCGTGGGAGGCGCCGCGCGCGCTGAACCCGCGCATGGCGCCCGCGCTGGAAATCATGACCGATGGTCCGCTCGGCGGCGCCGCGTTCAACAACGAGTTCGGCCGCCCGAACCTGCTTGGCTACTTCCGCAGCTTCGAGCTGCCGGAAGGCGCCGATCTGGTGCGTGCCTACGACAAGCCGATCATGCTGGCCGGCGGCCTCGGCGCCATCGACCGTACCCAGGTCGACAAGATCCAGCTGCAGCCCGGTGATGCGGTCATCGTGCTCGGTGGCCCGGCGATGCTGATCGGCCTGGGCGGCGGTGCCGCCAGTTCGGTGGCCTCCGGCGAAAGCGCCGAGGACCTGGATTTCGCCAGCGTGCAGCGCGACAACCCGGAAATGGAGCGCCGCTGCCAGGAGGTCATCGACCGCTGCGTGGCGATGGGCAGCAACAACCCGATCAAGTTCTTCCACGACGTCGGTGCCGGTGGCCTGTCCAATGCCATCCCCGAGCTGCTGCACGACTCCAAGGTCGGTGGCGTGATCGATCTGGGCAAGGTGCCCACCGATGATCCGTCGCTGTCGCCGATGCAGCTGTGGTGCAACGAATCGCAGGAACGCTACGTGCTCGGCGTCGCCCAGGAGCGCCTGGCCGAGTTCGCCGCGCTGTGCGCCCGCGAGCGCTGCCCGTTCGCTGCGGTCGGCGTGGCCACCGCCGAGCAACACCTGGTGGTGGCCTATGGCGCCGTGCCGGGCCACACCCCGGCCGATGCGCCGATCGACCTGCCGATGGACGTGCTGTTCGGCAAGCCGCCGAAGATGCACCGCGATACCGCACACCCGCCGGCACCGCGCTGGCCGGCGCTGAAGACCGCAGGCCTGGACCTGCAGGAAGCGGGTCTGCGCGTGCTTGCGCACCCGACGGTGGCCTCGAAGAACTTCCTGGTCACCATCGGTGACCGCAGCGTCGGTGGTCTGACCGCACGCGAACAGATGGTTGGCCCGTGGCAGCTGCCGGTGGCCGATGTGGCCATCACCGTGGCCGACTTCGACGGCGTGGCCGGCGAGGCGATGTCGATCGGCGAGCGCACCCCGCTGGCCCTGCTCGATGCGGCGGCTTCGGCACGCATGGCCGTCGGCGAAGCGTTGACCAACCTGTGCGCGGCCCCGGTCGATGCGCTGGATGAGATCAAACTGTCGGCGAACTGGATGGCCGCGGCCGGCCACCCCGGCGAAGACGCGCTGCTGTACGACGCGGTGAAGGCCGTGGGCATGGAACTGTGCCCGCAGCTGGACATCAGCATTCCGGTGGGCAAGGACTCGCTGTCGATGCAGGCGCAGTGGCACGACCAGGGCCAAGCGCACAAGAGCGTGTCGCCGGTGTCGCTGGTGATCTCTGCGTTCGCACCGGTCGCCGATGTGCGCCAGCAGCTGACCCCGCTGCTCGACCGCGACGTGGAAAGCGAGCTGTGGCTGATCGGCCTTGGCGCCGGCAAGCAGCGCCTGGGCGGTTCCATCCTGGCCCAGGTGCATGCCGACCACGGTGACCTGCCGGCGTTCGCCGGCGCTGCCCCGGATCTGGACGACCCGCAGCGCCTGCGTGGCTTCTTCGAGCTGATCCGCGATGCGCGCCAGGCCGGCCTGCTGCTGGCCTACCACGACCGCAGCGACGGCGGTGCCTTCGCCGCGCTGTGCGAAATGGCCTTCACGTCGCGCCTGGGGCTGGACATCACCCTCGATGCCTGGGGCGACGATCCATTCCGCAGCCTGTTCAACGAAGAGCTGGGCGCGGTGGTGCAGATCGCACGCGAAGACCGCGCAGCGTTCGCCGATCTGGTCGAGCGCCATGCACTGACCGAGTGCGCGCAGCGCATCGCCAAGCCGACCACCGCACCGGTGGTGCGCGTGTCGCTGGCTGGCGAGAACCTGGCTGAATGGCGCTGGGAGTTGCTGTTCGACGCATGGTGGTCGGTCACCCACGCGATGCAGAAGCGCCGCGACAACCCGGCCAACGCCGACGCCGAGCGTGAGATCGCCCGTGCCTTCAACGCACCGGGCCTGAAGCCCAAGCTCAGCTTCGACATCAATGAAGACGTGGCCGCCCCGTTCATCAGCACCGGTGCGCGTCCGCGCGTGGCCGTGCTGCGCGAGCAGGGCGTCAACGGCCAGATCGAAATGGCGAACATCTTCGAACGTGCCGGCTTCCGGCCCTTCGATGTGCACATGAGCGACCTGATCGAAGGCCGCGTCGCCCTGCAGGACTTCACCGGCCTGGTCGCCTGCGGCGGCTTCAGTTACGGCGACGTGCTTGGCGCTGGTCGTGGCTGGGCCACCTCGATCCTGGAGCGCAGCGCGCTGCGTGATGCCTTCGCCGCGTTCTTCGCGCGCGAGGACAGCTTCGCCCTGGGCGTGTGCAACGGCTGCCAGATGATGAGCCAGCTGAAGGACATCATTCCCGGTGCCGAACACTGGCCGCAGTTCCGCCGCAATGCCAGCGAGCAGTTCGAAGCCCGTACCGCGCTGCTGGAAGTGGTGGAATCTCCGTCGATCCTGCTGCGTGGCATGGCCGGTTCGCGCCTGCAGGTAGCAGTGGCGCATGGCGAAGGCCAGGCGGTGTTCGACAACGCGGTCGACCAGGCCGCGGCCCGTGTTTCGCTGCGCTATATCGATGGCCACGGCAACGTGGCCAGCCAGTACCCGCTGAATCCGAACGGTTCGCCGGACGGCATCACCGGCCTGACCAGCAGCGACGGCCGCGTGACCATCATGATGCCGCACCCGGAACGCACCCCGCGCGCGCTCAACATGAGCTGGGCCCCGGCCGAGTGGCAGGGTGATTCGCCGTGGATGCGCATGTTCCGCAACGCGCGGGTGTGGTGCGGCTGATCGCACCACACCGCGCAGGCTTCAATGCCGTTGCGTATGGAAAAACCCGCCGTTGATCGGCGGGTTTTTTCTTTGCGCGTGTGAAAATCCTGATGCACCCGCGAGTTACATGGATTTTCAGGCGACAGGGTTGCGTCACGCGTCGCTAACAAAATCCTTTCATAAACAGGGAAAAGAGTGAACTGCTTCACGGCAATAGGATTTGTCGTGTCAAAGTCTTGACGATCTGCAAAGTTGCCGTTAACACTTGAACCCCGTTTCAAAATCATTCATTTCGCAGTAACCGGTTGGCGCACGCGCTCGGTTTTCTGTCGCTGCGCGCCGTTCGGCAATACCCCGCAGTAAATCACGCGAATAAACGCCCCCAGGGGACGTTGGGCCGGAAAGCCCAGCGGTGGCGTTGCTTTGCCCAAAACCAGTCCAATCAGGAGCCGTACCGATGAATCGGATTTATCGCAAGGTCTGGAACAAAGCATTGGGTCAGTTGGTGGTGGCCTCGGAACTGGCTTCCTCCGACAGCAGCAGCGGTGGGGTCGTCGACCAGCGCCGCGGTGCGACACAGGCCACGCCCGCACTGCTGGCGGTGGCACTGGGCCTGGTATTGGGATTGGGCATGAGTGGCTCTGCCACCGCACAGTCGGTGCAGATCGGCGGTAGCGCCACCTGCGTGGCATTCAGCGGCAAGCTGCTCGAAAAGTGCCTGATCGAAGGCTCGGCCACGGCCAAGGGCAGCAATGCGGTGGCGATCGGCAGCAACAGCAGTGCCAGTGCGGCCAACAGCGTGGCGCTGGGCGCCGGCTCCAAAGCCACGCGTGCCAACACCGTCTCCGTCGGCGATGCAGGCAAGGAACGGCAGGTCACCAATGTCGCCGCAGGCACGCAGGCGACCGACGCAGTGAACAAGGCGCAGCTGGACGCGCAGGCGCGCGCCACGCAGGCCGCGCTGGCCGACGTGGCCGCCGACGGCAACCGGTACTTCAAGGCCGACGGCGCAGGCGATGACAGCGACGCGGCGAAGATCGAGGGCGAGGGCGCACTGGCCGCCGGTGCCGGTGCGCAGTCGCTGGCCAACGCCACCACTGCCATCGGTACCCAGGCCATTGCTGCAGGCATCGGCGCCAGCGCATTCGGCCAGGGCGCGCTGGCGATCGGCGATGCCAGCGTGGTGGTCGGGCAAAGCGCAGCAGCGTTCGGCCTTGGCGATACCGCCGTCGGTGCCAGCGCGTACGCCGCCAGCGAAAACGGTGCAGCAACGGCACTGGGTGCACTGTCCGAAGCCACCGCCGATGGCGCGACCGCCGTCGGTGGCGGTGCCGTAGCGATGGGCCCCGGCAGTACCGCATTGGGCCGCGGCGCCACGGCTGCCAACGAAGCCTCGATTGCAGTCGGTGCGTTCAGCACGGCCGTCGGTGAATACAGCACCGCGCTGGGCTCCAATTCGGCCGCGGTCGCTACCGGCAGCGTGGCGTTGGGCGCCGGTTCGCTGGCTGACCGTGTCGATACCGTGTCCGTCGGTGCCGCCGGATATGGCCTGACCCGCCAGATCACCAGCGTTGCCGCCGGCACCGAAGATACCGATGCGGTCAACGTTGGCCAGTTGAAGGATGTTGCCGCAGTGGCCGATGCCACCGCCAAGCGCTTCCAGGCCACCGGCAGCAGCAACAGCGATGCCGGTGCGCTGGCTGAAGGTGACGACGCGCTGGCCGCAGGCGAGGCCGCCAATGCCATCGGCACTGGCACCACGGCGGTCGGTGCCGGTGCCACTGCCGTTGCGCAGAACGCGACTGCGGTGGGCAACAACGCACTGGCCTCGGGCCAGAACAGCGCAGCATTCGGCAACAACGCGCAGGCCAACGGACCGGGCAGCGTGGCCGTCGGTGGCGCTGCGGTGGATGCCAACGGCAACCCGCTGATCACCAGTGGTGGCGTGCCGGTGGTCACCGGCGCCACCAGTGCCGGTGTGGGTGGCACGGCCGTCGGCGCCAGTGCCGATGCCAGCGGTTTTGCCGCGTCGTCCTATGGCGTGGGGGCCTATGCGTCCGGCGCGCAGGCGTCGGCGTTCGGTGCGGTCTCCAATGCCATCGGTGATTACTCCACGGCATTGGGTACGCAGAGCAATGCCACGGGCACCAGCAGCGTCGCCATTGGTGGCCCGGCCGACCTGATTCCCGGCCTGGGCTTCTTCGTACAGACACAGGCCAGTGGTGAAGCCGCGACCGCGGTGGGTGCCGGCGCCATCGCCAGCGGCGACCGTGCCGTGGCCAACGGCAGCCTCAGCGAAGCCTCCGGCGCCGAAGCCACTGCGGTGGGCTACTTCGCCTATGCGCCGGGCGAGAACGCCAGCGCGCTTGGCGCGCAGACCTGGGCCAGTGGTGCGCAGAGCACCGCAGTGGGCTACTACGCTACGGCACGCGGCGCCAACAGCGTCGCGCTGGGCGCGAACTCCGAAGCGGTGCGTGCCAACAGCGTGGCCGTCGGCAGTGCCGGCAACGAGCGGCAGATCACCAGCGTTGCAGCCGGCAGTGAAGCCACCGATGCGGTGAACAAGGCGCAGCTGGATGCGGTGGCCAGCACCGCCGACAGCACCGCGCGCTTCTTCCAGGCCCAGCCTGAAGCTGGCAGTGATGCCGGTGCGCTGGCGGAAGGCGAGGGTGCCATCGCGGCCGGTTCGTCGAGCAATGCGATCGGTGCCGGCGCGGTTGCACATGGCGCGGCCGCGTCGGCCATCGGCGATGACAGCGTGGCGGTGGGCCGCAACAGCACGGCCACCGGCAATGGCGGTGTCGCCATCGGTGGCCTGGGCCAGGCCTACGACGAGTTCAACCAACCCATCATCGGTGCAGATGGCAAGGCGCAGCAGGTGGGTACCACGGCCGTGGCCGATGCCACGGCGGTCGGCAGCGCTGCGCAGGCCAGCGGTGCAGCCAGCAGCGCCTTCGGCAATGCGGCCAAGGCCAGTGGTGACAACAGCTTCGCCGCCGGCGGCAAGTCGCGCGCCACCGGCGCGTATGCGGTGGCGGTGGGTGACAGTGCGTTTGCCAGCAGCGATGACAGTACCGCGGTGGGCGGCTACAGCTGGGCCACCGCCAGCGGCGCCAGCGCCTTTGGTTCCGGTGCGTGGGCGACCGCCACCAATGCCTCGGCGTTCGGCAACGCGGCGTGGGCCAGCGGCGCTGGCGCCACGTCGATCGGTTACAACAGCTGGGCCAACGGAACCAGCGCCACCGCAGTCGGCCGTGGTGCCTTCGGCTATGGCGACAACAGCGTGGCGCTGGGCTTCCAGGCACTGGGCAACAGCATCAACAGCATCGCCATCGGCACCAACACGGTGGCCGGCGGCGAAAGTGCGATCGCGCTGGGTGCGGGCAGCAATGCCAGTGCCAGCAACGCCGTCGCACTCGGCGCGGGCTCGGTCGCCAACCGCGCACGCACGGTGTCGGTGGGCAGCAGCGGCAACGAGCGCCAGGTCACCAACGTCGCCGCCGGTACCCAGGCCACCGATGCGGTGAACAAGGCACAGCTGGATGCGGTGGCAAGTACCGCAGCAACCACCAGCCGCTTCTTCCAGGCCAGCGGCAACGGCGACGATGTGGCGGGTGCGCTGGTGGAGGGCGACAACGCACTGGCCGCAGGTGATGCAGCCAACGCCATCGGCAATGGTGCCACCGCGCTTGGCAGCGGTGCCAATGCGCTGGCCGGCAACGCGCAGGCGATCGGCTTCAACGCGCTGGCGACCGCCGCCAATGCCAGTGCCGTAGGCGCCAATGCACAGGCCACCGGCGAATACGCCACCGCGCAGGGTGCGGAAAGCGAAGCCAGCGGTGAGCAGAGTGCAGCGTTCGGCGCGGCCAGCATCGCCAGCGGCGCAGGCAGCACCGCCAGCGGTGCCTTGTCCGAAGCCTCCGGCGAAGAAGCCGTAGCCGTGGGTTACTTCAGCAATGCCAGTGGCAGTGGTGCCACCGCGGTCGGCAGCGAGAGCGTGGCCAGCGGCACGGCTGCGGCAGCGTTCGGTATCGGTGCCGAAGCCACCGGTGGTTACAGCACCGCCATCGGCGGCTACGCACAGGCCTCGGCCTTCAATGCCACCGCCTTCGGCAACTTCGCCAACGCCTCGGGTTCCAACAGCGTGGCCCTGGGCGGCGATTCGCAAGCGTCCGGCGCCTACAGCACCGCCACCGGCCAGGGCAGCCTGGCCACCGGCACCAACAGCGTCGCCGTCGGCGGCTCGCTGTTCGGCGTGCTGGCGACCGAAGCCTCGGGCAACTACTCCACGGCGGTGGGCGGTGGCGCCTGGTCGGGGGGCATCAACAGCACCGCGCTGGGCAATGCGGCGGAATCGCGCGCGGCCAACAGCGTGGCGCTCGGTGCGGATTCGATTGCGGACCGCGACAACACCGTATCGGTGGGCGGCGGCGGCAACACCCGCCAGGTCACCAACGTGGCCGATGGCACACAGGGCAACGATGCGGTCAACAAGAACCAGCTCGATGCCGTAGCCGCCGCTGCGGAGAAGACCAGCAGGCAGTTCCAGGCCAGTGGCAATGCCGATGGTGAAACCGGCGCGCTGGTGGAGGGTGACAATGCGCTGGCAGCAGGTGATGCGGCCAACGCGATCGGCAACGGTGCCACTGCGCTCGGCAGTGGTGCCAATGCGCTGGCCGCCAACGCCACCGCCGTCGGCATCGATGCGCTGGCGACCGGCACCAACGCGGCGGCACTGGGCAACACCGCACAGGCCACCGGCGAGGACAGCCTGGCCCTGGGCAGCGGTGCCAGCGCCAGCGAAGTGGGAACAAGCGCGGCGGGCGCGCGTGCACAGGCAAGCGGTGTCTACAGCACCGCCAACGGTACTGAATCCAACGCCAGTGGCGCACAGTCCCTTGCCAGCGGCTTCCGCAGCGCGGCCTCCGCCGATGGCACCACAGCGGTGGGTGGCTATGCCGAAGCAACCGGTCGCCTTGGCACCGCACTCGGCTACGGCTCGGCTGCCAGCGGTGCCAACACCACGGCGGTGGGCTTCGGGGCCGCGGCGGCGGGCACCGGCGCGGTTGCGGTGGGTCAGTCGAGTGAAGCCAGCGGTGCGGAAAGCGTGGCGATCGGCGGCAGCACCTTCTTCGGCCTGATTCCGTCGCGCGCCAGTGGCACCGGTGCGGCAGCATTCGGTGCCGGTGCATGGGCCACCGAGGATTACGCTACCGCCATCGGCTGGAATGCCTGGTCGGCAGGCACCAACGCCACGGCGCTCGGTGCCAATGCCACCGCCAATGGCAGCAACAGCGTTGCGCTCGGTGCCGGTTCCAAGGCTGACCGCGACAACACGGTGGCCGTTGGCAAGGCCGGCAGCGAACGCCAGGTCACCCACGTTGCAGCCGGTACCGAAGCCACCGATGCGGTGAACAAGGGCCAGCTCGACACCGTTGCCAGTGTCGCCGACAAGACCAGCCGGCAGTTCCAGGCCAGCGGCAATGCCGATGGCGAGGCCGGTGCACTGGTCGATGGCGAAAATGCGCTGGCGGCCGGCAATGCGGCCAATGCGATCGGCAACGGCGCGACCGCGCTGGGCAGCGGCGCCAACGCCATGGCCACCAACGCCACGGCGGTTGGCTTCGATGCACTGGCCACCGGCAACAACGCTGCCGCACTGGGCAATGCTGCGCAGGCCAGTGGTGTCGACAGCGTTGCGCTGGGCAGCGGCGCCAGCGCCAGTGAAACCGGCGCCAGCGCCACTGGCGCCGGGGCCCAGGCCAAGGGCCCCTACAGCACGGCCAACGGTGCGCAGGCCACGGCTACCGGCACGCAGTCGCAGGCCAGTGGTTTCCGCGCCAGTGCCTCGGCCGATGGCGCTTCGGCGCTGGGCAGCTATGCCGAAGCCAGCGGCCGCCTGGGTACCGCGGTCGGTTACGGCAGCAAGGCCACCGGTTTGAATGCCACGGCGGTGGGTGTCAGTGCCAACGCTTCGGCTGCCGGCAGTGTCGCACTGGGTGGAGGCTCGGTGGCCGATCGTGCCAATACCGTGTCCGTCGGCAGTGCCGTCAACAACCGGCAGGTCACCAATGTCGCCAACGGTACCGAAATCAATGACGCAGTGAATCGCGGGCAGCTGGACGCCGTTGCGTTTACCGCCAACACCACCAACCGATATTTCCGCGCCAATGGCACGGGAACCGCGAACGCCATCGGTACCGATTCGGTAGCGATGGGCTCGGTGGCCAATGCGGCGGGCGCACGCAGCATCGCGCTGGGTGCCAATGCCACGGTGTCTGCCTCCGGCGCACTGGCCGTTGGCGCCGGTGCGGGTGCGGTCGGCGTCAACTCGGTTGCAATCGGTGCTGGAGCGCGTGCGCTGGATGCCAATGTTGTGTCGGTGGGCAGTGGCAACCCCACCGATGGCCCGGCCACCCGCCGCATCGTCAACGTGGCTGATGGCCGCATCGCTGCCGGCAGCAGTGACGCGGTGACCGGTTCCCAGCTCAACGTCACCAACCAGCGCGTGGGCGCGGTGGAAACCCGCGTCGGTGATTTCGATTCGCGCATCGCCACGGTGGAGACCACGGCGGCCAGTGCGGTCGGCTACGACGACGCCAGTCGTGACCGCCTGACCCTGTCCGGCTTCCAGGGCACCACCATCGACAATGTCGGTGCCGGCAGCATCGCCGCTGGCAGCCGCCAGGCGATCAATGGCGGCCAGCTGTTCCAGTCGCTCAGCGATGCCGCCAGCTTCCTCGGCGGCGGTGCCAGCGTCGGCATGCAGGGCGTATTCGTGGCACCGAACTATGTGATCCAGGGCGCCACCTACAGCAACGTCGGCGATGCATTGGGTGCGCTGGACCGCAAGGTCAGTGAGATTGACCGCCGTACTGCAGGTGGCACGCGTGCAGGTGCTGCCAGCCTGCGCGCAATGAGTGCCTCCTTGGATGAAAGCGCACTGGCCAGCGTTGCCGAAGCACCGGCGGCGGCCGATGCAGCACCGGCCAGCAGCGCACGCGTGCAGGGCACGCCGACCGCTGCGGCGGCGGGCGCGGGCATCCCGGTGGGCACCCCGGCATCGGGCCTCAACGCGGTCGCCATGGGCGACGGCGCAGTGGCCAGCGGCGCCTCGTCCACCGCAATCGGCCAAGGTGCCAATGCCACCGCTGCGAACGCGGTGGCGCTGGGCCAGGGCTCGGTTGCTGATCGTGCCAACACGGTGTCGGTGGGCAGCGAAGGCAACGAACGCCAGGTCACCAACGTGGCGGCCGGTACCGCCGCCACCGATGCGGTCAACAAGGGCCAGCTCGATCGTGGCATGGCTACCGCCAACAGCTATACCGACAGCCGCGTCCAGGCCGTCGCCGACAGCTTCGATGTGTTCAAGGGCGAGATCGACGGACGCCTGCGCCACATGGATCGCCGCATCGACCGCCAGGGCGCGATGAGCGCGGCGATGCTCAACATGGCCACCAGTGCTGCCGGCATCCGTACCCAGAACCGGGTCGGCGTCGGCATCGGCTTCCAGGGCGGTGAATCGGCACTGTCGCTGGGTTACCAGCGTGCGATCAGCGATCGCGCCACGGTGACGTTCGGCGGCGCCTTCAGCAGCGACGACAGCTCGGTCGGCGTCGGTGCCGGCTTCGGCTGGTAAGCCACTCCATCGCGCCGGCGGCCACCCACGCCGGCGCAGCACCTGCAACGAGGGCCTGGGGGGAGGTCACGGCAATCCCGGCTGGGCCGGCCGGGAGTCGTCAAGGAATGATGGCCGCAGTGTTGGTTCGATCCATGACCCAGAAGAGGAATTCGACGTGATCAAGAAGCAGAACCTTCGCATCAATGTGTTGGCAGCCGCCGTGCTGTCGCTGACCGGTGTTGGCCTGGCACAGGCCGCCGACCTGAAAGCAAATGCGCCGTTGTCCGGCCCGAAGACGCAGCAGGTGGATGGCATCATCGTGAAGTACCGCGCTGGCAGCGCCGCAGCTGCCGATGCGAACGCCAAGCTGGCCGTGGTCAACTCGGCCATCGCCCGCGCCGTGCCGGCAGGTACCAACGCGGCTGCGCGCAGTGCCGCGCTGCGCCCGCAGGTGGCCCGCAAGCTGGGCATCGGTGCCGATCTGATCCGCCTGCAGGGAGGGATCGCGCGCGCCGAACTGGACAAGGTGCTGGGCGAACTGAAGGCTGACCCGACCGTCGAATATGCGGTGGCCGACGCCATCATGTATCCGATCGATGCCGCGTCGTCGCCGCGTGCGGACGCCGTCGCGAAGTCCGATGCGTCGCCCAGCTTCGTGCCCAACGATCCGTACTACCAGAGCCACAACTGGCACTTCCACAACCCGGTCGGTGGCGTGAACGCACCGGCCGCATGGGACGTCTCGCAGGGCGAGGGCATCGTGGTGGCCGTGCTCGATACCGGCATCCTGCCCGAGCACCCGGATTTCGCCGCCGGCACCCTGCTGGAGGGCTACGACTTCATCAGCCAGGCCAGCCGCTCGCGTCGTGCCGCCGATGGCCGCGTGCCGGGTGCACTCGACTACGGTGACTGGATGCCCACCGCCAATGCCTGCTACGACGGTTCGCCGGTACGCGACAGCAGCTGGCACGGTACCCATGTGACCGGCACCATCGCCGAGGCCACCAACAACGGCCTGCATACCGCCGGCCTGGCCTACAAGGCCAAGGTGTTGCCGGTGCGCGTGCTCGGCTACTGCGGTGGCACCCTGTCGGACATCACCGACGCCATCACCTGGGCCTCGGGCGGTACCGTGGCCGGCATCCCTGCCAACCAGAATCCGGCCGAGATCATCAACATGAGCCTGGGCGGCTCCGGCAGCTGCGATCCGGCCTACCAGGCGGCCATCACCGGTGCCACCAACCGCGGTACCCTGGTGGTGGTGGCAGCCGGCAACGACTCGATGAATGTCGCCAACGCCCGCCCGGCCAACTGCGATGGCGTGGTCTCGGTCGGCGCGACCGGCATCACCGGCGCCATGGCCTACTACTCCAACTTCGGTACCCGCATCGATCTGTCCGGCCCGGGCGGTGGCGTCACCGACGGCAATCCGAACGGCTATGTCTGGCAGGCGGTGTCCAGCAGCAAGACGTCGCCGCCGGCAGCCGGTTCCACCGAGGGTTACACCCTTGGCGGCAAGGCCGGCACGTCGATGGCGGCACCGCATGTGGCTGCCGTCGCCGCGCTGGTGCAGAGCGCGCTGATCGCCGCCAACCGCGACCCGCTCGCGCCGGCGGGCATGCGTACCCTGCTGAAGGAAACGGCACGTCCGTTCCCGGTCAGCATTCCGTCCGCCACCCCGATCGGTACCGGCATCGTCGATGCCAAGGCCGCGCTGGACAAGGCCCTGGAAGAGCCGTGCACCGAGAACTGCGGGCCGGTGGCCAAGCCGCTGACCAACAAGGTGGCCATCGGCGGGTTGAGTGGTGCCGCCGGCAGCAGCGTGCTTTACAGCTTCGAAGCCGCGGCAGGCAAGCAGCTCAGCATCATCACCTATGGTGGCACCGGCAACGTGTCGGTCTACCTGGCCAAGGGCCGCGAGCCGAGTGCCACCGACAACGATGCGCGCTCGACCCGTCCGGGCACCTCGGAAACGGTGCGGGTGACGGCACCGACTGCCGGCACCTACTACATCAAGGTGGTGGGCGAGGCGGCTTACAGCGGTGTGAGCATTCTCGCCACGCAGTAAGCGCGCAGTGCGGTAGTTGAATGGCCGAAGCCCGTCACCCGCATGTGACGGGCTTCGTCTTTTTACGAAAGCGGGCGGCGGGGCGACGGAAATCACGACGTAACTGCTAAAGTCGAGCCGATTGACAGGAGAGTCACGTGAACGCCCTTGCTGCAACCGCTGCCGACGACGCTGAAGGCCGCATCCTGGATGCGTTGTTGGCGCGTGGCCGCCTCAAGGAGAGCGATCTTGCACGGGCACGGCCGCTGCACGCGGAGGCCGGCGGCAGCCTGCTTGGCCTGCTGGTGCGGCTGGGGCTGGTGTCCGAACGTGACCAGGCGCAGGCCAGCGCCGAGGTGCTGGGCCTGCCGCTGCTGGATGGCAAGCAGCTGCCGGATTCACCGCCCCAGGGTCTGGCCGAGGGCCTGCCGCTGTCCCTGCGTTTCCTCAAACAGTTCCATGTATGCCCGCTGGCGCTGGATGAACAGGGTGTACGGCTGTGGCTGGCCGATGCCCACGATCCCTATCCGCAGCAGGCTGTGCAGCTGGCACTTGGCGTACCGGTGACCCCGGTGCTGGGCATGCGTGCGGAGATCGATGATCTGGTCGAGCGCTGGTTCGGCCAGGGCCGCAGCGCGATGGGCGCGATTGTTGAAACCGCAGACGGCGAGGGCGGCGCGGTCGACGATATCGAGCACCTGCGCGACCTGGCCTCGGAAGCGCCGGTGATCCGCCTGGTCAACCTGGTGATCCAGCGTGCGGTGGAACTGCGCGCTTCGGACATCCACGTCGAGCCGTTCGAAAGCCGGCTGAAGGTGCGTTACCGCGTCGACGGCGTGCTGGTGGAAGGCGAAAGCCCGCCGGCCAACCTCACCGCAGCGGTGATCAGCCGCATCAAGATCATGGCCCGCCTCAACATCGCCGAGCGCCGCCTGCCGCAGGACGGCCGCATCATGCTGCGCGTGCAGGGCAAGGAGCTGGACCTGCGCGTGAGCACGGTGCCGACCGCGCACGGCGAAAGCGTGGTGATGCGCCTGCTCGACCGCGAAACGGTGGTGTTCGATTTCCATCGTCTCGGCTTCACCGATGCGTTCCTGCCGCAGTTCCGCAAAGTGCTGGAACAACCGCACGGCATCCTGCTGGTCACAGGCCCGACCGGTTCGGGCAAGACCACCACGCTGTACACCGCGCTGAGCCAGCTCAACACCGCCGACGTCAAGATCATCACGGTGGAAGATCCGGTCGAGTACCAGATCGAGGGCATCAACCAGATCCAGGCCAAGCCGCAGATCGGCCTGGACTTCGCCAACGCACTGCGCAGCATCGTGCGCCAGGACCCGGACATCATCATGATCGGCGAAATGCGCGACCTGGAAACCGCGCGCATCGCGATCCAGTCGGCGCTGACCGGCCACCTGGTGCTGTCCACCCTGCACACCAACAATGCGGCCGGCGGCATCACCCGCCTGCTCGACATGGGCGTGGAGGACTATCTACTCACGTCCACCATCAACGGCATCCTGGCCCAGCGCCTGGTGCGTCGGCTGGAGCCGACCCACGCCGAGCGCTATGAAGCCTCGCCGGAGGAGATCGAGCGTTTCGAGCTGCGCCGCCTGCAGCCGGAAGGGCCGATCCATCTATACCGCCCGAAGCCCTCGGCACTGGCGCCGACTGGTTACCTGGGCCGCACCACCATCATGGAATTCCTGGTGATGAACGACGCGCTGCGGCGTGCGGTGATGCGCCGCGATGGCATGGGCGAGATCGAACGCATCGCCCGTGAAGCCGGCATGCGCACCATGTACGAGGATGGCCTGGCCAAAGCACTCAGCGGCCAGACCACCATCGAGGAAGTGCTGCGCGTGACCGAGGAAAGCTGATGCGCGCAGGACGCCGGGGCTGACATGCCGAACTACCGCTACAAAGCGCTCAATTCGCACGGCGAGATCTTCGACGGGCAGATGGAAGCCGCCAGCGAGGCCGAACTGGTCGCGCGCCTGCAGGATCAGGGCCACCTGCCGATGGAGACCCAGCTGGCCGACGGCGGCGTGGTCGGCGGCAGCAGCTGGCGCACGCTGCTGCGCCAGCGCCCGTTGCAGGGCGCGGGGCTGCTGCAGTTCACCCAGCAGCTGGCGACCCTGCTTGGTGCCGGCCAGCCGCTGGACCGTGCACTGTCGATCCTGCTCGGTCTTCCGGAAGACGAACGCTCGCGGCGTGCGATCACCGACATCCGCGACGTGGTGCGCGGCGGTGCGCCGCTGTCGACCGCGCTGGAGCGCCAGCACGGCCTGTTCTCGCGCCTGTACGTGAACATGGTGCGTGCCGGCGAGGCGGGTGGCAGCCTGCACGAGACCCTGCAGCGGCTGGCCGACTACCTCGAACGCAGCCGCGCGCTGCAGGGCAAGGTGATCAACGCACTGGTCTATCCGGCCATCCTGCTGGTGGTGGTGGGCGGTGCGCTGCTGTTCCTGCTCGGTTACGTGGTGCCACAGTTCGCGCAGATGTACGAAAGCCTGGACGTGGCGCTGCCGTGGTTCACCAATGCGGTACTGCAGCTGGGCCTGTTCGTGCGCGACTGGTGGGTGCTGCTGCTGGTGGTGCCCGCACTGCTGGCATTGTTCTTCGAACGCAAGGTACGGCAACCGGCGTTCCGGCTGGCGCTGGATGGATGGCTGCTGCAGCGTCGCGGCATCGGCCGCCTGCTGGCCGAACTGGAAACCGCGCGGCTGGCGCGCACGCTGGGCACCCTGCTGCGCAATGGCGTGCCGCTGCTCGGGGCGCTGGGCATCGCACGCAACGTGCTGGTCAACCGCGCGCTGGCCGCTGATGTGGAAGCGGCCGCCGACGAAGTGAAGAACGGTGCCGGCCTGTCGCTGGCACTGTCACGCGGCAAGCGTTTCCCACGCCTGGCCCTGCAGATGATCCAGGTCGGCGAGGAATCCGGTGCCCTCGATACCATGCTGCTGAAAGCTGCCGACACGTTTGAACAGGACAGCGCCCGTCGCATCGACCGCCTGTTGGCCGCGATGGTGCCGGCGATCACCCTGGTGCTGGCCTCGGTGGTCGGTGCGGTGATCGTGGCCGTGCTGGTGCCGTTGTACGACCTGACCAATGCCATCGGCTGACGATGGCTCCCTACGCAACCCCGACACTCCGCAACTGAAAGGACCGACCATGATTGCTTCCCGTCGACCGATCCGCCTTTCCTTCACTGCCGCGCGCAACCAGTCGGGCATGAGCCTGCTGGAGATCATCATCGTCATCGTGCTGATCGGCGCGGTGCTGACCCTGGTCGCCAGCCGCGTGCTGGGCGGTGCCGACCGTGGCAAGGCGAACATCGCCAAGGCCCAGGTGCAGACCGTTGCCTCCAAGGTCGACAACTACCAGATCGATACCGGCAAGCTGCCTGGCTCGCTCAACGATCTGGTGACCGCACCGGCAGGTGTCGGCGGCTGGCTGGGCCCGTACGCCAAGCCGGCCGACCTGAATGACCCGTGGGGCCACGCGCTGGAGTACCGCGCGCCGGGCGAAGGCCAGCCGTATGAACTGATCAGCCTGGGCAAGGACGGCAAGGCCGGCGGCAGCAGCGTCGACGCTGACATCCGCTACCAGCCGTAACCGGGCATGACGCATTTCCTGCCGCGCCGGCTGCCTCGCCCGCGCCTGCACGGCAGGCGCGCAGCGGGCCTGTCGCTGCTGGAAATGCTGCTGGTGATCGCGCTGATCGCCGCGATCGGCCTGATCACCGCCGCGGGTCTGTCGCGCGGCTTTGCCGGCATGCAGCTGCGCAGCGCCGGCAAGGACATCGCCAACCAGCTGCGCATGGTGCGCGCCCAGGCCATCGCGCGCGGTGAGCCGCAGCGCTTCGTGATCGAACCGGCGCGTCGCCGTTGGCAGGGGGCCAACCAGCGGCAGGGCGATGTGCCGACGCAGCTGCAGGTGCAGTTCGAAGGTGCCGCGCAGCTGGCCACCGCGCCGGGGCAGGGCGTGATCGAGTTCCATCCCGATGGTGGCTCCAGTGGTGGCCGCATCCGCCTGCAACGTGAGGGCGCCGAATGGCGCATCGATGTCGGCTGGCTGACCGGCGAGGTCCGCTCCGGCCCGTGGCAGGCGCCATGAAGCGGCAGGCGCGTGGTTTTACGTTGCTGGAAGTGATCATCGCCTTCGCCTTGCTGGGCCTGGCGCTGACGCTGCTTCTGGGCAGCCTGTCAGGTGGCGCGAAACAGGTCCGAGAGGCCGAGCTGCGCACGCGTGCGGTGCTGCATGCGCAATCGCTGCTGGCCGAAGCCGGTGTCGCCGCGCCATTGCAGGTGGGCAGCCAGCAGGGCGACTGGGAACAGGGCCGATACCATTGGGAGCTGCAGGTACAGCCATGGGTCGAGCCGCGTGCCGCCAACGCGGTACAGGCACAGGCGCAATCGCCGGGGGCTCCCTGGCTGGCCGAGCTGCAGCTTCAGGTGCGCTGGGGCGAAGGCGAACGCGAACAACTGCGCTGGCGCAGCCTGCGCCTGCTGCCGCCGGACCTGGAGAGCGCGCGATGAAGCGACGCGCCGCAGGCTTTACCCTGGTGGAAGTGATGTTGGCCACGGTGCTGTTGGCCGGTGGCCTGGCGTTGGCCTTTGCCAGCGTGCGCTCGGCGATGGCGGTGAGCCAGCGTGGCGAGCAGATTGCCGCCGAGAGCGAACGCATGCGTGCGGTCGAGGCTCTGCTGCGGCGCCAGCTGGCCGGTGCGCTGCGCACGCCGCTGGAAGTGCCCGATCCCACCCGCGAACCGATCTTCTTCCAGGGCGAAGAGCAACGCATGCTGTTCGCGGCCGATCTACCGGGCTATCTGGGCCGTGGTGGTGCCTACCTGCATGCACTGCAGGTGGATGGCCGCAGCGGCCAGCAACGCCTCCTGCTCGACCTGGTGCTGCTGCAGGAGGGCGAGCGCATCGCCGAAACTCCGCCGCGCCCACCGGAGGTGCTGGTGGAGAACCTCAAGTCGGTGCAACTACGCTATCGCGGCATCGATGCCAGCACCGGGCAGGTGACTGATTGGACGCCGCGCTGGGATGACACCCGGCGCCTGCCGATGCTGGTGGAGATCCAGATCGTGCCCGCCAAGGGCGCTCCCTGGCCTGCACTGGTGGTCGCTCCGCGCGCGGGCGGCAGTGGAGGAGCGCGATGAGCCGGGCGCACGGCGCGGCGCTGGTACTGGTCCTGTGGCTGATCGCCCTGATGACGGCGTTGGTGGGCGCGTTCGCGTTGAGCGCGCGGGTCGAGCACCTGCAGCAGCGGGTGCTGGATGATGATGCGCGTGGCCAGGAGCGTGCACGGGCGGGACTTGAGTACGCGCTGACGCGCCTGTCCGCCGATCCGCAGCGGGCGCCCTGGCGCGCCGATGGCCGTGTCTATCGTTGGCAGTTCGATGACGCCAGCATCGAGATCAAGGTGCTGGACGAGAACGGCAAGATCAACCTGAACCTGGCCGACGTGGCCCTGCTGAGCGCCTTCCTCAAGGCGCTGGGTGAAGACGAAGCGCAGGCCCGCCAGCTGGCCGGCGCGATCGTCGACTGGCGCGACGAGGACAGCCTGCTGCAGCCCGGCGGCGGTGCCGAAGCGCCCGACTATGCCGCCGCAGGCCTGCCCTATGGCCCCCGCAACAAGCGTTTCGAGACGCTTGGCGAGCTGCAGCGGATACTCGGCATGCGCGGCCCGCTGTACCAGGCCATGCTGCCGCACCTGACCCTGTACAGCCGCCAGGCGCGCCCGGATCCCCAGTTTGCCAGCGCGCCGGTGCTGACCGCGCTGGGCCTGGATGCGGATACCGTGCTGGCGCAGCGCGCACAGCAGGAGCGTGACGCAGATACCGCTGGCGGTGCGACAACGCTTGCCAGCAGCAGCGGCACCTATAGTATCGAGTCTCGTGCAACCGACGGCAGTGGACGCCGGTCGGTGTTGCAGGCAGTGGTACGCAATGGCTCGGGCGGGGTTCCCGGGCGGTCCTACACAGTGCTTCGCTGGGAGCAGGGAATGACAGCAAGATGACGGCATGGCAGGACAGTGTGCGGCAGGTACAGGGCCGGATCGGCCCTGGCGCCGGCCGTTTCCTGCGCTGGTGGCGGCAATCGCTGCTGGCCTGGGTGCCGGCACGTTGGCAGTGGGCACTGGGCTGGGCACAGGCGCGCCTGCTGCTGCAGCGCGAAGGCGACCACCTTCAGGTCTGGCGTGAGGCGGGGGAGCGCCGCGAACCGGTCGTACGGCTGCCGTGGCCGCTGTCCCCGGCCGAACTGGATCGCGTGCTGGAAGCCCGCCTGCGCAGCTTGCCGCGGGTGTGGCTGCTGCCGGCAAGCGATGTGCTGCGCCGGCAGCTGCGCCTGCCGGCGGCGGCGGCTGACCGCCTGCGTGCGGTGGTCGGTTTCGAGATCGACCGGCAGACGCCTTTTGAATCCAGCCAGGTCAGCTATGACGTGCGTGAACGTGGCGCGGCGGGCGAGGGCCAGCTGCAGGTCGAACTGGTGGCCTGGCCGTTGCGGCAGCTCGAGGCCTGGCGCAGCAACGTGGGCCAATGGGCCGATGCACTGTCCGGTGTCGATGCCATTGACGCGCAGGGCAACATCCTGCAGGTGAACCTGCTGCCGCCCGCGCAGCGTCAGCTGCAGGCCGACCCGATGCGGCGCTGGAACCTTCTGCTGGCCGTGGCCGCGGTGGTGATGCTGGTGCTGTCTGGCCTGCAGGTGCTGGACAATCGCCGCGCGGCAGCCGACGAACTGCGTGCCCAGGTGGAGCGCAGCGCGCGCAGTGCACGTGGCGTGGCCAGCGAACGTGCCCAGCTGCAGGCGCTGATCGACGGTGCCGTGTTCCTCGAAAAGCAGCGCGGCCAGCGCGCGGGTACGGTGGAGATCTGGAACGAACTGACCCGGCGCCTGCCGGAGGGAACGTACCTGGAAAAACTGGCCATCGAGAACAACAACCTGCAGCTGATCGGCCTGAGCCGCGAGGCCTCGCAGCTGGTGCAGCTGCTGCAGGATGCGCCGCAGTGGCGCAAGGTCAACCTGACCGGCGTACTGCAGGCCGATGGCGCCGCCAGTGGCCGCGACCGCTTCACCATGACCGCTGAACTGCAGCCGTTGCCGGCGGTAGCCCCGAACCGGGAGGCGGCCGATGCCGATGCCAAGCGCACGCCGTGACCGCTGGCTGGCACTGGCACTGTTGCTGGCAGTGCTGGGCCTGGCCTACCTGCTGCTGGTGCACCCCTGGTTCACCCGGCCGCTGCGCGAAATCGATGCTGATGTCGCCGCCCTGCGCGAGCGCGAGCAGCGCGTGCAGGCGCAGCTGCAGCAGCAGCCGCAGATCGAGCAGCGCCTGCGTGCCACCCGCGAGGCACTGCAGCAGCGGCCGGGCTTCCTGCGCGAGGCCACCGCCGAGGCTGCAGCCGCTGCGCTCGGCGCGAAGCTGCAGGATGCGGTGGCGATGGCCAGCCCGGGCAACCGCAGCTGCACCATCAGCAACCGCACGCCGCTCACCGACAACCGCCGCGACGCCGAGTTCGTGCGCGTCGCCATGCAGGTGCGCCTGCGCTGTGGCGTGGCCGAACTGGCCACGGTGCTGCACAGCCTGGAGACCGGCAGCCCGCGCCTGTTCGTCGACAACCTCAACCTGATCGCGCAGCGCTTCCAGCAGTCGCCGAATGAATCCGGGCTCGGCCTGGATGTGTCATTCGAACTGGCTGGTTACCTGCTGCCGGGGGCTGCTGCCGATGGCAGTGCGCCGACGCCTGCCGCCGAACCGGTGTCCGCGCCGCAGCCGGCTTCAGCGCCACCCGCCCCCGCACCGGCGGCGCCGGTCGAGGGACAGGAGGTCGCTGATGAAACTTGAGCAGATCAGCCTGCGCACCGGTTTCCTGCTGGCCCTGGCCGGTTGGGCTGCGGCGGTCTGGCTGGCCACCGGCTTCGGTCTGGGTAGCCAGTTGCCAGGTGCGGATGGCGATGCCGATGCGGTGCCTTCGCTGCCGGTGCTGCCGCCGTTGGCCGCAGAACGCATGCCCAGCGCCGACAGCTACAGCGCGATCGGTGAGCGACCGCTGTTCGCCGAGGACCGCAGGCCGAAGCCCTACCTGCTCGGTGGCAGCGAGCCGGCCGCCAGCGCCGCGCTGCGCCTGACCGGCGTGCTGCTGACCGGCGACTTCGGCATGGCCACCTTCACCACCGAACAGAACCGTTCGCTGCGGCTGCGCCTCAACGGCGAAGCGGTGGACGGCTGGCAACTTGTGGGGCTTGCGCCGCGCCAGGCCACGGTGATCGGCCCAGGCGGCAGCCAGGTGCTGGAACTGGCCGTGTTCAATGGCCAGGGCGGCGAGCCGCCCACCGTACTGCGGGGTGCCAATGGCGCGCCGCCGGCGGGTGCGGTCGTTGTGCCACCGCCGGCGGGCGCACCGCCGATGCCATCCCCACCTCCGGCTGCTGCAACCGCAACCGCGCAGCCGCAGCCCGCCAGCAGCGTGCCATCAGCCGCCGCCGCGGCACCTCCTGCCAACACCAATGGCCCCAGCGAAGCGCAGATGCAGGCCATCCGCGAACGCATCCAGGCCCGTCGCCGCCAGCTGCAGCAACAACAGCAGCAACAACCGTCGCAGCCCCCGGGCGATGGCACCAACCGATAGAGTGAATGCATGAGCCTGCGTTTTCTTCCCTGGTCCTTTGCCCTCGCGCTGCTGGTCGGCTGCAGCACCGTGTCCGCGCCGCATGTGCAGCGCAAGGGCAATCTGTCGCCGACTGCCGAGGCCGGCCAGGCAGCTGATGTCGCAGCAGATGCTGCCCGTGACGCCCAGGGCGCTCCGCAGGCGGTGATCCGCCGTGGCACCGGCACCATGATCAACCGCGAAGCAGCACGTGCACCGGCTCCGGCGCTGCATGGCGCCAGCACCGGTGAAGCAACCTTCAATTTCGAAGGCGAGTCGGTGCACGCGGTGGTCAAGGCCATCCTCGGTGACATGCTGGGCCAGAACTACGTGATCGCACCGGGCGTGCAGGGCACGGTGACCCTGGCCACGCCCAAGCCGGTGTCGCCGGCGCAGGCGTTGAACCTGCTGGAGATGGTGCTGGGCTGGAACAACGCCCGCATGGTCTACAGCGGTGGCCGCTACAACATCGTCGCTGCCGACCAGGCGCTGGCCGGTACGGTTGCGCCGAGCACGGCGCCTGCAGCCAGTGCGCGTGGCTTCGAGGTACGGGTGATCCCGCTGCAGTTCATCTCCGCCACCGAGATGAAGAAGGTGCTGGAGCCTTATGCGCGGCCCAATGCGATCGTCAACGTCGACAGCGGCCGCAACGTGATCACCCTGGGCGGTACCCGCGCCGAGCTGGAAAACTACATGCGCACCGTCGAGATCTTCGACGTCGACTGGCTGTCGGGCATGTCGGTGGGCGTGTTCCCGATCCAGTCGGGCAAGGCCGAGCAGGTCGCTGCCGACCTGGAGAAGGTGTTCGGCGAGGAGAGCAAGACCCCCAGCGCCGGCATGTTCCGCTTCCTGCCGCTGGAAAACGCCAACGCCGTGCTGGTGATCACCCCGCAGGTGCGTTACCTGGACCAGATCCAGCAGTGGCTGGACCGTATCGATACCGCCGGTGGCAGCGCCCGCCTGTTCTCCTACGAGCTGCGCTACATCAAGGCGCGCGACCTGGCCGAGCGCCTCAGTGAAGCCTTCGCCAGCAGCGGCAATCGTGGCGGCTCCAGCCCGGCATCGCTGGCACCCGGCGCGATTCCATCGCAGCTGGGCAGCGATGGCGAGCGCGGCATGGACAGCAACAACAGCAGCAGTTTCGGTTCGACCCCGGGCAGTGGTTCCAGCGGTGCCGGCAACGGCAGCATGAACCTGCCGCAGCGCCAGTCCGGCAACGTCAGCGTCAGCCTGGAAGTGGAAGGCGATCGCGTGGGCGTGTCGGCGGTGGAGGAGACCAATACCCTGCTGGTGCGTTCGACCCCGCAGGCCTGGCGCTCGATTCGCGAGGTGATCGAGAAGCTGGACGTGATGCCGCTGCAGGTGCACATCGAAGCCCAGGTGGCCGAGGTGTCGCTGGATGGTGACCTGAAGTACGGCGTGAACTGGTTCTTCGACAATGCCGTGGCCGGGCGTGCACTGACGGGAGCATTGGGCGGCGTGACCCTGCCGGCAGCAGCGGGTGGCTCCTGGAGCAGCTTCGCCGGTGCCGCGACCGGTGGCGAAGGCCTGGGCTGGGCATTCACCGGCCACAATGGTGCGGCGGTGGTGAGCGCGCTGGACAAGGTCACCGATGTACGCCTGCTGCAGACCCCCTCGGTGTTCGTGCGCAACAACGCCGAGGCCACGCTCAACGTGGGCGACAAGGTGCCGATCAACACCACCACGGTCAACACCGGTATCGGCACCGGCACCTACAGCTCTGTGCAGTACATCGACACCGGCGTGATCCTGAAGGTGCGCCCGCGCGTAACCCGCGATGGCACGGTGTTCCTCGATATCGTGCAGGAAGTGAGCAGCGCCTCGAACGTGCCCGACAACTGCAATCCGACCGAGCGCAACTGCAACCCGCGGATTTCCACCAAGAAGCTGTCGACCGAAGCGGCGGTGCAGAGCGGCGACACCATCATGCTGGCCGGCCTGATCACCGATTCGGCCACCGATGGCAGCAGCGGCATTCCCGGCCTGAGCCGGATTCCGGTGGTCGGCGCGCTGTTCGGGCAGAAGAGCCGCACCAGCCGCCGTTCGGAGGTGATCGTGCTGCTGACCCCGAGCATCGTGCGCAACGGGCAGGAAGCGCGGAATCTGACCGACGAGTACAGCCAGCGCTTCCGTGCGATGGAGCCGCTGAACCAGCCGCGCGCAAAGAAGTAAGGGGGTTTGCGGCCGGGCTGCGCCCGGTACCCGCAGAGGCCGGAGCTGGAGCAACAGCAACAGCAACAGCGGGTTTACTGAGGGGTGGCGGGGCGGTGTGGGTTGGCAGGACACGCCGTAAACCCACAGGCCGGCCCAGCCGCCAGCGGCTGGGCCGGGCCCCGGAAGGGGGACTTGCAGCGTCCCCCGCAACCGGACCCACCCCGCCAACCCCAGGAACCCAGCTCTTGCTTCGGCTGTTGCTGTTGCCCTGGCCTGAAGCGGGTGCCGGTGCAACCCGGCCGATACCCTCCCGGTGCTAGGCTGTGGCTAACGACAACCACGGAGGCGGGATGGGGGCGATCGTGTTGTTGCCGCTGTGCGTGGACGATGCCGCGCTCGACCGCTGCCTGGCCGCACTGGATGCCGGCACCGCGCCGGGCACCGCGGTCTGGTTGGCGGACGATGCGCAGACCGGGCCGCGCGCGCAGGCGGTGGTGGAACACTGGTTGGCGCATACGCCACTGCAGGCCGAGTACACCCGCCGCGCGCGGCCGCTGGGCGAGGTGGCCCACCTGGACGAGATGTTGCGCGCCTGCGATGGCATGGACGTGGCGGTGCTGGCACCGGACAGCGTGCCCGCGCCAGGCTGGCTGCAGCAGCTGCAGGACACCTTCGCCCGCGATGCCGCCATCGCCACCGCAACCCCGTGGTGCAATGCCGGCGAAACCGCTGCGTGGCCACGGCTGGGCGAAATCAATCCCGAACCCCATGATCCGGCCCTGCTGGCGCATACCTGTGCCACATTGCCAACCCTGCACCCCGAGCTGCCGTCCGCAGTCACCCATGCGGTGCTGGTGCGGGGCAACGCGCGTCGACGTGCCGGGGGCCTGGACGTGGACAGCTACGCCGGCTGGAACGCGGCGCTGGTGGACCTGAGCCTACGCATGGCCGGCCTGGGATGGCGCAACGTGCTGTGCGAGACCGCCTTCGTCAGCCGGGCGGGGGAGGCGGTCAGCCGTGACGGCGATCTTGAAGCGCTGGCTGCGCGCTGGCCGGGCTGGGTGCCTCGGTTGGCGGACTTCCTGATGCACGACCCGCTGCACGGGCTGCGTGCCGACCTGCAGCAGCGCATGCGGCAGGCGATAATGCCGAAGGAACAGGGCGACCTGTTCGTTCCTTCCGCGCCGGAGCCACCCGTTTGAATGTTGCCATCGCCGCCATCGTCGTCACCTACCAGAGCGGCAGCACCATCGATGCCTGTCTCTCCCGTCTGTGCCAGGCGCGGGACGTGGCCGAAATCCGGGTGATCGACAACGGCTCGATGGATGGCACGCTGGATATCGTGCAGCGCCATGCCAGCCACGACCCGCGCGTGCGTTTTGTCGGCAATCCGGACAATCCCGGCTTTGCCGCCGCAAACAATCAGGGGGTGGCCGATTCGCACAGCCCGTGGCTGGCCTTCATCAACCCGGACCTGATGGTCGAGCCCGATACTCTGGCCGAGCTGCGCAGCCGTGCCGAACGGTTGGGGGATTGCCTGCTGGGTGTCGAACAGCTGGACGAGCATGGCCATGCCGACGAGGCCGTGCGCCGTCGTGATCCGGATTTCCTGTTGATGCTGCGTTCGCCCGGCAAAGGCTCGAAGCTGTCGGTCCCGCGCGATCCGCAGCAGGCGCTGCAGCGGGTGCCGGCGTTGTCTGGCGCGCTGCTGCTGATGCCGCGTGCGCTGTTCGACCGCATCGGTGGCTGGGACGCCGGCTATCGCCTGCACGCCGAAGACCTGGACTTGTGCCGGCGCGCACGTGAGGCTGGCGCGGTGGTGGCGATCGCCAACGACCTGCAGGTCACCCATGTGCGCGGTGTCTCCAGCCGCTCACGGCCGTTCTTCGTGGAATGGCACAAGCACCGGGGCCTGTGGCGCTATTTCCGGAAGTTCGAGGCCAGTCAGCGTTCGCTGCCGGTGCGCGTGGCGGTGTGGGGCGCGATCTGGGCGCACGCCCTGATGCTGGTGCCGCGCCTGCTGCGCAGGTCGTTGTAGAGCCGAGCCCACGCTCGGCTGCATGGATAGGGTCATCCACGCATGGTGTGGATCCACTGGCCGCGCCCCCGGTTCACCCTGCTGGGCGCATAATCCGCCCCATGCCTATCATCCAGTCCCTGCTCGACACCGACCTGTACAAGTTCACCATGATGCAGGCGGTGCTCCACCAGCACCCCGGTGCCCAGGTGCAGTACCGGTTCAAGTGCCGCACGCCCGGCATCGACCTGGCCCATTACATCGACCAGATCGACGAAGAGATCGACCACCTGTGCAGCCTGCGTTTCAGCGACGCGGAGCTGGATTACATGCGTGGCCTGCGCTTCGTGAAGCCCGACTTCGCCGATTTCCTCGGCCTGTTCCACCTCGACCGCAAGTACATCCAGCTGCGCGCGTCGAAGGCCGTGCCTGGCGAGATCGAACTGGACATCACCGGCCCGTGGCTGCACACCATCCTGTTCGAAGTGCCGCTGCTGGCGATCATCAACGAAGTCTGGTTCCGCAACACCACCACCGCCGACTTCGCCGAAGGCGAGCGCCGCCTGCAGGCCAAGGCCGCGCTGCTGCGCGATACCCCCGGTTTCGAACAGTGCCGCATCGCCGACTACGGCAGCCGTCGCCGCTACTCGCGCGACTGGCACGCGCGCCTGCTGCCGCTGCTGCGCGATGCACTGGGCCCGCAGCTGGTCGGCACCAGCAACGTGCACTTCGCCCGCCTGTATGGCATGACCCCGCACGGCACCATGGCCCATGAGTATCTGCAGGCCTTCCAGGCGCTGGGCCCACGCCTGCGTGACTCGCAGGTGGCGGCGCTGGAATCGTGGGCACGCGAGTATCGCGGCGACCTAGGTATCGCGCTGTCCGACGTGGTCGGCCTGGATGCGTTCCTGCGCGACTTCGATATGTACTTCTGCAAGCTGTTCGACGGTGTCCGCCACGATTCGGGCGATCCGTTCGACTGGGGCGACCGCATGCTGGCGCACTTCCAGCAGCGCCGCGTCGATCCGCGCAGCAAGGTGCTGGTGTTCAGCGATGGGCTCGACATCGCCAAGGTCATGCGCCTGTACGACTACTTCCGTGGTCGCTGCCAGGTCGCGTTCGGCGTCGGCACCCACCTGACCAATGATCTGGGTCCGACGCCGCTGAACATCGTGATCAAGATGGTCCGCTGCAACGGCCAGCCGGTGGCCAAGCTCAGCGATTCGCCGGGCAAGAGCATGTGCGACGACCCCGGCTACCTGGCCTACCTGCGCCAGGTCTTCGAGCTGCCGCCGGCATAAACACGTCGGCTTACAGGTAGTCGACCACCACCAGGTAGGCACCCTGCAGCGGCTGCTGCTTCGAAGCCTGCACGCTGTAGCGCTCGGAGAAGGCGATATCGCCGGCGCGCATCGCGCTGGCCGACACCGACAGCTTCTGCCCCTGGCGCTTGCCGTCGCGCAGCGTCGCGGCTTGGCCATCGGCCAGCGCCGTCACAGCCACCGTCGAGCCCTTGGCCGACGGCGGGCAGGCCGCCAGGCTCAGCTCGCCCTGGGACAGGTTGGTCATGCAGCCCGGCTCGGCGATACGGCCGCTGAAACGAATGCTGCCGCTGCTGGCTTGGGCCAGCGCACTGACGGACATCAGGGCCACGCACAGCAGAAGGGAGGTTCTCATGACACGTTCTCTGGTTCGGTGTGTCCTAGTTAGCGACAGGTTCGATCCGTCTTTAATAGGACGATTCCGAATCTGCTAGGGCCATCACCAACAAAGAGTGATGCGCATCAAATAAGGTGATTTCCGCCTTAAAAAGGCCTGTTTACGCGCATGCCGAATGCGCCACCAGGTGCGTCATGCAGGGTCGTTTGTGGCCTGATCCGGCCACCGTCAAATTCCTTGCGCTCCCCCAATCATGATTTCGCCTAACACGTCACATTTGAGGCGTCAATGAATTGGCGTTCAGAAAAATAATGAGACTTTCATCACAGTTGTGCCTATACTTGCGTCACGGATTCAGGGGAAGGTATGTCCGAGTCCGGCCACAGGTGAGACGCAAGGATGGGTCTTGATAGCCCGGCAGTGCTCCTTGCTTCCTCCTCTACTTCTCATCTCTTCAGTAGGGTTAGGTAAAAGCGAATGCACAAGATCAACCTCATTGCCGCTCTGATGCTGGCCGCCGCTCCGCTGGCCGCCAACGCCGCCGACGGCACCATCACCTTCAACGGCAAGGTGACCGACAAGACCTGCACCATCTCGACCCCGGGCGGCAAGGACTTCGCCGTCAACCTGCCGACCGTGTCCAAGAACACCCTGGCCACCGCCGGTGCCGTTGCCGGTCGTACCCCGTTCGCCATCAACCTGACCAAGTGCAGCGCCGGCAACGTCGCGACCTACTTCGAGCCGGGTTCGACCGTTGACTTCAACACCGGCCGCCTGCTGAACCAGGCCTCGGCCAACGCTGCCACCAACGTGCAGCTGCAGCTGCTGGGCTCGAACAACCAGGTCCTGCCGATCAAGGCTGCAGGCGCTGGCCTGGCCCAGACCAACTCGCAGTGGGTCACCGTCGGCACCGACGGCTCGGCCGACCTGAACTACTACGCTGAGTACTACGCCACTGCCGCCGCCACCCCGGGCGACGTCACCAGCAGCGTCAAGTACACGATCATCTACAACTGATCGTAGCCGTACCCGCACTGGCCGGCGTACGCGCCGGCCAGTGCATCGCGGCCCCTGGCCACATACCTCGAGCGTAGTACTTCCGATGAAAGCATTCTTTCCCCGGGCGCTGCTGCTGGCAGCGTTCACGCTGCCCTTCTGCCAGAACGCTCTGGCCGGCGTGGTGGTCAATGGCACGCGAGTGATCTATCCGGCGCAGGCGCGCGAAGTCACCGTGCAGGTCGACAACGTGGGCGATTCGCCGGCGCTGGTGCAGGCCTGGATCGACAGCGGCGACGCCAACCAGACCGCCGATACCAGCGATGCCCCGTTCGTACTGACGCCGCCGATCGCGCGTGTCGAGCCGGGCCGCAGCCAGGCGCTGCGACTGATCTTCTCCGGCGCGCAGTTGCCGACCGACCGCGAGTCGGTGTTCTGGCTCAACGTGCTGGATGTGCCGCCGTCCCCGGACAACGCTGACAGCGGCGAACAGAATTACCTGCAGGTCGCGTTTCGTTCGCGCCTGAAGCTTTTCTACCGGCCGCAGGGCCTGAAGGGCGTCGCCAACGATGCACCGGCAGCGCTGCGCTGGACCCGCAATGGCGACCGCCTGCGGGTGGAAAACCCGAGCCCCTTCCACGTCACTCTGGCCGAAGTACATGCCGTGACCGGCAGCAGTGAAAAGGCCGTCGAGGACAAGGGCGCGATGGTCGCGCCGAAGCAGAGCCTGGAGTTCGCCGCACCGGCGGGCACCGACCAGGTCCGCTTCATCACCATCAACGACTACGGCGGCCGGGTGGAACACACCATCCGCCTCGGCAGCACCGGGGGCTGAACGCGCCGCGCCGGCCCCTGGCCTGCGCATCCCGCCACCGCCGCTGTGCGGCGAATTGAAGGAATGTCAGTGTGATCGGAAACAGATTGACATTGTCGATCCATCAGGCGCTTTGCCTGTTGGTTGCTGGCGTGGCCTGCCCAGGATGGGCGCTGGCTGCTCCGGCCAATCTCGGCGAACAGGCGCTGATGGCGCAGAGTGGTGCGGCCAATGCGCGTGCACCGGAATCGGCCCAGTTCAACTCCAGCTTCCTGTCTGGCCAGGCCAAGCAGGTCGACCTGGCGGCCTTCAGCAACGGCAACCCGATGGTGGCCGGCAACTATCGTGTCGACGTGTACGTCAACGGTGCCTGGCAGGGCCGTCGCGATCTGCAGTTCAAGGCCGATGCGCAGGGCCGTGTCGACGCCTGCCTGCCGCTGCCGATGCTGGAAGAAATGGGCGTGGACAGCGAGGCCGTGCTGCTGCAGCAGGATCCGTCCGTGCCCACCGACAAGACCAGCTGCGTGCCGGTCCAGCAGCGCATGGCCAATGCCTATGGTGTCTATGACAGCGGCAACCTGCGCTACGACCTGAGCATCCCGCAGGTGTTCCTGCGCCGCGAGGCGCGTGGCTACGTCAACCCGGCGCTGTGGGACCGTGGCATCAATGCCGGCTTCGTCGGCTACAGCTTCAATGCCATCGACAGCGACAGCCGTGTCGAAGGTGGCCAGCGCAACCGCAGCGCCTACCTCGGCCTCAACGCCGGCCTGAACCTGGGTGGCTGGCAGTTCCGCCACGACTCCAACCTGACCTGGACCGAGGGTGACGGCCGCCATTGGCAGAGCATCGCCACCTATGCGCAGCGCGGCATCCCGCAGGTGCGCGGCATGCTCACCATCGGTGAGGCCTACACCACCGGTGAACTGTTCGATTCGATCGGCTACCGCGGTGCCAGCCTGGCCAGCGACGACCGCATGCTGCCCGATTCGCTGCGCGGCTACGCGCCGGTCGTGCGCGGTATTGCCGAGACCAATGCGCGGGTGGAAGTGCGCCAGAACGAGCAGCTGATCTACTCCTCCACGGTGTCTCCGGGCAGCTTCGTCATCGACGACCTGTACCCGACCGGTTACGGCGGCGATCTGGAAGTGAGCGTGATCGAAGCCGATGGCCGTCGCCGCGAATTCAAGGTGCCGTTCGGTTCGGTGCCGCAGATGCTGCGCGAAGGCGTGTCGCGTTACTCGCTGACCGCCGGCCAGGTGCGCAACAAGCTGCTGGCCGATGAGCCGTGGCTGGTGCAGGGCACTTACCAGCGCGGCATCGGCAACCAGCTGACGCTGTACGGCGGCAGTGCACTGAGTGATGGCTACCTGTCGCTGCTGTACGGCGTCGGCCTGTCCACGCCGGTTGGCGCGTTTGCCGCCGACGTCACCCACGCCCGTACGACGTTCGACCACTACGGCAACCACACCGGTGCCAGCGTGCGCTTGAGCTACAGCAACATGATCGGCGAGACCGGGACCAACCTGACCCTGGCCGCCTACCGCTATTCGACCGAAGGCTTCTACAGCCTGCAGGATGCGCTGTACGGCCGTGATTCGGACAAGCGCGGCATCGATCCGACCACCCGTGGCCGCCAGCGCAGCCAGTTCCAGGTGACCCTGAACCAGCCGTTGGGCCGTCGTGGCGGCGCGCTGTACGTGACCGGCTCGGTGCGCGACTTCTACGACCGTTCCGGCACCTCCAAGCAGTACCAGGTCGGCTACAACAACGCCTGGCGTTCGGTGAACTACGGCTTCTCGGCGCTGCGCACCGAAGAGGGCGTACTCGGTCGCTCGGATACCCAGTACCTGCTGTCGATGAGCGTGCCGCTGGGCCGTGGTACCCACCCGGTGTCGTTCAGTGCTGATCTCGGCGTGCGCGACCGCGGGGGCTACGACAACAGCCGCGTTGGCATCACCGGTTCGGCTGGTGTCGACAACAACTTCAGCTATGGCGCGGCCCTGTCCGATTCCCGCGAGGGCAGCACCACCGCGATCGGCAACGTCGAATACCGCAGCCGCTATTCCGCATTGAACGCCAGCTACAGCCACTCGCGTGACTTCCGTCAGGCTTCGGTGGGTGCCAATGGCAGCGTGGTCGTGCATCCGGGTGGTTTCACCTTCACCCCGCAGCGTGGCGACACCATGGTGCTGGTGGAAGCACCGGGCGCGCGCGATGCGATCGTCAGCAACGCCCCGGGCCTGCGTGTCGATGGCCGCGGCTACGCCGTGGTGCCGTACGTGTCGCCGTACCGCCTCAACACCGTCACCCTCGACCCGCAGGGCATGGCCCACGACGTCGAGCTGGAAAGCACCAGCCAGGCGATCGCGCCGTTCGCCGGTGCCATCAGCTACCTGCGCTTCGATACCCGCAAGGGCAACGCGCTGCTGATCCAGGTGCGCAACCCGGATGGCCGCACCATGCCGTTCGGTGCGCAGGTCAAGGACGAGCAGGGCCAGCCGGTGGGCATGGTCAGCCAGGGCGGCCGCCTGTATGTGCGCAGCGAAAAGAACCAGGGCCGCCTGCTGGTGGAGTGGGGCGCCGGCGCCGACCAGCGCTGCACCGTCGATTACCAGGTTCCGGCGGGCGCCGATGCGTCCAAGACCGGCTTCATCCCGCTGGAGGCAGCATGCCGATGATTTCTTCCCGAGGCCGCAAGGCGCTGGCTGCCGTGGCCGTGCTCGGTGGTGTGTTGCTGGCGCAGCAGGCCAGCGCTGCGTGCCGGATCAGCTCCAGCTGGTTCACGGCCCAGGACGTCACCATGGACATGGGCCAGATCGTGATCCTGCCCAGCACACCGGTGGGCGGGGTGATCAAGGAAATCAGCGAGTCGATCACCCAGCGCGACCGTGTGGCCAGCTGCGACTGGAACGGTGGCCGTTCGATCGGCGAGTACGTCAACGCGGCACAGAAGCGCCCGGTTGCTGGTTTTGCGGACACCTTTGAAACTGATGTCCCCGGCGTCGGCATCAAGCTTTTCCGCGATGCAGGGTCGTTCCAGGTCTATTACCCGCACTCGATTCCCTTCGGTTACACGACCGTCACGCTGAACGGCGGTCGCTTCCGCATCCAGCTGATCAAGACTGCCGCGCAGACCGGTTCCGGTGTGATCGCGCCGAATGGCCGCTTCACCACGTACTACTTCGACGGCGATGGCCCTGGCCGCCCCGTGCTGACCTCGACCTTCAAGGGCTCGGGCACCACCGTGGTCAGCCCGACCTGCGAAGTGCAGGCCGGCAGCCGCAACATCGCCGTCGATTTCGGCAGCGTGCCCAACACCAGCTTCACCGGTGTCGGTTCCAAGGCGGTCAATCGTGATTTCGAGATCCGCCTGAACTGCCAGGGCAGCAATGTTGCCCAGTACCAGAGCAAGATCGGCATCCGCCTCGATGCCGACCAGGACAGCTCGAACATGCCGGGCGTGCTGAAGCTGAGCGCCGCCAGCAACAGCGCCACCCGCATCGGCATCCAGATGGTCCAGCGTGACGGCACCACCGAGCGCGAAGTCCGCTTCGGCCAGACCATCAACGTGGGCACCACCGCGCCGGGGACCAGCGTCATGGCGCTGCCGCTGCGCGCCCGTTACGTGCAGACCCAGGCCGGCACGGTGGGTGCGGGTGTCGCGAACGGCCAGGCCACCTTCACCATCCAGTACGAGTAAGGCAGCCCAGGCTGCGGCCACTGCTGCGTTTCACTGCAACGTCGCCCGTTCCACGGGCGGCGTTGACTGCGTCTTGATCTTCCAACGATGAAGATCAATGCCACGACGCGCGTACCATCATTCGAATGTGATGTACGTCGCGATTTTGGAGTTTCCTCATGAGGTGACCGTCTCCTGCCTGCGGGTGTTGGACGGGAACGCCGAAAGGATCCAGACGTGGCTACAGCTCCTGGCATTCCCTCGCGCCGTCCGTCCGGAGCGCTGCGGTGAAGGTCCTGTCGGTGTTCGGCACGCGACCGGAAGCGATCAAGATGGGGCCGCTGGTGCGTGCCCTGGCCGAGGCTGCGGACATCGAATCGGTGGTCTGCATCACCGGCCAGCACCGGGCAATGCTGGACCAGGTGATGTCGCTGTTCGAGATCACCGCCGACCATGACCTCGATGTCATGGTGCCCAACCAGACCCTCAATGGCTTGTGCGCGAAGCTGTTCGAGCGGCTTGACGCGCTGTACACGCAGGTTCGTCCGGATCGGGTGCTGGTGCACGGCGATACCACCACCGCGATGACCGCCGCTCTGGCCGCGTTCCACCACCGCATTCCGATCGGCCATGTCGAGGCCGGACTGCGCACCGGTGACATCAACCGGCCGTGGCCGGAGGAAATGAACCGGCGGGTGATCGATGTGGTCGGCCACCAGCTGTACGCGCCGACGCCCAGCTCGCGCGCCAACCTGGCCGGTGAACACCTGGGCGGGCAGATCCTGGTCACCGGCAACACCGTCATCGATGCCCTGCAGCAGACCGTAGAGCGCCTGGATGCCGACCCGGCGCTGCGTGCGCGGGCTGACGAACCCTTCCACATGCTTGACCCCGATCGTCGCCTGCTGCTGGTTACCGGCCACCGCCGCGAGAGCTTCGGCCAGGGCTTCGAGGACATCTGCCGCGCGCTGGCTGAGCTGGCCCGGCGGCCGGACCTGCAGGTGCTGTACCCGGTGCATCTGAACCCGAACGTGCAGGGCCCGGTCAACGCCCACCTCGGCCATCTCGACAACGTGCACCTGGTGCCGCCGCAGGACTACCTGCGCTTCGTGCGGCTGATGCAGCGCGCCGACGTCATCCTCACCGACTCCGGTGGCGTGCAGGAAGAGGCACCGGCGCTGGCCAAGCCGGTGCTGGTCATGCGCGACGTCACCGAACGCCCGGAGGCGGTCGAGGCCGGTGTGGTGACGCTGGTCGGCACCACGCCCTCGCGCATTGTCGAGGCGGTCAACGCGGCACTGGCACAACCACCGCACCCGACCCGCTTCGATCCCGACGCCAGCCCCTACGGCGATGGCCGCGCCAGCGCGCGCATCGTCGCCGCCCTGCGTGGCACGCCGCTTCCCGAATTCTCGCCCGGCCTCCGCAGCAGCGGCGCCCTCCACCCCCACCCACGCGAAGTGACGCCATGACCCAGACCGGCCGCTCTCCCCTGTTTGCATCCGCCGCCGCGTTCGTCCTGTCGGGCGTGGTTGGCAGTGCCCATGCCGCCGACAGCGTCGCCGGCCAGTTCGCCGAGTGGAGCGGTGACAGCACGGTCAGCCGGCAGATGACCCTGCGCGAACTCGGTTTCCGCCAACCGCTGGTGCTCAGCGGGCAGGAGAGCCAGCGCGAGATCTACCTGCCGGTGCCGGCCGGTGTCGCCACCCGCGATGCGCAGCTGCAGCTGGACGGGCGCTACGTGCGCGGCCATGCCGGGCGCACGTCCGGCCTGTGGTCGGTCGATGGCGATCCGATCGCCGCACGCTCGATCACCGATGCACAGGGTGACGCCAGCCAGCTGCTGGCCATCGATGGCGAACCCCGCCAGAACGGCTTCGTGCGGGTCGGCGTCGGCTGGTGGTCGATCGTGTCCGACTACCAATGTGCCGACCAGAGCGCGCCGGCCAACGTGCTGCGGCTGTCGCCGGACTCGCGCTTCAGCTACCGCTTCGACGGCCGCGCCGTGGACACCGTGGCCAAGGCCTGGGGCGCGCTGCCCCCGCAGGTGCGCCTGCTGGTGGACGGCAAGGCGCTGCAGGCCCCCATCTACGACGCGGCCTGGCGCATTGGCACGGCCCTGCAGGCCGGTGGCAAGCAGGTGCAGGTGCTGGCGCTGCCCAAGGTCGGTGACAGCGTCGACCTGACCGGCATCAGCATCCCGGCCAGCCTGCAGGTCGTGCCGGCCTATGCCGCGCTGGCCACTGGCGAGCGCGCGCATGCGATCAAGGATCTGGCCGAAGTGGGGGCACTGCTGTCGCTGCGTGACAGTGGGCCGCTGGCCGCCGAGGTGATGATCGGCAGCGATGCGCTGCGGGCCGGCGTGCGCGCGGGACTGGATGCGCTCGCTGCACAGGTCGGCGCCACCGGCGCCGATGCGGGCACCGCGTTCGCCGCGTGGCGCGGTACCGACATGGGCGGCCTGGAAAAGCCCGCGGCCACCGCCTCGGTCCGCGTGGTGGCCGTTGCCGGCCGTCCGACGCTGGTAGTCGACCCGGCGGCGGCGGGCAAGGTCGCCGGGCTGTTCGCCGAACAGTGGCGCAGCTATGCGCTGGGCCGTAGCCTGCAGGTCAGCGCAGCGGGCACGCCGAAGCTGGACGGTGACCAGGTGCTGCTGAGCCGGCTCGGCAACATTGCCGGCTCCATGGATGTGGTGACCCGCGCCGACCGCAGCGCCAGCTTTGATCTGGGGGCGCTGTCGGCCGACGGCCGCCTGCCCGAGGAAGTGGTGATCGATGTCTCGGCGGCCCCCAATGCGGCCGGGCAGGGCGCGGTGGCCACGATCCATTTCAACGATTACCTGCTGGGCGGCAAGGTGCTGTCGGCCAACGGCCAGCCGCAGCGGCTGGTGGCCAGGGTGCCGGCCTACGCGCTGTCGGCACGCAACGAGATCCGCGTCAGCTTCCTGCGCCAGCCGGCACGCCCCTATTGCCACGATCCGGCCACCGCGTATCCGGTCTCGATCCTGCCCAGCAGCCACCTGACCCTGGCCAAACGTTCGCTGGGCAGTGACTTCGTCGGTGCCAGCAGCCAGCTGTCACGCGGCAACCAGATGTTCGTGCCCGCTACGTGGCTGCAGGACGCGCCGGCATCGCTGCGCAAGGTGATCGCGGTGGCCAGTGCAGTGGGGGCCTCGCCAGAGGCGTCGGAGCTGAAGGTGGTCGATGCCGGTGCGGCGATCAGCCCGGGTGCGCCGTGGCTGGCTTTCGGTGTGGCGCCGTCGGGTGTCGATGTGGCCGGCCTGAAGGACGGCCACCTGCTGATCGGCGGGAAGCCTCAGCCGCTGCTGGATGTCAGCGGCCTGGATCGCGCCGCGGTGGTGCAGGTCGGCACCTCCGGCGGCCAGCTTGGCGTGCTGTACAGCGATCTGGGTGCACAGGCACCGTCGTTCGGCGCACCGTTCCGGCTGCTGCGCGGTGATCTGGCGGTGCTCGACGGCAGTGATGCCGTGCGCGAGTTCGATCGCCAGGATCCTTACGGGGGCCGAGTTGCCCAGGATGGCAATCCACAATCGAAGTGGGAACGGCACATGGTCTGGTTGCTGCTGCTGGTCGGCGTGATCGTGTTCGCGCTGCTGGCCGCCCGCGTCACCCAGGTGCGCCGCCGCAAGTCCGCCAACACAGGGCACTGATCCACCGTGGACGGTCTGTTCTGGAACATCCAGCTGGCCAACTACTACGCCGTCCTGGAAACCACGGCGGCGGCGGTGGCCGTGCTGATCCTGATCTCCAGCCTTGATGATCTGTTCATCGACGTCTGGTACTGGGTGCGCGAGAGTTGGCGCGCGCTCACCATCAAGCGCCGCGAAGCGTACCGGCCGCTGACCCAGGAAGACCTGATGCAGCGGCCGCAACAGCCGCTGGCAATCATGGTGCCGGCGTGGATGGAGTACGACGTCATCGCGCAGATGGTGGAGAACATGATCAACGTGCTCGACTACCGTGAGTACGTCGTGTTCGTCGGCACCTATCCCAACGACCAGCAGACCATCGATGAAGTCGAGCGCATGCGCCGCCGCTACAAGCGCCTGCGCCGCGTGGAGGTGCCGCATGACGGGCCGACCAGCAAGGCCGACTGCCTGAACTGGCTGATCCTGGCGATCTTCGATTACGAGAAGCGCCACGACATCGAGTTCGCCGGCGTGATCCTGCACGACAGCGAGGACGTGCTGCACCCGATGGAACTGCGCTTCTACAACTACCTGCTGCCGCGCAAGGACATGATCCAGCTGCCGGTCACCTCGCTAGACCGCGAGTGGTACGAACTGGTGGCCGGGGTCTACATGGACGAGTTCGCCGAATGGCACGCCAAGGATCTGGTGGTGCGCGAGAGCGTGTCCGGCATGGTGCCGTCGGCCGGTGTTGGTACCTGTTTCTCGCGGCGCGCGCTGCTGGCATTGAGCGCGCAGACCGACAACCAGCCTTTCAACACCGACAGCCTCACCGAGGATTACGACGTCGGCGCGAGGCTGGCAGCCATGGGCATGCAGTCGATCTTCGCCCGCTTCCCCGTGCAGTTCCGCGTGCGCCGCCCATCCTGGTTCGGCTGGGGGCCGGTGCGCGAGCGCACCCAGCAGATGGCGCTGTGCGTTCGCGAGTACTTCCCCGACAACTTCCGCGCGTCGTACCGGCAGAAGGCGCGCTGGGTGCTGGGCATCGGCCTGCAGAGCTGGGAGTCGCTGGGCTGGCGCGGATCGCTGGCCACCAAGTACCTGCTGGCGCGCGACCGAAAGGGCATCATCACCTCGTTCGTCAGCATCATCGCCTACATCATCTTCCTGCAGCTGCTGCTGTTCTGGCTGTTGAAGATGACCGGGCTGTGGACGATGCAGTTTCCCAGCGTGTTCCAGGCCGGTACCTGGCAGATGAATGTCGCGCTGCTGACCACCGCAGCGCTGGCGACCCGGATCGTGCAGCGCTTCTACTTCGTCAACCGGTTGTACGGCTGGGAGCACGCGCTGATGTCGATCCCGCGCATGGTGGTCGGCAACATGATCAATTTCATGGCCACCGCCCGTGCCTGGAAGGTGTTCCTGGCCTACCTGCTGTTCGGCAAGCGCATGGTCTGGGACAAGACCATGCACGACTTCCCCGATGCGGCGCAGCTGGTGCAGACCCGCAAGCAGCTCGGTGAGCTGTTGACCACCTGGCAGGCGGTGGAACCCGAACGCCTGCAGCAGGCGCTGGAGCAGCAGCAGGCAGGCCGCCAGCAACCGCTGGGCCGCATCCTGCTCACCCAGGGCTGGTTGGATGATGAAACGCTGGCCGAGGCCATCGCCTTCCAGGGTGACCTGCCACGCGCGGTTATCGACGTGGACTACCTGCGCGCCTGCCAGTTCCCGATCAGTGCCGATGCCTGCGTGCAATGGCGCATGCTGCCGCTGCCGCCGCGCCAGGAAGGCACCCTGCGGCTGGCCGTGGCCAGCCCGTTGCCCGAAGACGCGTTGGCCCTGCTGAAGCAGGAGACGCGCAGCAACCACATTGAACAGAGTATCGCCCGCGAAAGCGAGATCAACGCCGGCCTGCGGCTGATCGGTGGCGACCGGCAATGGCAGCTGGACAACGTGCCCCTGCTGGGCGATCTGCTGGTGGAAATGCGCCTGATCGATCACGCACGCTTCGAGATCGCACTGGACGACTACATGCCGCAGCGCGACGGCCGCATCGGCGACTACCTGGTCAAGCAGGGCATCACCACTGAAGAGGCCGTGGCCCAGGCGATGCAGGAGCAGCGCCGGCGTGCGGCCACGCTGCAGTCACCGCCGCCCGGAGCCTTGCCGGCATGAAGACCACGCTGCTGTCCACTGTCATCACCGTGGCATTGGCCACGGCCGCCGCGCCGGTGCTGGCACAGACCGATGCACCACTGCCATTGTCCGGTGCCGCCTACCGCATCGCCGAGCAGGCGTTTGCCGCCTATGAACGTGGCGATTACCCCGCGGCCTACCGGCAGTCCAGCGAAGCGATCCGGTTGCGCCCGGACGTGGTGCGGCTGCGCCTGCTGCAGATCTATGCGCTGCAGAAACTGGGGCGGGGTGCCGAGGCGCAGCAGCAGGCACGTCGTGCACTGGATGCGGGGTTGAAGGATCCGGCCTTGCCGGCGCTGGCCGCTGCACCCAGGACGAGCACAGGTGCGGCGCGTACCGGAGCGGTACCGCGTGCACCCGCAACGGTGACCGACCGCAATAGCCGGCAGGCCTATATGCTGGCAACCGAAGCCTATGCGGCCTACGACGCCGGCCACATGGGCGTCGCCGCCAGCAAGGCCGAGCAGGCGTTCCGGCAGCAGCCGCAACAGGGCGCATGGGCGCTGCTGTGGGTGGCGGCGCTGGAGGCACAGCAACAGCCCGGACAGGCCGACGCCGCCATCGGTACCGCGCTGCAGCTGGGCGCACCGAACGTCGAGGAGTTGCGCGCGCGGCGGGTGGCACTGGGCCGCCAACGCGCGCTGCTGCTGGCCCAGCAGGCCTATCAATCGCTGTCTGCAGGCGAGAATGCCGCCGCCATTGAGCAGGCGCACGCTGCCGTGGAGCTGGCCCCCGACGTTGCTTCATACCGGTTGCTGCTGATCACCGCGCAGCTGCAGGGCGATCAGCTGGCCGACGCTGAGCGCAGTGCCGACCAGGCGTTGCAGGCCGACGGCCAGGATCTCAATGCACGGGTGATGCGCGGCTACCTGCGCCAGCGCCAGGGCAATACCGTGCTCGCCAATGAGGACTTCGACACCGCACTCGCTGCGCCGGGGTCAGCAATGCAGCAGCGCAACGTGCGCCTGCTGGCGGTGGATGCGGCGCTGGCCGCAGGCGATCGGTTGCGCGCAGCTGCACTGCTGGCACCGTTGCAGGCGGCGGTACCGGCAGGTGAAGGCGATGCACGGTCACAGCAGCTTTTGCAGCAGGGCATCGAGCAACGCAGCCGGGCGATCCGCTCCAGTCGCGAGCTTCCCCGCATCGGTGCCGAAGCGTACCTGGCACCAGTCCAGCACTGCCAGTCCGTTGACAGCGGCAGCGTCTGCGAGCTGATGCCGGCCGACCTGCAGGGCGATGGTGGTGCCGCACAGCGTGCCTACGCTGCCTATGCGCGCCAGGATTACGCCGATGCCATCGGTGAGGCACGGCAGGCCGTGCAACTCGCGCCGGACGACGCGAACCTGCAAGGCCTGCTGACCACCACGCTGGCGGCGGGCAACCGTGCCCAGCAGGATGAAGCGCGGCAGCGCCTGGATGCGGCACTGGCACAGCACCCTGATGACGCGGGGGCGCTGATGCAGCGCGGCTACCTCAACCAGAAGGCCCATGAGCCGGCGCGCGCACTGGCCGATTTCCGTGCCGCCGAGGCCACCGGCAGGGCACCGAAAAGCGTAGTGCTCGACCAGGCCTACGCCAGCGCAGCCAACGGCGACCATCCACAGGCGGTGACGCTGCTGCGTAGCGCCATTGATCGCGCCGATGCCGGTGAGCTGCCACTGGATGAGCGCCAACGCTACAACGTGCGCAATGCCATCGCCAATTACTCGCGCGAGTGGGGCGTGATCGCCTCGGCGGGTTTCCGTGGTGCGCGCCAGGCGGCGACCAATGTCGGCGGTGCAGCGATCAGCACGCCGGGCGATTCGGTGTTCAGCACGCTGGAGGCGTTCTGGCGGCCCCCGGCCTTCAACGACCAGCATGGCACGCTGGAACTCTACGCACGCCTGCTCAACACGCTGTACGACGAGGGTGGCACTTACGAATCGATCCGCGCGGTGGACCCGTGCACCGGCGAATCAACGCCGGATGCGCGTGCACGCGCCGAACGCCTCAGCCATTCGCGTTCCACCACCGGCTGGCCGTCCACCATCGCTTCGTTCGGCATGCGCTACGCCTTCGGCCAGACCGGCCTGAGCGCCGGCCTCGAGCGCCGCCAGTTCCTCGGCAGCGCAACCCGCCAGGGCGAGGTCTACCCCGCCTCGGCGGCCGTGCAGTGCCGCCTGCAGCTGGCCCGGAACCCGCCACTGGAAGCCAGCACGCTGGCCCGCTACCGCTTGGCCAGCGGTTCCGGTGGCTGGATGTCCTACCTGACCTATGGCTATTACCACGGCACCGATCTGCGCACCGACGTCAACCGGTGGTGGATGGTCAGCGGCTACGCGCAGGGCGGCTATACCTGGGATGACAACAGCGCGCACTTCACCCTCGATGCACTCGATGCCAATGGCGCGCCGGTGCGTCGAATCGGCGATGCCAACGGGCGCCTGCATCGCGAACAGTGGTTCGCTGCCGGTGAACTACGCGCCGGCCGCAGCTTCCGCTTTGGTGCCGGGCAGACCCATTGGGTGGTCACGCCGTATGTCGTGGTGGGGGCGGACTGGCTGGACCAGCGCTCGCGGGTGCGCGACATCCGTTACCCGCTGTTCCCGGCGCAGTCGTTCGCGCTCAACGATACGCAGCGCAGCTGGTCACTCGGCGCAGGGCCAGGCGTGGGCGTGCGCTACTGGTTCCGCGAGGACCACTACAACACGCCGCGTTCCTACCTGGACCTGACCGTGCAGTACCGCTTCGCCATCGGTGGCGGCGATACGCAGCGCGCCAAGGGCCTGTTCGCCACCGCCATCCTCTACTACTGAGGCAGGCCCCAACGTCGTCGCAGCGCGGCGGCCTGCGGTGTGTCCTGGGTCAGCCATGGCTCCAGCGCATAGACCAGCACGTGCTGTGCGCCGCTGGCGCGTGCCCATGCCAACTGCCGCTGGACGCGTGCGGCATCGGCCGTTTCGCCCTTGAATCCGCTGCCGTCGGCGGGACCGCCAGGCAGTTCGCGGAACAACTCAACGATCGCATCGAAACCGATGCCGTGTGCGTGGAAATGATCGAGCAGCGGTTGCAGCTGCTGCACGTTGCCAGCGCCGGCAACGCCCACGCCGTCCTGCACCATCGGCCGCAGCGTGGCCTGTGCCAGCACCGCCTGCCACAGCATGACCAGGTTGCCGTCGGTCTGCAGGCGGCTGAAGTAGCAGGAAATCGCACAGTCGCCGCCGCGCGCGCTGGCGGCCTGCACCAGCCGGTGCAGCCATTGCGCCAGCCACTGCTGGCGGGCCGGGTCAGCCCAGTGGTACTGCTCCAGTTCGTAGGGCAGGTACCAGCCCTCGAAGGCCGGCTGCTGCGCCCAGGGCGCCTGTGCCAACCAGCTACGTGCGTGCGCCAGGCTGTCGGCCAGGAAGGCCTGCAGCGTGGCGTCGTCGGCAGCGATCGCCTGCCACCAGCGTTGCTGGAAGGGCAGGCCGACGCGGATGCGGATGTCGTTCTCGCTGGCCGCGGTGAACAGCTGCTGCAGGCTACCGTCGGGCAGCGACCAGTCGCCGTCGCTGCCACCGACGATGCCAGTCCACTGCAGCACCAGCTGACGGCAGCCCAGCGTATGCGCAAGCTTCAAGGATCGCTGCCAGTCGGCCAGGCGCCACTGCAGGTGGCTGCGCCACGGCTGCAGGAAGGTGCCATCCACCTGCACCGGCAGCGAGCAGCCGGGCAGGGTGGCGAGGGTAGCGGCCAACGGCGCCAGAACCGCCGCGCGCAGCAGCCGGCGGCGCAACGGCGAAGACGGATCCGCGGGAAGGTCGGGCCGAACCATGCCTGCATCATCCCAGAGCACCGTGCGTGGAAGGTGAACCCCGCGCCGGGTGGTGCCGGCCGCTGGCCGGCATCGCGCCCAAGGTGGCAGGTGAATCACCACCCGGTAGTGCCGGCCGCTGGCCGGCATCGCGCCCCGGATGGCAGGTGAATCACCATCTGGTAGTGCCGGCCGCTGGCCGGCATCGCCTACCGCTTATTCCAACGCGTAGCGCAGGGTGAACAGCACCGCCACCAGCCACACCGCCGGATGCACTTCGCGCCAGCGCCCGGTACCCGCCTTCAGCGCGGCATAGGCGATGAAGCCGAACGCCAGGCCGTTGGCAATCGAGTAGGTGAACGGCATCGCCAGCGCACACAGCGCCGCCGGCACCGATTCGGTCAGGTCGCTCCAGTCCACTTCCACCAGCTCACGCAGCATCAGGCCAGCCACGAACAACAGGGCCGGCGCGGTGGCATAGCTGGGCACCATCGCTGCCAACGGCGAGAACAGCAGCGCCGCCAGAAACAGCGCCGACACCACCAGTGCGGTCAGGCCGGTGCGGCCGCCCACCTGCACGCCCGAGGCACTTTCAGCGAAAGCGGTGGTACTGCTGGTGCCGAGCATCGAGCCGGCCACGATCGCGGTGCTGTCGGCCAGCAGCGCGCGGCCGAAACGCTTCTGCGCACCCGGCAGCTTCAGCAGGCCGGCACGGCCGACCACGCCGTACAGCGTGCCGGTGGCATCGAACACTTCCACCAGCACGAAGACCAGCACCACCTGCAGCAGCACTGCGATGGGTGCGCCGCCGTCATGGTGCAGCAGGCCCGGCAGGTCCAGCTGCAGGAAGGTCGGCGCCAGGCTCGGCGGCAGCGAGACCAGACCCTGGTACTGCACGTCGCCCAATGCCCAGCCAGCGCCGGTCACGGCCAGGATGCCGATCAGGATCGCACCGCGGATGCGGCGCGCTTCCAGCACCGCGATCAGCAGGAAGCCGGCCAGTGCCAGCAGCGGCGGCGCCGTGTTCAACGGGCCCAGTGCCACCAGTGTGTCTTCATTGCCGACGATCACGCCGGACTTCTGCAGCGCGATGATCGCCAGGAACAGGCCGATGCCGGCCACGATGGCCGAGCGCAGCGATGAGGGAATACCCGACACCAGCCACGCGCGTACTCCGGTCAGCGACAGCACCAGGAACACCAGGCCTGAGATGAACACCGCACCCAGTGCCTGCTGCCACGGCAGGCCGGCGGCGCCGACCACGGTGAAGGCGAAGAACGCGTTCAGGCCCATGCCTGGTGCCATGCCGACCGGGAAGTTGGCGGCCAGCGCCATCACCGCCGAACCCAGTGCGGCGGCCAGGCAGGTGGCCACGAACACCGCGCCCGCATCCATGCCGGTGGTGCCGAGAATCTCGGGGTTCACGAAGACGATGTAGGACATCGTCAGGAAGGTGGTGACACCGGCCAGCAGCTCGGTGCGCACGGTGGTGCCGTGCTGCTGCAGCTGGAACAGGCGCTCGAACAGGGACATGGGGCTTCTCGCGACAGTAAGGTGTCACGACCAACGGTCGTGACCTACCCGAATGCAGAACGTGGGTACCGACCGTTGGTCGGTACGCTTCAAAGCGTCACCACCAACGGTGGTGACCTACCGAAATGAGAAAGGCCGCGCGAGCGCGGCCTTTCCGGTTGCCTTACTTCAGCGCCTTGAAGCGCAGGCGCTTCGGCGCGGCGTCGTCGCCCATGCGGCGGCGCTTGTCTTCTTCGTACTCGCGGTAGTTGCCCTGGAAGAACTCCACGTGCGAGTCGCCTTCGAACGCCAGGATGTGGGTCGCAATGCGATCCAGGAACCAGCGGTCGTGCGAAATGACGAAGGTGTTGCCCGGGAACTCCAGCAGCGCATCTTCCAGCGCACGCAGGGTTTCGATGTCCAGGTCGTTGGACGGTTCGTCGAGCAGCAGCACGTTGCCACCCTGCAGCAGGGTCTTGGCCATGTGCAGGCGGCCACGCTCACCACCGGACAGCGAACCGACCATCTTCTGCTGGTCCTGGCCCTTGAAGTTGAAGCGGCCGATGTAGGCGCGCGACTGGATCTCGATGCCGTTGATGTTGAGGATGTCCAGGCCGCCAGCGATTTCCTGGAAGACGTTGTGGTTGCCTTCCAGCGCGTCGCGGCTCTGGTCCACGTAGGACAGCTTCACGGTCGGGCCGACCACGATCTCGCCGGTATCCGGCTTTTCCTGGCCGGTGATCATCTTGAACAGGGTCGACTTACCGGCACCGTTCGGGCCGATGATGCCGACGATGGCACCGGCCGGCACCAGGAAGCTCAGGTTGTCGAACAGCAGGCGGTCGCCGAACTTCTTGGAGACGTTCTTGAACTCCATCACCGCATTGCCCAGGCGCTCGCCCGGCGGGATGAAGATTTCGTTGGTCTCGTTGCGCTTCTGGTAATCGACCGACTGCAGCTCTTCCAGGCGGGCCAGACGGGCCTTGCCCTTGGTGCGGCCGCCCTTGGCGTTCTGGCGCGACCACTCCAGTTCCTTCTGGATCGCCTTCTGGCGGGCCTTTTCCTGGTTGTCTTCCTGCTTCAGGCGCTCGTCCTTCTGGGTCAGCCAGTCGGTGTAGTTGCCCTTCCACGGAATGCCGCGGCCGCGGTCCAGTTCCAGGATCCACTCGGCGGCGTTGTCCAGGAAGTAGCGATCGTGGGTGACGGCCACCACGGTGCCGGTGTAGCGCGCCAGGAACTGTTCCAGCCATTCCACCGACTCGGCGTCGAGGTGGTTGGTCGGTTCGTCGAGCAGCAGCATGTCCGGCTTCTGCAGCAGCAGGCGGCACAGGGCCACGCGGCGCTTTTCACCACCTGACAGCTTGCCGACGATGGCATCCCACGGCGGCAGGCGCAGCGCGTCGGCGGCCACGTCCAGCTGGTTTTCCAGCGTGTGTGCGTCGCCAGCGGCCAGGATCGCCTCCAGGCGCTCCTGTTCCTTGGCCAGCGCGTCGAAGTCGGCGCCTTCCTCGGCGTAGGCGGCGTACACCGCTTCCAGCGCGGCCTGGGCCTGCAGCACTTCGCCCACGCCTTCCTCGACCGCTTCACGCACGGTCTTGGTCGGGTCCAGTTCCGGTTCCTGCGCCAGGTAACCGACCTTGATGCCCGGCTGCGGGCGGGCCTCGCCCTCGAAATCGGTGTCCACGCCGGCCATGATCTTCAGCACGGTGGACTTGCCGGCGCCGTTCAGGCCCAGCAGGCCGATCTTCGCGCCCGGGAAGAAGGACAGCGAGATGTCCTTGATGATCTGCCGCTTGGGCGGGACCACCTTGGACACGCGGTTCATGGTGTAGATGTATTGCGAGGACATGCGGTCTCCGTAGGCGCGGCCCTGCGCCCGACCCGTCACGGGTAGATCCCGTTGCGGCAGCGGGCACAGACTGAAATGGAATACCGCCAATTATAGCCGGAACCGGTTCCGGGCCGCTCCCGGGAGGCGCCGCCGGGCTGGCTATCGCCTGAATACTCGGTCACAGTCCTGCAGCGGGAAGCGTTTCCAGCCGGAAACGGTTCAGATCGGTTGCGCAATATGGGCTCACCACCCACCAAGCAGAGGTCTGACATGCGCATCAATCGAGTAATGGCCAGTGCCGTGGCCTCTGTGCTGGCACTGGGCGCCGTGGCCCCGGCATTCGCCGACAACGACCATCGCCGCGACCACGACCGCCGTGAATGGCGCGAGGATCGCCGTGAGTGGCGCCAGGAGCGCCGCGACTGGGAGCGCGACCGCCGCGAGGCCCGTCGCGACTGGGAACGCGACCGTCGCGACTGGCATCGCGACCATGACCGCTATTACCGCCCGGCACCGCCGCGCGTGGTCTATCGTCCGGCCTACGGCCCGGGCTATGGCTGGAAGGTCGGCCACCGCTATCGCGACTACTACCGCGGCCCGATCTACGTGGTGAACGACTACCCGCGCTACAACCTGCGTCGCCCGCCCTACGGGCACCAGTGGATCCGCGATGACCGCGGCAACATGCTGCTGGTGGCCATCGCCACCGGTGTGATCGCCCAGTACGTGCTCAGCAGCCGCTGAGGATCGCGGCCGGGGTCGGACCCCTTTCCATCGGAAAGGGGTCTGACCCCACAACATCCCTCGAAACCATACGGGGCCGGATTCCTTCGGGAATGCCGGCCCCGTCCGTTTCGGCCCCAGCGGGCCAGTGCGGGGCTACAATCGAGGGCTGAGCCGTACCCCTTTTCCCTGCCTGCTGGAGTACCCGATGTTCCCGCGTGACGTCCGCATCGAATCCTACGATCCCGAACTGGCCAAGGCCATCGCCGCTGAAACCCAGCGCCAGGAAGACCACGTCGAGCTGATCGCCAGCGAGAATTACACCAGCCCGGCGGTGATGGAAGCCCAGGGCAGCCAGCTGACCAACAAGTACGCCGAAGGCTACCCGGGCAAGCGCTACTACGGTGGCTGCGAATACGTGGACATCGCCGAGCAGCTGGCGATCGACCGCCTGAAGCAGCTGTTCGGCGCCGACTACGCGAACGTGCAGCCGCACAGCGGTTCGCAGGCCAACCAGGCCGTGTACTTCGCGCTGCTGCAGCCGGGCGACACCATCCTTGGCATGAGCCTGGCCCACGGCGGCCACCTCACCCACGGTGCCAAGGTGAATGCCTCGGGCAAGCTGTTCAACGCCGTGCAGTACGGCGTGAACGACCAGGGCCTGATCGATTACGACGAAGTCGAGCGCCTGGCCCTGGAGCACAAGCCGAAGATGGTCGTGGCTGGTTTCTCGGCCTACTCGCAGGTGATCGACTGGGCGCGCTTCCGTGCCATCGCCGACAAGGTCGGTGCCTACCTGTTCGTGGACATGGCGCACGTCGCCGGCCTGGTCGCCGCCGGCGTCTACCCGAGCCCGCTGGAACATGCTCACGTGGTCACCTCGACCACCCACAAGACCCTGCGCGGCCCGCGTGGCGGCATCATCGTCGCCAAGGGCGCCGACGAAGACCTGGTCAAGAAGCTGCAGTCGATCGTGTTCCCGGGCATCCAGGGTGGTCCGCTGATGCACGTCATCGCCGGCAAGGCCGTGGCCTTCAAGGAAGCGCTGGAACCGGGCTTCAAGGCCTATCAGCAGCAGGTGGTGAAGAACGCCCAGGCGATGGCCAACACGCTGATCGCGCGCGGCTACAAGATCGTCTCCGGTGGTACCCAGAACCACCTGATGCTGGTCGACATGATCGGCAAGGACGTGTCCGGCAAGGACGCGGAGGCCGCGCTGGGCAAGGCCCACATCACCGTCAACAAGAACTCGGTGCCGAACGACCCGCGCTCGCCGTTCGTGACCTCGGGCCTGCGCCTGGGCACCCCGGCGGTGACCACCCGTGGCTACGTCGAACAGGACTGCGTGGACCTGGCCAACTGGATCGCCGACGTGCTTGATGCACCGAACGACGACGCTGTCATCGCCCGCGTGCGCGACGCCGTCAGCGCGCAGTGCCGCAAGTACCCGGTCTACGGCTGATCGAAACAGGGGTCGGATCCCTTCCCGCAGGGAAGGGCTCTGACCCCGGTATTGGAGCAACCGCGCATGGATGAGCGCCGCCTCAAGTATCTGTACGTGGTGCTGGCCGCGCTGTTCGGCCTGCCCAGCCTTTTCGCGGGCGGCGTCGGTGCCTGCATCGCCCTGGTCATGGGGGTGATCGGCCTGGTCTCGCTGGATGCTGACAAGCTGTGGTTCGCTGCCGTCATGTGCGTCTGGGGAACGGCCGCGCTTGCCGGCCTGGTGGCCTGGGTCGCGCTCAGCGTCATCTGGTTGCGTGATGGACTGCAGGGCCTGCGCACGGCCTCGCCACGCTGGTGGTGGTTGCTGGGCATGGGCGTGCTGGCGGGCCTGCCGTTGCTGGGATTGGCGATATATACCTTCTCCGGGTTGGGCCCGGCGGTGGTGAGCGGTCTCTTCGCAGGGCCGTCGCTGCTGGTGCCCACCGGCATGCTGATGTTGCTGCGTGCGCGTGCCGATACCGTGGATGTGCCGCCCGTACGAGCGCGGGCATCGGAGTAACCGCGCATGGATGAGCGCCGCCTCAAGTACCTGTATGCCGCGTTGGCGGTACTGCTCGGCCTGCCCGGCCTGGCGATGGGCGGCGCGGTCGCGGTGATGTTCCTGGTTGTTGGCGTGCAATCCTTCGGCGGCAACCGCTCCCCCGATCTGGTGCCACTGCTGTGGGGCCTGGCCGGCGTGGCGGGTTGCCTGGCCTGGCTGTGGCTCAGCGCCGGCTACCTGCTGCAGGGCCGGGCCGGCCTGCAGGTGCGCGCGATCTGGTGGTGGCTGCTGCTGGCCGGTGGGCTGGCAGCGCTGCCGGTTCTCTGGATGACCGCATGGTTCGGCTTCCAGCAGGGGGGCGCCGCGTTGGAACTACTGCTGCTGGGGCCGTCGATGCTGGTACCGGCCGCCATGCTGGTGTGGCTCAAGCGCCGCGCCTGACGCGGCCAATCAAAGGGAATGGAACGCATGGATGAGCAGCAGCACAAACGATGGATGGGGATAGCAGGCCTGCTGGTGGGCCTGCCCACCGCGGCGGCAGGAGGCACCGGGGCAGTATTGGGGTTGATGGTCGTGCTGGATGGCAAGTATCTGACTGGCGATGAGCACTCGCTGTTGCTGCTCTGGTCATCGGCCGGAGTGCTCGGCCTGCTGTCCTGGATGTGGCTGAGCGGCCTCTTCCTGTGGCGTGGTCGCGCAGGCCTGCATCAGGCGCCGGTGGTCGCATGGATTGGCCTGGTGCTGGGAATACTGGCCGCGCTGGGTGTCGTCGCCGCCACGCTGTATTTCACCTTCAAGGAAGGGGAGATCTCGACCTTGGGCTTTCTCGGGTTTGGCCCACTGCTGCTGGTGCTGGCCGCGCACCTGTTGTGGTTGCGCTGGGGCGGGAATACTCCGGCGTCCGGCCCGGCCGGCTGAGTGGCGGCCCAAGAGCGCATCAGGCGCCCATTCCGGCTTTCGCGCAGGCAGCATTTGCTGCTGGACCCTTTCTCAGGTACCTTTGCGACGCTGCCATGACCGTGGCATCTAGGTTGCCCCCTGAGCCAGGCGTTCCATGCATTGCCCCTTCTGCCAACATGCCGATACCCGGGTCATCGACTCGCGCGTCTCCGAAGACGGCGCGACGATCCGCCGTCGGCGTGAATGCGAAGCCTGCGGCGAGCGCTTCAGCACCATGGAAACGGTTGAACTGAAGCTGCCGGCGATCATCAAGAGCGATGGCACCCGCGAAGCCTTCGACCAGCGCAAGGTCCGCGCTGGTTTCGACCGCGCACTGCAGAAGCGTGCGGTGGCCGAAGACAAGATCGAAGCGGCGGTGCGGGCGGTGGTTCACCAGCTGCGCATCAGCGGCGAGCGTGAAGTGCCTTCGATCAAGGTCGGCGAGTTCGTCATGAACGAACTGCGCAAGCTCGATCATGTCGGCTATGTGCGGTTTGCTTCGGTCTATCGCAGCTTCGAGGACGTTGCCGATTTCCGCGAGGAGATCGAGAAGCTGGAACGTGACCTGCCGTCCAGTACCGAACAGCTGCAGCTGCTGGGCGACGTGATTGCCCTGACCAAGAAGAAGAAGGGCTGACCGCTTCTGCCTTGGTGGGTGCCAACCTTGGTTGGCACAATGGCCGTTGCTCTGGTGGGGGCCAACCTTGGTTGGCACTGATGGCATGGATCTACGCCAGCGGCGGTACCATGGTGGCATGAGCATCCCGTTCTCCGTCCTCGACCACCTGCACATGGCCAACGCACTGCGCCTGGCCGAGCGTGCTGCCTATACCACCCGCCCCAACCCAATGGTCGGTTGCGTCATCGCCCACGGCGAACGCGTGGTCGGGCAGGGCTGGCATCAGCGCGCCGGCGGTCCGCATGCTGAAGTGTTCGCCCTGCGCGAGGCCGGAAGCGAGGCGCGTGGTGCCACCGCCTACGTCACCCTGGAGCCTTGTGCGCACTACGGGCGCACACCGCCGTGCGCGCTGGCCTTGATCGAAGCGGGCGTGTCGCGCGTCGTTGCCGCGATGCGCGATCCGTTCCCGAAGGTCGATGGTGGTGGCTTCGATCTGCTGCGCAATGCCGGCATCGAGGTTGCCGAAGGACTGATGGCGACGCAGGCGCGTGAGCTCAACAAGGGCTTCCTATCGCGCGTGGAGCGCAACCGGCCGTGGCTGCGGGTGAAGCTGGCGGCCAGCGTCGACGGTCGCACCGCGATGGCCGATGGCAGCTCCAAGTGGATCACCGGCCCGGCCGCGCGCGAAGACGTGCAGCACTGGCGCGCGCGCGCAGGTGCGATCCTGACCGGCGCCGATACCGTGCTGGCCGACGACCCGATGCTGACCGCGCGCCTGGCCGATACCGAGGTGATGCCGCCACTGCGCGTGGTGCTGGATTCGCGCCTGCGCTCACTGGAGTGCAGCCGTGTGCGCGAGGGTGGGGCACCGACGCTGTACCTGCACGATGCAGCGGTGAGTGCACCGGATGCGGCCGACGCCGAATTCGCCAGCGTGCCCTGCGTTGAAGGGCGGCTGGACCTGGGCGCGGTGCTGGCGCTGCTGGCCGAGCGCGGCATCAACGAAGTGCATACAGAAGCCGGCGCGACGCTGGCCGGTGCGCTGCTGCGCGGCGGCTGGGTGGACGAGCTGCTGCTGTACCAGGCCCCCACGTTGCTGGGCGATAACGGACGCCCGCTGCTGGCCGGCCTCGGCATCGATGCAATGGACCAGCAGCGCCGCCTGCGTGTGGTTGACCAGCGCCAGGTGGGCGAGGACATCAGACTGTTGTTGCGCCCGTGAGGGAATGACGGCATCTCCTGTGTCGTCAGGTGCCCTCGTCCTCGTCGGCGGGGCACTGCTCTGCCCATTGCTGCTTCCACAGCATGTGCAGGTCCCGGCAGTAGGCACCGAGCGCTTCCCCCGTCAGTTGCGTTGACTTCGACCGCAGCCTGCGCCGGCTGATGCCGTCGTCGTACTCGTCCGGCAATACCGTCGGCGCACATTCATCGTGGTATATCAGGAATGCACGGCAGTCGTCGTCTTCGCTCAGCTGTGCATCGATGTCCCTGTCGCGTAGCTGGTTCGACTCGAAGGCAACCGATGGGCGGATGATGAAGGTCTTGGGCCTGTGCGCTTCGGCCTGCCCACACACCATCAGCGCCAGCAGCATGACCGTGGTCGACCCTGTACGATGTTTCATGCGGTTGCCCCGGTGGAAGAGAGCAACAGCATTGACCATGCACACCGCAATGGGCCATGCAACGGTTCTGAAAGTGCGTTCGGCTGTTCGCGGCCTAGTGGCACTCATGCGTCCAGAGTGCCTGCATTGCGGGCCGCAAGGCCATGCATTGCTGCAGCAGCTCCGCCTCGGGAATCTGCTGTCGCCGCTTGCTCAGGGTAGTGGCCAGGTCACTCACCCCCTTCAGTTCCTGCGGCGCAATGCGTGCCATGCAGCGGCGATGCTGTTGCAGCAGGTCGTCACACTCGACGATGCCTGTCATCTGTGCGATGGCGTCACGCGTGCCCGCGCGGTCCAGGTGGCGCGGCTGTGCGATCAGTGCTTCGGTCAGAACCACGTATATGTCATGTTCGACGCGGCCGGAGGGGAAGTCTTCATTCGGATGCCTCGACTTCTCGCTGTGCCAGGCGGGTTCGCGAGTGGTCGATACCACGCGCGTGGTGCCAACGATCTCGTGGAAGGGGCCGTCGCGCAACGTCTCGATATAGGCTCTCCAGAAGCGCTGCTCGCTCTGCTCACCGCCATCGAAGACCGTAGCCTCGGACAGGTACCGAAGACGCTCGACATCGCCCACGCGGCAGCTGAAGTGCACGTCGGCAACCTGCATGCCTTCGGTCAGACTGTGCCATGCCTCGCTTCGGTAGGGCTTGCATCGGCTGTTGGCCAGAACCTGCAGCGCCCAGACAAGATGTGGCGAATCCACGCCGTCGATCGGATCGACATGGCGCTCGATGTTCCTCGTCCAGGTCGCCAGCAACTCCGCCATGGGCGGAGCATTGAAGAGATCACTGGTTGCACCGGTCCGGTCGGCCTGCTGCTTCTGGACAAGCATCTGCAGTGCGAAGTCGTTGCGTTCATGCATGGCCTGCAGATGCTGGGAAACGACGTCTTCCGGGGTTCTGTCGCGGGCAGTTGCCAAAGGCAGGTGCATGCCCAGGGCAAGCAGGCAGAGAAGAGGGCGGTGCACGGTGATTCCATCGGGACGGGGCGGGGGAGAATGCCCCCCGCCCCCAGGCCTGTCCATGCAACTCGTCCGAACCTGCGGCCGGGGTCGAGCCGGATATCGCCAATGCGGCTGCGTTCGGCCCCTGCGCCCTCACCTGCACTCGTCGGTCCACATCATCTCGGCGATCGGGCGCAGTGCCTTGCACTCCTGCGTCATCGCTTCGGCCGACTGCACCTGCGCCTTTGTTTTCAGTTCCTCGGCCATCGCATCCACGCCGCTGATCTGGTCCGGCGCGATCTTCGCCACGCAGGCGCGGTGCTGCTGCAGCAGCAGGTCGCAGCCCGGTACGCCGGTCACCTTCGGTGCGCTGGCGGCCTGCACGTCCTGCATCCAGTCTTCGAACGGTGCCAGTGCACCGGCCACGGTGCCTACCAGATCATCGAAGTTGCCGCTGTACCAGTAGCCATTGTCCTTGGCCGGGTACAGGGTGAAGGTGCCGCTGACCGGCACGCGCGCGCCACTCTGCAGTGCCTGGGTATAGGCATCGGTGAACTGCTTGCGCGAGGCCGGGCTGGCATCGGCGGCCAGGCTGGCGGCGAACAGCGGGCGCACCTTGCCCAGGTCGGGCACCTGGCAGCTGAAGCTGATGCGCGCCAGCTTCTGGTCTTCAACGTATTCGTTGTCTTCGACCACGCTCTTGGTCGCGCGGCACTTTGAATCGCGCAGGGCCTTGGCGTACAGCGCTTCAGTGGCCGCAGCGCCGGTCTTGTCACCGGCGCTGGCCAGCACGGTCTGCCACGGTTCGGCCAGGGCCTTGGCCAGTGCGCCCGGGGTCGGGGTCACCGCGTCCTGGCCTTCAAAGGCGGGTTTCAGCGCATCGTTGAGCGTGCGGGTAGCAGCCGCGTCATCTTCCAGCAGGGTGCGCGCGTACAGGTCGAAGGCCTGCTCGGGGGTCAGCTGGGCCGATGCGGCGCCGGCCATCAGCGGGGCGCACAGCAGGGCGCTGGCCAGCAGGGTACGGGTGAAGGTCTTCATGACGGTGTTTTCCTTTTCCAGAGGCGCGCAAGCCTAGCGCATCCAGCAGTACTTTCGATGGCGACCAGCGGTCACATGGTGGCTGCACACCGGCCAAAAAAACGGGCCCCTTGCGGGGCCCGTTCGATCGCTCGACGAGAAGCGATCGTTGGATCAGAAGCTGGCGCGCACGCCAACCGAGTACTGGGTGACGTCGCGGTAGCCGGAGATCTCGCCCACCAGACCCCAGGTCCTGGTGAAGTTGATCTGGCCGCCGACCGTGCCAACCCAGGTGCCCTTGAAGTTGTTGCCGCCATCCATGTAGCCGGCCTTGGCCCAGGCTTCGGTCATGCGCGACGGCTTGCCGCGGATACCCATGGTGACGCGGCCCAGGTTGGTGTGGTCCTTGCCGTGGTAACGCACGCCGTCATAGCGCAGGGTCGATTCGGCGTTCTGACGCACCCAGGCGGCATCGGCGGTGAAGTCCACGCGATCGGACCACGGCATGTGGTAACCAATGCCCAGCTCCGGCTGGTTGAGTTCCAGCTTCAGCGAATCTTCGCCGTAATGGCGGGTCTTGCTGGTACGCGACCAGCCGCCGAACACGTAGACCTGTTCGGCCAGCGCGACCGAACCACGCAGGTAGCCGCCGTCGACCTTCGGGTCGTCCAGTGCGTTGTCGTCAACCTTGACCTGCGTCCAGCCACCTTCAACGTAGGTGTAGCTCAGGGCGTCGGCCGACGCAGTGAACGGGGCGGCGGCCAGCAGGGCGGCCACGATCAGGATCTTGCGCATGGGAATTCCTGTGAATTTCAGTCCATTGGCGGGCCTGCCCTTGCGGCTGCCCGTGGCGACATCATGTCGTCCAGGGCAGGATTTTAATGAAAGTTTTACAAATTGCGAGCGACGGCCGTCACAGCTGTGGCATCCGACCCCGTTCAGCCCGGGCTGGTACACTGGCCAGGCCGGTTCGCCGGTACACAAACGTCTTCAGGGCGGGGTGCAATTCCCCACCGGCGGTAGGTGCGCAAGCACGAGCCCGCGAGCGCCCCGGCCCACGGCCGGGGGTCAGCAGATCCGGTCCAATGCCGGAGCCGACGGTCATAGTCCGGATGAAAGAAGACGGTGCCACAGGGCGAATGCCCTGCGTGCGCCTGTTTGCCTTGCGGCGTTTTTCGCTCACATCCTGCGGAGAACGTTTCTTGTTTACTGGAATCATCGAAGGCGTCGGTCGTCTGGCCGCTCGCGAACCCATCGGCGGCGATGTCCGCTTCACCTTCAATGTCGGGAATCTGCCGTTCGACAACGTGCAGATGGGCGAGAGCATCGCCATCAACGGTGTCTGCCTCACCGTCATCGCATTCGACGTCAGCAGCTTCCAGGCCGATGCCTCCACCGAGACCCTGGGCCTGACCACGCTGGGCCAGCTCGGCGAGGGTGCGGTCATCAACCTCGAACGCGCCATGCGCCCGACCGATCGTCTCGGCGGCCATCTGGTCAGCGGCCACGTCGATGGTCTCGGCCAGGTGCTGTCCATCCACGAAGACGCGCGTGCCCAGCGCTGGCGCTTCGCCGCGCCGGCCTCGCTGCGCCGCTACATCGCCAAGAAGGGCTCGATCTGCGTGGATGGGGTCAGCCTGACCGTCAACGAAGTGGACGATGAAGGCTTCGAAGTCGCCCTCATCCCGCACACCGTGGCCAACACCGCGTTCTCCGCCGCTGGCGTGGGCAGCGCGGTCAATCTTGAAATCGATCTGGTCGCCCGCTATGTCGAGCGCCTGATCAGCGTGCCGGCCAACGGTCAGCACCCGCAAGGAGATGCAGCATGAATTTCGCCCCTATTCCGGAAATCCTGGAAGACATCCGCCTGGGCCGCATGGTGGTCATCGTCGATGACGAGGACCGCGAGAACGAAGGCGACCTGATCATGGCCGCCGAGCTGGTCAAGGCCAGCGACATCAACTTCATGGTCACCCACGGGCGTGGCCTGGTGTGCTTGCCGCTGAACCGTACCCGCGCCGCCGATCTGGGCCTGGCGCCGATGGTGCAGGCCAATACCGCGCAGTTCCAGACCAACTTCACGGTCAGCATCGAGGCCGCCGAGGGCGTCACCACCGGCATTTCGGCACACGACCGCGCCCATACCATCCGTACCGCGGTGAAGCCCAACGCCAAGCCGTCGGACCTGCACCAGCCGGGCCACATTTTCCCGCTGATCGCCCAGCCGGGCGGCGTGTTGACCCGCGCCGGCCACACCGAAGCCGCCGTGGACATGGCCATGCTGGCCGGGCTGGAACCGGCCGGCGTGCTGGTGGAGATCCTGAACCCGGATGGCAGCATGGCGCGCCGCCCGGAGCTGGAAGTGTTCGCCCGCGAGCACGGCCTGAAGATGGGCTCCATCGCCGACCTGATCGCCTACCGCCTGGCCACCGAAAAGACCGTTGAACGCGTGGACGAGCGCGAGATCGACACCGAGTTCGGCCCGTTCAAGCTGGTGACCTACCGCGACCGCATCGCCCACGACCTGCATTTCGCGCTGGTTCGTGGCACGCCGGATGCGGAAACACCGACCCTGGTACGCGTGCAGGTGGAAAACCCGCTGGCCGACCTGCTGCACTGGCGCCGTGACGACTTCGGCGTGGCTGCCACCGATGCCCTGCGCGCGATCGATGCCGAAGGCGCCGGCGTGATGGTGGTGCTGCAGGCCCCGCGCGACGGTGAAGCCCTGCTGGCCCGCCTGCGCCAGCAGCCGGCGCCGGTGGTACCGGGCAAGGACAAGGACGTGAGCCAGTGGCGCCGCAACGGTGCCGGCGCGCAGATCCTGTCCGACCTGGGCCTGGGCAAGCTGCGCGTGCTGGGCACCCCGCGCCGCCAGATCGGCCTGGCCGGGTACGGCCTGGAAGTGGTGGAGACGGTCACCCTGTAATGGGAATTGCGGCCAGCGGCCGGCACTACCGGTGGGTGCCGACCCCATGCCACCGGTGGGTGCCGACCGTTGGTCGGCACGCCCTTGCGCCCCCGCCAGCCACGGCCGGGGCCCATCCACGCTAGAATTACCTCCTTATCGAATCCCCCAAGCCGCATATGAGCCACTACGAAGGCGATCTTCGCACTCCCGAATCGGCGCGCTTCGCCATCCTGGCCAGCCGCTGGAACGCCCGCATCACCGATACGCTGGTCGCCGGCGCCCGCCAGAGCCTGGCCGGCAACGGCATCGCCGAAGCCAACATCGACGTGATCCGCGTGCCGGGTGCCTGGGAGCTGCCGCTGGTGGCCGCGCGCCTGGCCGCCGCCCATGAACACGCCGCCATCCTCACCCTGGGCTGCGTGATCCGTGGCGACACCCGCCACTACGAACACGTGGCCGACCGCTGCGCCGAAGGCCTGATGCGCGTGCAGCTGGACTTCGGCGTGCCGGTGCTGAACGGCGTGCTGGCGGTGGAACGCGTTGAAGACGCCGAGGCCCGCGCAGGCGGCAGCCACGGCAACAAGGGCGAGGAAGTCGCACTCGCCGCATTGGAAATGGTCAACCTTCTGGAGCAGCTGCCATGAACAAGAACACCCAGGGCAAGCCCTCCGGTAAACCCGTCCGCCGCGATGGCGTCGACCCGGTGCTGCGCTCGCGCGCACGCCGTCGCGCCGTGCAGGCCATCTACGCCTGGCAGATCTCTGGCGGCAACGCCCAGTCGCTGATCGCCCAGTTCGCCCACGAGCAGGCCCGTGAAATCGCCGACCTGGCGTATTTCGAGGCGCTGCTGCACGGTGTGCTCGACAACCGTCGTGATATTGACGAAGCCCTCGGCCCGTACCTGGACCGTGGCATCGAGGAAGTGGACGCGATCGAGCGCGCGGTGCTGCGCCTGGCCGGCTACGAGCTGCGTTATCGCCTGGACGTGCCGTACCGCGTGGTGATCAACGAAGCCATCGAATCGGCCAAGCGCTTTGGTTCCGAACATGGCCACACCTACGTCAACGGCGTGCTGGATCGTGCCGCCGTGGAATGGCGCAAGGTCGAATCGGGTCACTGACCCGCTGCGTCCCGCATCGTTCATTGAACGGCGCGGGAATCTGCTTCGGTAGAGTCGACTGTCAGTCGACTGCCTTTCGATCAGCAGTCGTAGTGTCGGACCGGAGAGCAGTCGACTGACAGTCGACTCTACCCCCCCCAGCCGGTTCACCTGGTCGGCATCCGCGCCCGCCGCCCATCCATGCAACCCGCCGGAACGCCCCATGTCCCTGGCCGAATTCGCCCTCATAGACCGTATCCGCGCCCGCACCCTCGAGCGCGACGACATCCTGCTCGGCATCGGCGATGACGCTGCGCTGCTGCAGCCGCGGGCCAACGAACAGCTGGTGGTCACCGCCGACACGCTCAACAGCGGTGTGCATTTCCCGGTGGAAACCCGGGCCTTCGACATTGGCTGGAAGACCTTGGCGGTCAACCTGTCGGACCTCGCCGCGATGGGCGCGCGCCCGGCGTGGTGCACGCTGGCGCTGTCCCTGCCGGAAGCCTCTGAAGACTGGATCGAGGCCTTCGCCGATGGCTTCTTCGCCCTCGCCGACCAGCATGACATTGCACTGATTGGTGGCGATACCACGCGTGGCCCGCTGTCGCTGTCGGTTACTGCGATGGGACAGGTCGGCCGTGGCCAGGCATTGCGCCGCGACCGCGCGCAGGTGGGCGACGACATCTGGGTCAGTGGCACGCTGGGCGATGCCGCCGGTGCGCTGCGCCTGTGGCAGCAGGGCGCGCTGAACCTGGCCACCGCCACGTTGCTGGCCGACTACGAGAGCCTGCGTCTGCGCCTGCTGCGGCCGACGCCGCGCGTCACCCTCGGCCTGCGCCTGCGTGCGTTCGCGCATGCGGCGGTGGACGTGTCAGACGGCCTGCTGGCCGACCTGGGCCACATCGCCGCACGCAGCAACGTGGCCGCGCATGTGGATGCCGATTCGCTGCCGATCTCGCACGCGCTGCGTGAGCTGCTCGGCCGCGACGATGCACGCGACTGCGCACTGCGCGGTGGCGACGACTACGAACTGTGCTTCACCGCCGCCGCCGACCAGCGCGACGCACTGCACTACCTGGCCGAATCGCTGGACCTGCCGCTCACCCGCATCGGCCGCATTGCCGAAGGGCAAGGCGTGCACGTGGATGGCGAAGCCGCCGACGGCGGCTACCAGCACTTCGCGTGACCGGCAAAGGTCTGCACACGATTCGTATCCTGTAGAGCCGAGTCATGCTCGGCTGCTTCTACGCAATACATGAAAGGTGGGCGCAAGCTCGGCTCTGCATCAGCGACACGGGTCTACCGCTCAACGCGGGCTTCCGAATCGCGAGGTGTGCCGTAGTCATCCAGCCATGTGAATGACACTGACGCTGGGATGACTGCGCCATCCGGCAGTGCATAGCGTACCTGTGCTCCCGGCGCGATCATGTCCACCTCGACGCTGCGGCCGTCGGCAAGCGTCAACGAACTCAGCGACACGTGGTACGCGCTTGGGTTACGCACCTGCAGGCCATCGCCATCGCCGGACCACAGCAGGGCAGCTGCTGCATCGCGCGCATTGCCCGGCAGCCCTGCCGGGCGATGGAACAGCTTCACCCGCGTGCGCACTGCGAACTGAAGCAGGTTGCGGTCTGCAGTTCCGGAAGGCTTGGGCGGTATGTCCAACAGATTGAAGTAGAACACCGACTCGCGATCCATGGGCACCGGCGGATCCGAGGGGCGCGGTGCATAGGTGATGCGAAATGCCTGGGCATGCTGTGACAGCAGCAGGCGCGGTTCGGCCGGCGTCAGCCGGAAGGGCGTGCGTACATCTTCCGGTCGTGCGTGGCTGTCGCCATCGTCGATCCAGACCTGGGTCATGGCAGGCTGCTCGCCGACGTTGCTCGCTTTCACTGTGACATCGCGGCCCTTGGCGGCATCGTGCACGATGCGGGTTCCCTGCAGTGTCACGGCGGCCTGGCCGGGAAGGGCGAATAGGGCAGCCAGCAACGCGGACAGCCCCGAAAGGAATGAGAATTTCATGCGGCGCCTCGCTGGACGACGACAGCCTGGCGCATCCGGCCAGGCTGCCACGGAAGTCAGTCGTAGAGAACGACGAAGTCACCGGATGCGTTGGCCTGCCCGGCCTGCGCATTCTGTGAGGGCGATGCGTACCAGGCGCTATACGTCAGCTGTCCACTGCCACCGGCGGCAATCGTCAGCCACCGCGTCGGGTCATCACCGATGCGCTGGTGATTGTCGTCCGCGTCATACAGCGCAACCCCGACGTTGCGTGCTGTCGAGGCCGCTGTCAGTGCGAGATTGCCGGTGCTGTCATGCTGCGTACCACCGAAGCGGACGCCAACCTTCTGCGCGGCACCGGAGCCGCTGCAGTCAAGGTTGATGGTGAAGTTCTTCTGGCCTGCACGTGTTGCCGCGTTCACCGAGACAAGATCAACCTTGCCCATCGGCACGGTGATCGCGCCACCGGTCGTGCCGACCGTACAGGTGGACGTTTCCAGCGATCCGGTGATTTCCAGGCGCTCGGCGTGGGCCAGGGAGGGAATCGTCAGGGCCAGGAAGGCCCCGCACAGCAGTTGCGTTTGAAGGGGCATGGACTGTTCTCTCTGCAATGGAATCCTGCACGACAGCGATGTCGTGGGTTGGCGGGAGTCTGTCCGGGTGTAGTCCCCAACGATATGAAGAATGTTGCAAAAGCCCGTCATTGCGGCAATTGCAACTTTCTGCATGGGCGATGGCTCGGCAAGCGCGTACGGTGCGTGTCCCCGCCTTTGCCCCAGTAGATGCCAATGATGTCGCTCTGTCCTGCATACGCTGGCTGCCTCGCCCTGTTGGGAGCGACGGTTGCTTTCAGTGCGAGCGCGACCTGCCGCGCACCGGGGGGCGACGCACAGCTCGATCACGTTTTCGACGTCGCCTTTACCGACCGTGCCGATATCACTCTGGGCTTCCATTCTGGAATGCTGACCCTGGTCTGCGACGCAGGTGAAACGCAGATGGAGGAGCTGCTTCAGCTGACCGGAATGAAGTACGTTCGCGACGTGCCCTGGGGGAGCCGCGCGATTGCCGCCTACGAAATGGATTCCACCTCGCCCTTGTTGGCCTTCAGCTACAGCTATGGTGGCTGCGAAATATCCGATCCCGAATGCCCGATCGAGGAGGTCGAGGAAGGTGGCGTTCCGCTGCGCGACGGTGTTCCGAGCCGGTACTCGCTGAATGGAGCAAGAAAGAACGTCACCGTGCAGGTCATCGCGTTCTCACGGGGCGGACCAATGCACGACGTGGCCCGCCGGCCTGCGGGCTCCCTGCGCACGACGTCTGGCGGCACGGGTGGGTTCCATCGTTTCAACCTTGGTTTCCGCTTTCGTGCCCAGACCTGCGCGGTCACTCCGCAGAACGTCGACCTGGATCCGGTGGACGCGGTAACCCTGCAGCGCAACGGCAGCGCGGGCGAGAAGTCGTTCAATGTGCGCGTCAGCTGTGCCGCCTCCGGGCGCCGACTGGTTCTGGAGCTGGTGGACGTTCACGATCCTGCCAGCACGTCAAACACGCTGAAGGCGGCGCCGGGCAGTACCGCCAATGGTGTGGCAGTGCAGATCCTCAGTGGAGGGAATCCTGTGCGGATGAAAGCCCCCTGGACCCATGGCGCCGCATCAGGCAGTGCCCTGCCGGTTCCATTCAGTGCGCGCTACCTGCGCACGACCGGGACGCTGCGCACCGGATCGATACGTGGTGAAGCAACGTTGCTGGCAGATTACTACTGAGGTGCGTCGCGCATGAATGGAATGCGGGCATGATCCCTTCCACTACGCCGCGTCCAGGTCTGTGTGCTTCACGGCTTGCATCGGCCATGGCATTCGCTCTTTCGGGACTGGCGTTACCTGCCCACGCGGAGACCGAAACGGGCCTTGAATTCAGTGACGGCTTCCTCGTGGGTGGGCGAACCATCGATATGCGTCGCTATGTGCGCGGCAACCCCATGCCCGCAGGCGACTACCGCGTTGATGTGCTGGTCAACGGCCAGTACCTGCAGACACGCGACATCACCTTCGTAGCGGGCGACGACCCTGACCGGGCGGGTGCCTGCCTGTCTGCGGATCTGCTGCGGGAGCTGGAACTGCAGGCCACCTATCGAATGGCGCTGGAGCGGGCAACGGGTTGTATCGACCTGCCGTCCGTGATCGCGGGGGCAACAGTGACATTCGACAGCGGCACGCTGCAGCTGCTGATCTCCGTGCCGCAGGCTGCACAGGCGAGGGCGGCACGAGGCCTGGTGCCGGTTGAGCTACGTGATCCAGGCATCAACGCCCTGTTCGTGGACTACAGCGCCAGCCATGGCCGTAGTGCAGGCGTCGATCGCAGCCACCTCGGCCTGCGCATGGGTGCGAACATCGGGAGCTGGCGCTTCCGCCATCGCACCGCCTTCAACCATGCGCGGGGGCAGGTGCGCCGTACCACCATCAACAGTTACGCCCAGCGTGACATTCCCGGGTGGAACAGCCAGCTGTTGCTGGGTGAGGGCAACACCAGTGGGCAGCTGTTTGACAGTGTGCCGTTCACGGGGGTGCGTATCGCCAGTGATGAACGGATGCTGCCTGATTCACTGCGCGGATATGCACCGGTGGTACGTGGCATTGCCGACAGCAGTGCAGTGGTGCGCATCGAGCAGGACGGTGTTGTCATCCATGAAGTAAACGTCGCTCCAGGGCCGTTCGCGATAGACGATCTGTATCCCACCAACTTTGGTGGTGACCTGCAGGTGATCGTAATGGAAGCCGATGGCCGGCAGCAGCAGTTCACCGTCAGCTTCTCGGCGGTGCCACAGGCGCTGCGCGCGGGTACGTCCCGCTCAAGCGTGACCGCCGGTGCACTAAGAGGCCGTCACGTCCTGCAGCGGCTGGGCTTCGCCGAGGCCACCCATGCGCATGGACTGAACAATCGACTGACAGCTCTCGGGGGATTGCAGCTGGCTGAAGGATACGGTGCCGGCCTGCTGGGGGTGGCGGTCAACACTCCTGTCGGCGCGCTGGGCATGGACGTCACCCATTCGCGCGCCCGCCAGGCGGACGGGCGGCCCCTGATCGGCAACAGCTACCGGGTGAACTATCAGCGCTACCTGGCAGAAAGTGGCACCAACTTCGGGCTTGCGGCGTATCGTTACAGCACCCGGGGCTTCCTCACGCTGCACGATCTGGCAACGGCCCGCTCGGACGAGTGGCATCCAGTGGGACGTGCGCGCCAGCGCTACCAGCTGAACTTCTCACAGAGGATCGGGGAGCGCAGCAGCCTGCATCTCGACGGCGGCCACGTCGCGTACTGGGACAGCACGCAGCGCCAGAATGATCTGCAGCTGAGCTTCAATACCGTTGCGGGGAAGGTCAACTACGGCGTATCCGTCATGCGTTTCCGGCAGGGAAACGGTCGTCAGGACACCCGCTACGACCTCACGGTCAGTCTGCCCTTGGGATCCCACGGCAGCACGCAGCGGACCAGCACCCGCGTGGGTCGCTCTGACGGTGGAGGCCAGGCCCAGCTGAGCCTGACAGGTGCGGTGGGAGAGCGTCGCGCGCTCAACTATTCACTGTCTGGAGAGCAGCGGGCGGGCGGGGTACGCAGCAGCACTGCATTCGCCGATTATCAAGGCCGCTACGCACATCTCAGCGCGGGCTTCACCCGAGCCGGGCATTTCAGCAGTCACACGCTGGGGGCCGCCGGCAGCATCGCCTTGCACCGTGGTGGGATCACCCTGGGGCAGCCAGTGGGAGAGGGATTTGCGCTGGTGCAGGCGCCCGGCGCGCACGGCGCCCGCATCGGAGCCGGCGCTGATCTCCGTGTTGATCGCCGTGGTTATGCGCTGCTGCCGCACATCAGCCCTTACCGCTGGAACCGCATTGATCTTGACCCGTCCGGTTTGCCGCTGGAAGTGGAACTCCTACAGACCTCCCGGCGCATCGCGCCGACAGCGGGCAGCATCGTACGTGTTCCGTTCGAAGTGCGACGCGAGCGCTCCTTGTTCATCGATGCGACGGACGCGCTTGGGCAGCCGTTGCCGTTTGCCGCGCGCGTGCAGGAGGAGAACGGCACGCCGCGCGGAGCCGTTGGGCAGGGGGGCGTGATTCATCTGCGCGGTGCCCAGGATGAAGGAGCATTGATCGTCGATGCCGATGGCCCCAGCCGCTGTCGACTGCTGTACCGCATGCCCGCCAAACCTGACGCCTATGGCCTGTCCTGGACCCAGGCGCTGTGCACGCCAATGGGCGACGCCGGGTTGCGGGTAGAGACCGCGATTCCAGGTCCTGACATTCAATCTTCGCTTGCTCCAGGAGAATCTCCATGATCGATCAGTACCGTCATCTGCCGGCCATGCTTGCATTGCTGATGGCCGCATCGCCGGCCAGCAGCCAGACACTTTCCATCAGTGGCCGAGTGTTGCCGGGTACCTGTGCGCTGGCCACCCCCGCCATCACGCTCGACAGCGTCAAGGCCGATGCACTCAATGTGGGCAACAACAATCTCAAGACCAGCAATCTGAATTTCACCGGATGCATCGGCGTCACCAAGGCACTGCTTTCCTTTGATGGGACCGCTGCGGAGGGCGATGCCCTGCGGTGGAAAAACACGGCGACGAGCGAGCCCGCCAAGGGCCTTTCCATTGTGCTGCTGGCAGGCGCGAGCGGATCGACACCTCTGAAGAAGGGAGACAAGGACATTCCTGTCATAGTGACTGGAGCGACGGCCAGCTACACGCTGCGTGCGGGCTACTACCTGCCCTCCACCAGTGGTATCAACGCGGGCTCGGTGCAGACCGAGATCACCATCACAGCAACCTACCAGTAGTCTTCATCCAGTCGCTGCATGGGGAAGAACTCAGGTTCCAATGAGCTTGCCATTGCGAATGGATGCTTCGCCTCCATGCCGGATGACGTGCGCGTACGGCAATGACGACCTATCTCGCCTTGCCGATGTGCCGGCGAGGGGGGGAATGGTCGTCAGTCGACTGGGGTACACCGCGCGGAGAAGCAGATGGCAGGATCGAAGTCTTGACTGTATCTGAACGAAGGCCCCATCTGTCGTGATTGTCCATTGAGTGACTGTGCAGCCGGTGGCGATGCTGCCGGATCGCTCGCTACTGACCACGCGCATGTCCCCTCCCGAACGTTCCCACAACGCCGCCATCGATGGCCTGCGTGCATTGGCGGTGCTGGCCGTCGTGGTCTTCCACACCAATGCGGCGTGGTTGCCCGGCGGTTTCACCGGCGTGGATCTGTTCTTCGTGGTGTCCGGCTTCGTGATCAGCCAGTCGCTGGCCTCGCGCGCCAATGCGTCGCTGGGCGCAATGCTGCTTGATTTCTACCGGCGCCGCGTGCTGCGCTTGTTGCCGGCGCTGCTGGTGATGCTGATGGCGACCTTTGTGCTGTCGGCGCTGTTCATTCCCCGCGCGTGGCGCAACGAGCAGTTCGACCAGACCGGCTGGGCCGCGCTGATCGGCTTCAGCAACATCGTGCTGGCGGGTCAGCAGGACGATTACTTCTCACCCGGCGTGGAACTGAACCCTTTCCTGCACACCTGGACGCTGGGCGTGGAGGAGCAGTTCTACCTGGTCTTCCCGCTGCTGTTCTTCGTGTGGTTGCGTGGGCGTGAGCGCTGGCCATGGTCGCGTTGGCTGTTGCCGGTGTTGACCCTGCTGTCGCTGGCGTGGGCAGGCTGGCAGGCGCAAACGGCACCGGCGGCGGCGTTCTATCTGCTGCCCGCACGGTTCTGGGAGTTGGCCGCGGGCGCGCTGCTGTACCAGTGGATGCGCACGCGCACGCCGGGCCAGAACGGGGATGCGGTTGCCGTGGCCGGTCTGGCGCTGCTGGGTGCAGGCGTGGTGATTGCACCGCAGCTGGCGATGCCGGTTCCGGGCGTGCTGGCTACCGTGGCTGGCACGTTGATGCTGCTGGCGAGTGTGTCGGCGCCGGGTACATCGCGCATCGGCCGCGCATTGGGGTGCGCGCCGCTGGCGTATCTGGGCAGGCTGTCCTATTCGCTGTACCTGTGGCATTGGCCGCTGCTGGTGCTGCTGCGCTGGACCTGCGGCCTGCACGGTGCTGCGCTGTGGCTGTATCCGGTACTGCTGCTGGCGGTGTCGGCCGCGTCCTACCACTTCATCGAGCGCCCGCTGCGCAGTGCGGCGCCGCTGCTGCGGCTGGCACCGGCCAAGGTGCTGGCGATGGGGCTGCCAGTGGTCGCGCTATGCGGCGCAGGCGCGTGGGCTACGGTGGAATACCACGAGCAGATCTCGCTCAGCGTTACCCGCGATGGCTACGCATGGCAGGCGCGTCGCTATCCCGCATGGCGGTCGCTGGAGCCGGTGAGCGCGCCGGCGCTCGAAGGGCGGCGCCTGTTCGTGGTGGGGGATTCGCATGCGGCGGCCTACCGCACCATGACCAGCATGGTCGCGCGCCAGACCGGCATGGAGATGCGCCAGGATGACCGCGGTGGTTGCAGCTTCGTCAATCTACTGCGGGCCAGCCCGGCCGACTGTCGGGACTTCATTGAAAACGCATTGTCGAGTATCGAGCGTGAGGCGCGTCCGGGTGACATCGTGCTGCTGGCAGCATTGCGCATGCCGGAGCTGCGTGGGTTCGATTGGCAGCGCCAGGATGCACAACAGATCTATCAACAGCTGTTGGACGAGCGCACCCCGGCCCATGCACAGGCCGCGCGTGACGAGGCTGATCGTGTTCTTGGGCGTTTGCAGGAGCTGGCCGTGCACGTGGTTGTGGATGCACCGCTGCCGTTGTTCAAGGCCGGGGCCTACCGTTGTTCGGATTGGTTCAACCGCCGCAATCCTGCCTGTGCCGGTGGCCTGAGCATGCCGCGTGCCGATCTGGAAAGGCTGCGCGCGCCGCAGATGGCGTTGCTGGCCGAGCTGGCGGCGCGCTATCCATGGCTCACGGTGTGGGACCCGCTACCGTTGCTGTGCGGGCCGCAGACCTGCTCGGCGGTGGAAGAGGGTGAACCGCTGTTCTTCGACAATGATCACCTGAGTGGGCATGGCAACCGCGTGCTGCTGCCCAGCTTCCGGCAGACGCTGATCGATAGTGCAAGCGACAAGTCCTTGTAGAGCCGAGCCCACGCTCGGCTTGCCACGCGCAGCGCGGGCTTGATCGGGACCGGGTCGACGAGCAGCCGAGCATGGGCTCGGCCCTAAAGGAGTGCACGCGGCCTATGCCAGCGGCAGCACCTTGCCTGGATTGAGGATGCCGTCCGGGTCCAGCGCGGCCTTGATCGCGCGCATCGTCGCCAGCGTGGCCGGGCTGAACGCCTGGGCCATGAAATCGCGCTTGGCCAAACCAATGCCATGCTCGCCGGACAGCGTGCCGCCCAGTGACAGCGTCAGTTCGAAGATCTTCGGCAGTGCGGCATGCGCGCGTGCGTTCTCGTCGGCGTCGTCCGGGTGGTAAAGAATGTTGACGTGCAGGTTGCCGTTGCCAGCGTGACCGAAGGTGACGATGGTCAGCGTGTAGTCGCGCGCCAATGCCTGTACACCGGCCACCAGTTCCGGAATGCGCGACACTGGCACCACCACGTCTTCATTGATCTTGCCGGGCGCGACCGTCCGCAGTGCCGGCGACAGCGCCTTGCGCGCCGCCCACAGCTGGTCGCGCGCGCGGCCTTCCATCGCCACGTCCAGCTCGATCATGCCGTCGCCTTCGGCGGCGCTGGCCAATGCCTGCAACAGATAGGGCAGGGTGTCGTGGTCACCATCGGCCTCGACCAGCAGCATCGCACCGGCCTCCGGAACATCGGCGCCATTGAGCCGCAGCAGCTCCAGGCTGCGTGCGTCCATGAATTCCAGGCGGGTGGGTACCACCGGCTGCGACATCAACCGCGACACGGCGGCTGCGGCGGCATCCGCATCGCGGTACAACACGCGCAGCCCGGCCTGGCTGACCGGCAGCGGAGTGAGCTTGAGGGTGGCTTCCACGATCAGCGCCAGCGTGCCTTCGCTGCCCACCAGCAGGTGGGTGAGGTCGTAGCCGGTGGAATCCTTGGTGTAGGCACCACCGCAGCGGATCACCTCGCCGGTGCCGGTGACGGCGACCAGACCGAGTACGTTGTCGCGGCTGGTGCCGTACTTCACCGCGCGCGGGCCACCGGCGTTGCAGGCCAGGTTGCCACCCACGCTGCAGATCTCCGCGCTGGATGGGTCCGGTGCCCAGAACAGGCCATGTGGCGCCAGCGCCTGCTGCAGCGTTCCATTGAGCACGCCGGGCTGCACCACGGCGCAGCGATCACCGGCACGGATCTCCACGATGCGGTCCATGCGGGTGAACGACAACACGATGCTGCCCGGCAACGGCACGGCTGCACCGGTGGTGCCGGTGCCGGCGCCGCGCGCGACCAGCGCTACGCCATGCACGCGACAGGCACGCACCAGTGCCTGCACCTGTTCGACGCTGGCGGGCAGCGCGACGGCAGCGGGGCGCTGGTGGCGCCACGAGTTGTCCTGCGCGTTCGCCTCCAGCGCGTTGTCATCCATGCGCCAGCCCTCCGCGCCCAGCAGGGCAGACAGTTCGGCAATCAATGCGGCGGGCAGGGCAGTACTCATGACAGATCTCGTGGGGCAGCAGGAGCGGGTTGGATCAGTTTCCAGGCAACAACGGCGCCGGCCAGCGGCAGCCAGACCCAGCGCAGTTCAGAGAGCAGGGTAGCGATGCCGCGCGCGCTGAAGAACTGCGGGGCAAACGGTGAAACGCGGATCGGCCGCCACGGGGCGAAGAAGCGCTGTTCGCTCCACGGCCAGGCCAGGGCAACGCCAAGGCCGCCGGAGGTCATGGCGTCGAGCAGGGGATGGCTGGCCGCGCAGATGAAGACGAACACGGTGGCTTGCATGGTCGATGCCACCGTTGGCCGCGCCTTGGTAGGTGCCAACCTGGGTTGGCACAATGCAGACCACAACGCCGCCAATGCGGCCAACACCCCGGCAAACAACAACGAATGGCTGGCACCGCGATGGCCGAACGCATCGGCATAGGGAATATGCAGGGCAAAGGCCAGTACATCGGCATCGGGCAGCATCGCGGCGACCACACCGGCGGCCAGCAGCCATGCCGGAATGCGGCCACGATCCGCGGCGCACCACAGCGCCAGCGGCAGAGCAGCATGGGTGATGATCGAAGGCATCAGTCACACACCGTGGTCGTGCCGGCCTGGCTGCGCTCTGGTAGGTGCCAACCTTGGTTGGCACAGAAGCGCCGACCAAGGTCGGCCTCTACCAGGGCGGACGGAAACCATCAGCAATCATCCAGCCGGAACGCATCACGCAGCCACCGCAGCTGCGGCGGCTCGCCGGTGGCGTCGACCACATCAAAACGGCAGGGTGCATTGGCCAGCGCCGGGTTGTCCTGCAGGTACAGCTGCGCGGCGTGCGCCAGGCGTCGGCACTTGCGCACATCCACCGAAGCGGCACCGCCACCGAAATCCGATCGCGCGCGATAGCGCACTTCCACGAACACCACGGTGCCGGCATCGTCCATCACCAGGTCCAGTTCACCGCCGCGATAGCGCACGTTGCGCGCACGCGGCTGCAGTCCCGCCTGTTGCAGATGCTGCTCGGCGGCGGCTTCCACCGCCGAGCCACGTTGGCTGCGCTCAGCGACCACCGACGATCGGCATCGGCCGGCCGCCATTGAAGGTGGACCATGCCGGCTGGCGCAGGATGTTGCCGTTGCTGTCCAGGAACAGGGTGCCGGTGGCACCGTCCAGGCCGCCTTCGTTGGACAGCTTGTCCAGATAGGCGGTGATCTTCCAGGCATCGGCGCCGAAAGCGAACAGGCGGCCGGCTGCACCGCGTGCGCTGGGCAGGGTGCTCGCGACCTGGCTGGCCGACGGCAGGCCCGACACGCTGCGCACGTTCCAGGCTTCATTCGGGTAAACGATGCCGTCCAGCGCCACGTCTTCTTCCACCTTGCCGCTGCCGATGGTGAGTTGCGAGGTGCCGACGCGGGTGGCGCCGCCGGCACCGGCCAGCGCCAGCTGCGGCGCCAGCAGGCGCGCCTGCGGCGCACGCACGGCGAGGAATACGGCATCGACCTGGCCGGCATTGCGCACCTGCGCACCGACATCGCCGACTGCATCGCTGACGCCGATGGTGGCCACCACCTGGCCGCCACGCTGGGCGAAGCGCTGGGCGAAGGCGGCGGCGGCACGGCGGCCGGTATCGTCGGCGCTGTTGATCACCAGCGCCTTGCCGCGCTCGCGACCACGCAGGTATTCAGCGGCGACAATGCCGTCATCTTCCGGTGCCAGCGAGAAACCGGCGCTGCCGGCCGGCGGCGCATCCTTGCCACGGTTCAGCGCCAGCACCGGCACCTGCAGCTGCTTACGGCCGTACACCGCGTCCACTTCGTCGCGGCCCAGCGGGCCGACCACGAAGTCGGCACCGGAGGCCACGGCCTTGTCATAGGCGGCGAGGGCACCGGCCGGGGTACCCGCGGTGTCGATGAAGTTGATGTCCGGGCGGCGGCGGGTCTCGCCGTAGTACGCGGCCAGCAGGCCATCGCGCACCGGCTGCGCGGCGGTGGCCAGGCGGCCGCTGAGCGGCAGCAGCACAGCCAGCTTGGCCGGCGGGCGGTAACCGTCGCTCATCGCCGGCGGGCGCTTGCTGGTGTCGAACTGGGCGGCGCCATCGCGGTCGAACGGTCGCGGCAGCGGCAGGCCGCGTGCGATCAGTGCGCGGCCGGCGAAGTTGTACAGCGGGTCGTTGGCCGGCAGGGCGGCGGCACGGCTGCGCAGGGTGGCGTCGTCGAGGGTACCGAGCAGGCCGGCGATGGCGGCCTGGTTCTCGCTGCGCGCACTGCCGGTCAGGCTGGCATGGGCGCGGGCACGTTCGGTGGCGGCGCCGAAGGCATCGCCGGTGCCCTGCAGCGCAGTGGCGCGGGCCAGATACCAGCGCGTCCGCAGTGCCGGCAGCACGTTGTCGCCGTGGTCCTTCAGCAGGGCCAGGGCCTGCCCCGGCTGCTTGTCGGCCAGCGCCAGCTCGGCACTGGTCAACTGGTAGCGCTGCAGGCTGGCGCCGGTCAGCTGGCGGGCGGTGAGCTGGCCCAGCAGGCTGCGCGCGCGGGCGCTGTCGCCGGCCAGGTGCCAGGCCCAGGCCGCATCGGCCAGGGCATTGGCGCGGGCTCCGCCGCGCAGGGTGGCAGCCAGGCCTTCCAGCTGCAGTGCGGCGTCGCGCGGCTTGCCCTGGTCGATCAGCGCCAGCGCCTGGCTCTGGGCCGGCGATTCGGGCGCGCTGGTCAGGCTGGTGGTGGCACAGCCGGCCATCAGCATCAGCGACAACGACAACGACAACGACAGGGCGGAGATCCGTGCGGCGGGCTTGTTCATGATCGGGTCCATGCGATGAGGGCAGCGGCCTTGGCCGGGTACACGCTACGATTCTACCCTTGCCCCGTGAGTACCGCTGAAATGAGTGTGCCAACCCTGTACGTCGTCGCCACCCCGATCGGCAACCTGGCCGATCTGAGCCCGCGCGCGCAGGAGGTGCTGCGCTCGGTGGCGGCCATCTGTGCCGAAGACACCCGCCGCAGCGGCCAGCTGCTGTCCCATTTTGGCATCCAGCAACCGCTGGTGGCCCTGCACGAACACAATGAAGAGGCCCTGGCCCAGCGCTTGGTCTCGCGCCTGCAGGCGGGCGAGTCGCTGGCGCTGGTGAGCGATGCCGGTACCCCGCTGGTCAGCGATCCCGGCTTCCGCCTGGTGCGTGCCGCGCGTGCGGCGGGCATCAAGGTCAGCCCGATTCCCGGTGCCTGTGCTGCCATCGCCGCTTTGAGCGTGGCGGGCCTGCCCAGTGACCGCTTCAGCTTCGAGGGTTTCCTGCCGGCCAAGGCCAGCGGCCGCCGCGACCGCCTGCAGGCGCTGGCCGGTGAAGTACGCACGATGGTGTTCTACGAATCCTCGCATCGCATCGCCGAGTCGCTGGCGGACATGGCGGCGATCTTCGGCGGCGAACGCCCTGCGGTGCTGGCGCGTGAGCTGACCAAGCTGTTCGAGACCGTGCTCGATGGCGATCTGGCCGGACTGCTGGCGAAGGTGGAAGCCGACGAGAACCAGCGCAAGGGCGAGTTCGTGGTGATGGTGCAGGGCGCTGGCGACGATGAAGAAGCGCAGTTGGCGCATGGCCGCCGCGTCTACGCCAAGCTGAGCGAGCATCTGCCGCCGTCGACCGCGGCGAAGCTGGCGGCAGAGTTGACCGGTGCACCGCGCAAGGCGTTGTACGGCAGTTGATGGATCGTGCGGACCAAGGTCCGCACCCACCAAAGCGGAATCCGCACCCACCAGAGCAGCGGAATCGGTAGATCCACGCCATGCGTGGATGAATGGGCCGCGCCAGGGTCTGCACCTACCCGGGCGGAACCGATGGCGCCAGGCCCTGCGACGTCAGGACTGTACGGTTGTGTCGAGGGTGTCCAGATAGTCGGCAATCTCGGCAATCACCGAAGAGAGATCCGGCGCGATCAGGCGATTCCTGCGCAGGAAGGCGCGCCACTGGGTCTGCTTCTGGGTATCTGCGGCGAACGACTGTGTCAGTCCGTAGGGCAAGGGGGGCGGCGCCGGGGTCCCTCGCCGATCAAACGTCGCGCCAATGGCCGCAACAAGGTGTGGACGATCCATGGCGTCTTCGCGGACCAGTGCCAGCAAGTCGAAGAAGTCCTTCATCCTGCTGTTTGCGATGCCCAGTGCCGCAATGGCCTCCAGCTTTTCGGCAAACACGGTCTCGCGCGGATAGACGTGCAGGCAGGGGAGAGGAAAGCCATCCAGCATCACCGGGTAGGCGATTTCCGGCGGTGGGGGAGTCACCGCATCGCCAAACCCCACGTCCCACTGTACGTGGCAGCGCGAGCGGCCAAGATGTGCGGTCAGGCGGATTCGCAACCCCTCATACTCCGCTTCTTCGCGGGTGGCCTCGATGGCGATGCTGCCCGGGTCGAAGCATAGGCCGTCGTCGTCCGGTATTGCACAGAGCGACCGTGCGATGTGCAGCAGATGGTCGGGATCTGCAGAGCCGAATCGCAGAAAATCGGCATCCCGCGTGGGACGGTGGGGCGCGTCGAACCACACTGCAAACAACATGGCGCCCTTCAGCAGGAACTGGTCGCGGTATCGGGAAGCGGAGAGTCGGTAGAGCAGGCGCTCAACGGCGAACCGGTCCAGCACGAACTGAAAGTCCTCGCCTCGGCTGCGAGCGAGATCGAGCAGCCGTTGCCGGATGGAAGCAACGCGCTGGGGGAGTGGTGGAGAGTGGGTCACGCCAGGGCATCGAGGTACGGTCTCATCAGTCTGGCAACGCGGCAGATCCGCGCATACTCCATCAGCGCATCCGGCGTGGTCGCACGGCTGTGAAGCGCGTCACGCAGGGCTTCAATTGCGACATCAAGTCCTACGAGATTGCGGAACTTGAAGCAATCGACGACGGTTTTGGCTACATTGCTGACGTATATGAGATGTTTGCCTACGCGACGCTCTTCCAGCCCCGCGTTGAGGGTCTTTGCCGACATGCGGACCACTCGGAGGGGCGGCCAATCGATCCGCGGAACGCGGTCGCTGTTGCCGATGGAGACCCAGCGTTCGAATGGCGCCTGGGTGGTCAGGCCATGCAGGCGCAGGGCACTCAACAGGCACAGACGGGGGTGCGGCAGGCGTTCGGCAATGATCCGCAGTCCATCATCGGTGTCGTCACTGTTTCTTTCCGCCAACGCGTAGACGCCACGAGACAGCCGGATCAGCGCACCGGCCTCGACCAGTCGGGTCAGCTGGGCGCGGGCGATCCCGGCGGTCACCAGCTCGCGGGCGCGCAGGGTGCCTGCGCGTCGCAACAGCTTTCGTGCGTTGGCCTCGGCGTTTCCCATGACGGCATTGTTCCATAACGTCGGGTGTTTTTAATATCAACCGACAAAAAGGAACATTGTCGGCTACGAAGCGTGAATGGTGCGGACCAAGGTCCGCACTCACCAGAGCGGAATCCGCATCCACCGGAGCGGTATGGGTTTCGCCGGGCCCTGTCCGGCGAATCGGTAGATCCACGCCATGCGTGGATGGATGAACCGGATGCCGCGATCAGCACGGCAGGAAGGGCGTGCGTAGGCTAGAATGTGCGCTGGCGGAGCCGGCCAGACAGTCGCGTCATCCCTTCGGGGGTGCCGAGGAAAGTCCGGGCTCCATAGGGCAAGGTGCCAGGTAACGCCTGGGCGGCGCAAGCCGACGGAAAGTGCAACAGAAAGATACCGCCTACGTCTTCTTCGGAAGGCCGGTAAGGGTGAAATGGTGCGGTAAGAGCGCACCGCGAGTCTGGCAACAGACCGGCACGGCAAACCCCACCTGGAGCAAGACCAAATAGGGATCCTTTGGCGCGGCCCGCGTTGGATCCGGGTAGGTTGCTTGAGCGTTGCGGTGACGTAACGCCTAGAGGAATGACTGTCCACGACAGAACCCGGCTTATCGGCCGGCTCCGCCTCTTTCTTCTACATGCGTGCTTCCATATGCGTGAACCGCGCATCGGTAGTGCCGGCCGCTGGCCGGCAGCTTCACGCTGCCAGCAGCGGCGGACAGAATACCGGCCAGCGGCCGGCACTACCTCGACGTCGCGCGGTCCTCAACCCGGCGTACGGTACTGCCCGGCGGAGATGAACTGCTCGAACCGTTCACACCACACCACCACGGTGGTGTATTCGTCCACGTCCACGTTCGCAGGCACCTCCACCAGGAAGCGGTTGAAGGTCTTCACCTCGCCGATGCGCTGGGCCTGCGCCTTGATCTTCAGGAAATCGGTCTTGTTGTCGACAAAGTCGCGGACCAGGTAGACCTTGTAGTCCGGCCCCGGGCCCATCTTGCCGTCGAACGCGACCTGGCGGGCGCTGACGCTGACCTTGCCTTCGGCCCAGTGCACCGCGTCGCTGCCCTTGAGGTCGTGACGGAAGGTGGTGTGGTAGCGGGCGTCGCCCATTGCCGCCTGCACCTTCGCGACCGGCGGGTCATCGGGAGCGATCAGGATCGGCAGCAGGTAGATGCCCAGGCCGAAGCCCAGGCCGAGGGTGAGCAGGTGGGTGGCGAGCAGGATGAGGGTACGGCGCATGGGGCCTCCATGTGGATGTGGATCGCGCGGCATGGCGCCGGGCATGACCACCTTGGGAGGTTGCGGGCGGCATTTATAGACACAGTGCGAGACGCAAAAAGGGCACAGTGGGACGACCGCAGCGGCGCAGGCCCTGTGGCGCGGGCGAGAAGCCGCTGCGCCGGGAAGCTGAATGACGCCGTTGGCAGTCCTGGAGCGGGTAGTGCCGGCCGCTGGCCGGCAGCTGCGTGGCCTGCCTGAAAATCCGGAGGTTGCCGGCCAGCGGCCGGCACTACCCTGCTGGAAAGAGATGCCGGCCGGCGGCCGGCACTACCGGGTCAGAAAATGACGTGGCTCTGTCCGTTGGCTGCACCCTGCGGGCCGAAGCGGCGCTCGTGGATCTCGCCGTGGCCATCGGCATCGATCAGCAGCACGGTGCTGGCGCGGGTGCCGTAATCGTCGCCGCGGATGAAGGCCGGGCTCAGCCAGCGCTCGCGTTCCAGGCCGATGCCGGTGTCGGGCAGGTCGCTGTCGGCGGGGCGATGTTCGTCGGCCAGCGCGGCCCAGAGCGGGGCCAGGTCCTCATCGCCGGCCTTCAGCCACGCCGACAGCGCGTCCATCAGCCGTCGGGTCTTCGGCCAGGGCGCGTCCAGCGCGCCGTTGGACATGCCATGCACACCCGGGCCCAGGCTCTGGCGCTCGGCGGGGTGGTTGCCGAGGTACTCCAGGCTGTCGCCATCGGCCAGCAGCAGGTTGAAGGGTGCATACGCGCCCGCCACGGTGGCCAGCCGGTCGATATGCACGGCGGCGGAGTCGCGGCCGCGCAGGAAGTCGGCCACCAGTGCACCCCGGGACGGGCCGGTCTGTGCGGCCAGCGGATCACGGACATTGGTGACCACGGCCATGCGGCCGCCGGCGCCGACGCCGGCCCAGCCACCGCCGGAGCGCAGGTCGCGCCCTCCGATGACGGAGGTCTCATCCTGCCAGGGGGCCAGCGCCGCGGTCGGGCGGGCGTGGAACTCATCACGGTTGCCGGTCATTACCAGCCGCCAGCGCGGGTGGTGCATCCAGCCAAGAGCGAGCAGGCACATGGCCTCATTGTGCATCGTTTGCGCAGTCCGGCGGCGTTTCCGGATGAATGCGCGGGCGATGTTTCACGCCTTGTCCACAGCCCTGAACTTCCGTTCAATCTCAAAAATTGAGACGGATCAGCAACTTGTGGATAAGCCTTGAACAATTCTCTAAAGGTTGTTGCAAGCCATTGATGCGGCTGGCGATTTCCCCGCTGAAAAGTTGTTGACAACCCTTCGGCCGCTGCTAAGGTGGGCATCAGAGGGAAATCCGGGTGTTTTGTGGGTTTTCGTGGTTCAATGTTTCACCGGGCGAAGGATAGGTGCACGCGTCGTGTTCCAGGGCGAGACGGCCATCACAGTTGACGATAAAGGGCGCATGGCGGTTCCCACCGCTTACCGCGACCTCGTCGCGCGCGCCAGCAACAACCGTCTCGTGCTGACCTACAACCCGTTCGAAGCCGGCTGCCTGTGGCTGTATGCAGAGTCGGAATGGGAGCGGGTCCGCGACGACGTCATGTCCAAGCCCAACACCCAGCGCGTCGTGCGCCTGTTGCAGCAGAAGCTGGTCGGCTCGGCCGCCCATCTGGAGCTCGACGGCAACGGTCGCATCAGCATCCCCGCCAGCCACCGCGGTGCGGTGGGCATTGAGAAGAAGGCGGTATTGCTCGGTATGGGCGACAAGTTCGAATTGTGGAGCGAGCAGGCGCATCGGGCCCTGATCCAGCAGACGTTGTCTGACGAGGATCTGGGTGATGGGTTGCTCGACCTGAAGTTGTGAGCCGGGGTGCCCGGATGCGCCCAGAAGCGCAGACCGGTCACCTTCCGGTGTCGCAGTCGCCGGCGGTGCACCTGCCGGTCCTGTACACCCAGGTCCTTGAAGGCCTGAGGGTGATCGAAAACGGACGTTATCTGGATGGCACGTTCGGTCGTGGCGGTCATGCACGTGGCGTGCTCACCCAGCTCGGTCCCGAGGGGCGCCTGCTGGTCATGGACAAGGATCCGGAAGCCATCGCCGTTGCCGAGCGCGATTTCGCGCCGGACCCGCGCGTGTCCATCTTCCGTGGCAGCTTCGCCCAGCTGCTGCAGTGGGATGCGACGGCCGAAGGCCTGGACGGCGTGCTGTTCGACCTGGGCGTGTCGTCGCCGCAGCTGGACGTGGCCGAACGTGGCTTCAGCTTCGGCAAGGACGGCCCGCTGGACATGCGCATGGACCCGGACAGCGGTGAAAGCGCCGCGCAGTGGATCAACCGCGTGGAAGAGCGCGAAATTGCCGACGTGCTGTGGACCTATGGCGAAGAACGCCAGAGCCGCCGCATCGCCCGTGCCATCGTGGCCCGCCGTGAGAAGCAGCCCTTCTCCCGCACCGCCGAACTGGCCGAGCTGATCGCCTCGGTGATGCCGCGTGGGAAAGACAAGATCCACCCGGCCACGCGCAGCTTCCAGGCCATCCGCATCCACATCAACCGCGAGCTGGCCGATCTGGAAGCCGGGCTCGATGCGGCCGTGGAACGGCTCAAGCCCGGTGGCCGGCTGGCGGTGATCAGCTTCCATTCGCTGGAGGACCGCATCGTCAAGCAGTACATGAACCGCCTGGCCAAGGCGCCGCCGGCCAACCGCCGCCTGCCTGAGGCGGTGGCGTTCGTGCCGACGCTGGACCTGATCGGCGGTGCCATCAAGGCGACCGACGAGGAACTGGCCGCCAACCCGCGTGCGCGCAGCGCCGTGCTGCGCGTGGCGCAGAAGCGGGAGGCCGACGCATGAGCCGGCTGCTGCTGATCATCCTGTTGGCCTCGACCGTGGCCTCGGCGATCGGCGTCGTGTTCGTGCGTCACCGTCACCGGCAGACGTTCATCGAGCTGTCGCGCGCCGAACGCAAGCGCGATGACATCAACCTCGAATTCGGCCGCCTGCAGCTGGAGCAGGCGACCCTGGCCGAGGCCAACCGCGTGGACCGCATTGCCCGCGAGAAGCTCGGCATGAAGTTCCCCGAGGCCGCCGACATCGTGGTGGTGCGGCCATGAGCAAGGCCGGCCGCAACCGCCCGCGCAATGCCTTCAACCTGCGCCAGCGCCTGCGCTGGGTCGCGCTCGCGCTCGGCCTGTGCTCGGTGTCGCTGGTCGGCCGCGCGGCCTACGTGCAGATCATCAACAGCGACTTCTACCAGCGCCAGGGCGAGGCCCGTTACCTGCGCGAGCTGCCGATCAAGACCTCGCGCGGCATGATCACCGACCGCAACGGCGAGCCGCTGGCGGTATCCACGCCGGTCGCCTCGATCTGGGTCAATCCGCAGGACCTGCTGCGTTCGCCCGAGCGCATCCCGGAGCTGGCCCAGGCGGTCGGCATGTCGGTGGATGAGCTGAGCAGCCGCCTGTCGCAGAAGTCGGACAAGGAATTCATGTACCTGCGCCGCCGGATCAATCCGGACGAGGCAGAGAAGGTGGTCGCGCTGAAGATTCCGGGCGTGGCCGCGCAGCGCGAGTTCCGCCGCTTCTACCCGCAGGGTGAAGCGATGGCGCACGTGCTGGGCTTCACCAACATCGACGACCGCGGCCAGGAAGGCCTGGAGCTGGCGTTCGACGAATGGTTGCGCGGCAAGGCCGGTGCGAAGCGGGTGATCCGCAACCGCAAGGGCGAGACCGTCGAGAGCGATCTGCTGCGCGCCGCCGAGCCGGGCAAGGACCTGACCCTCAGCATCGACCGCCGCATCCAGTACCTGGCCTTCAAGGAACTGCGCAACGCGCTGGTGGCCAACAAGGCAGCGGGCGGTTCAATGGTGATCATGGACGTGACCACCGGCGAGATCCTGGCCATGGTCAACCTGCCGACCTACAACCCGAATTCGCTGACCGGCGCGCTGCCCGATGCGCGCCGCAACCGTGCGGTGACCGACCTGGTCGAGCCGGGTTCGACGATGAAGCCGTTGACCATCGCTACCGCGCTGCAGGCCGGTGCGGTGACCAAGGACACCATCATCGACACCAATCCGGGCTACATGACCCTGGGTCGCTTCACCATCCGTGACGTGCCGCGCAACAACGGCGTGCTGAACGTGACCGGCGTGATCACCCGCAGTTCGAACGTGGGTGCGGCCAAGGTCGCGGCGAAGATGCCGGACCAGGTGTTCTACGACGGCGTGCGCCGATTCGGCTATGGCTCGGTACCGCACAGCGGTTTCCCCGGTGAATCCGGCGGCGTGGTGCTGCGCCCGGCGCGCTGGTCGGGTACCACCAAGACCACGATGTCCTACGGCTACGGCCTGAACGTGACGCCGCTGCAGATCGCTACCGCCTATTCGGCACTGGCCAACGGCGGTCGTCTGATCGCACCGACCTTCGTCAAGGGCCAGCGCAATGAAGGCCAGCAGATCATCGACGAGAACGTCGCCAGGCAGGTGGTGGCGATGATGGAAACCGTGGTCACCCAGGGCGGCGCCAAGCAGGCGGCGGTGCTGGGCTACCGCGTGGCCGGCAAGACCGGTACCGCGCGCAAGGCCGGTCCGGGTGGTTACGAGCGTGGCCATTACAACGCGCTGTTCGCTGGCGTGGTACCGGCCACCAACCCGCGCTTCGCCACCGTCATCGTCATCAACGATCCGCAGGCCGGCAAGTTCTACGGTGGCCTGGTGTCGGCGCCGGTCTACCACAACGTGATGGAAGGCACCCTGCGCCTGATGGACGTGCCACTGGACGACCTGCAGTCGTGGCTGGCCGCACAGCAGTCCGGCAAGGTCGGCCACTCGGCCTCGATCCTGCCTGCGCCGCCGGCCGAGACCGCGCTGCCGGTGGATGCCGCCGCTGAATTCGATGCTGCGCTGCCGAGCGCGCACGCCCAGACGCCGCCCACTACGGGAGGCACGCAATGAGTCCTTCGATGTTGCTTTCGCAGTTGCTTCCGGACGTTGCCCTTGCAGGGCACGACCCCGTTCTGACCGGCCTGGTGCTGGACAGCCGCGCCGTGCGTCCCGGCAATGCCTTCGTCGCCATCGCCGGTTTCGGCGCGCATGGCCTGGGCTTTGTCGAGCAGGCCCGCGCCGCCGGTGCCAGCGTCATCCTGTTTGAACCGCCGGCGCCTGTCGAACTGCCGGCACCGGCCGACGCGATCGCCGTGCCGGGCCTGCGCGCACGCATGGGTGCGATGGCCGACCAGTTCCATGGCGCGCCGTCGCGGGCGATGGCGATGGTCGGTGTCACCGGCACCAACGGCAAGACCTCCACCGTGCAGCTGCTGGCCCAGGCCTGGCACCTGCTCGGTACGCCCAGTGGCAGTATCGGCACGCTGGGCGCCGGACTTTATGGCGCGGTCGAGCCGACCGGCTTCACCACGCCGCTGGTGCTGCAGATGCATGCGCTGCTGGCGCAGCTGCGCGACGCCGGTGCGCGCGCGGTGGCGATGGAAGTCAGCTCGCATGCGCTGGACCAGGGTCGCGTGGATGCCGTGCACTACGACGTGGCGGTGTTCACCAACCTCACCCGCGACCATCTGGACTACCACGGCGACATGGCCAGCTACGGCGCGGCCAAGGCGCGGCTGTTCCACCGTCCGGGCCTGAAGGCCGCGGTGATCAATCTGGACGACGCGTTCGGCCGCCACCTGTTCGCCGGCTTGCCGGCGGGCGTGCAGCCGATCGGCCTGAGCTCGCGCGGTGCCACTGACGCCAGCGTGCGCGCCGAGGCGCTGCAGCTGGATGGCCGTGGCATTGCCTTCGAACTGGTCATCGACGGCCAGCGCGCGGCGGTGCAGTCGCCGCTGCTGGGCCGTTTCAACGTGGACAACCTGCTGGCGGTGGCCGGTACCCTGCATGCGCAGGGCCAGCCGCTGCCGCGCATCGCCGAGGTGCTGTCGGCGCTGCAGCCGATCCGTGGCCGCATGAACCGCCTCGGCGGCGAAGACGGCCTGCCGACCGTGGTGGTCGATTACGCACATACCCCGGACGCGCTGGAACAGGCGCTGGACAGCCTGCACGGCCATCTGCAGGGCACGCTGTTCTGCGTGTTCGGCTGCGGTGGCGAGCGTGATACCGGCAAGCGTCCGCAGATGGCCGCGATCGCCGAGCGCCTGGCCAACCAGGTCATCGTCACCGACGACAACCCGCGTGGCGAGGACGGCGACGTGATCGTGGCCGACATCCTGGCCGGCTTCCAGAACGCCGATGCCGTGACCGTGCAGCGCAGCCGCGCGCGTGCGATCGGCCTGGCGGTGAAGCGTGCCGGTGCCGGCGACATCATCCTGATCGCCGGCAAGGGCCACGAGCCGTACCAGGAAGTGAACGGCGTGCGCCATGACTTCGACGACACCGAAGTGGCGGCAGCTGCCCTGGCGGCCAAGGCCGGTGTTCTAGCCGCACAGGCCGGGGAGGGCGCCGCATGAAGCGCACCCTGCTTTCGCTGATCGCACATTGGGCTGGCGGCGAGATCCACGGCGACGACGTGGCGATCGATGCGGTCAGCCATGACACCCGCAACCTTGGCCCGGGCAGCCTGTACGTGGCGCTGCGTGGCGAACGTTTCGATGGCCATGATTTCGCTGCCGACGCGCTGGCGCGTGGTGCCAGCGCGTTGCTGGTCGAGCGCCTGCTGCCGATCGAACTGCCGCAGGTGCTGGTGGCCGACAGCGAGCTGGCGCTGGCGAAGATCGCCACCGGCATGCAGCGTGACCGCGGCACCGAGGTGTTCGCGATCACCGGCAGCAACGGCAAGACCAGCGTGAAGAGCCTGCTGCTGTCGATCCTGCAGCAGGTGGCACAGCACGCGCACAAGGTGGTCTACGCCAACCCGGGCAACCGCAACAACGAGATCGGCCTGCCGCTGGCGGTGATCGATGCGCCGGAAGATGCCGACTTCGCCGTCTACGAGATGGGCGCCGGCAAGCCGGGCGACATCGCCTACCTGACCGACATCGCCCGCCCGCGCTATGCGCTGGTCAACAACATCGCCCCGGCACACCTGGAACGCATGGGCAGCCTGCTCGGCGTGGCGGTGACCAAGGGCGCGATCTATGCCGCACTGCCGGCCGATGGCGTGGCGGTGATCAACGCCGACGATGCCTACGGCCGCTGGTTCGAACAGCATTTCGTCGGCACCCCGCCGCGTTGCCGCGTGCTGCGCTACGGCCTGGAACATACCGCCGACGTGACCGCGCGCGACATCCGCGCCGGTGCGCAGGGCAGCCAGTTCACCCTGGTTTCGCCAGCCGGCGAAGCACGCGTAGTGCTCGGCCTGCCGGGTCGCCACAACGTCAGCAATGCACTGGCCGCCGCCAGCCTGGCGCTGGCCGCGGGCGTCGACCTGGCGCTGATCGCTGCCGGCCTGGCCGAAGCGCAGCCGGTGCCGGGCCGCCAGATCGCCCATCAGCTGCGCAACGGCGCGGTGCTGGTGGATGACAGCTACAACGCCAATCCCGGCTCGCTGGCTGCGGCCATCGATGCCCTGGCCGCCGCCCCGGAAGAGGGCTGGCTGGTGCTGGGCGACATGCGCGAACTGGGCCCGGACGCCGAGGCGCTGCATGCGCAGGCTGGTATCCGCGCACGCGCTGCTGGCCTGAAGCGGCTGTATGCGCTGGGTCCGCTCAGTGCCGCCGCTGCGGCCGCCTTCGGTGAAGGCGGTCGCCATTTCGCTACCCATGGTGCGCTGTCACAGGCGCTGCAGGATGAGTTGCACGCTGGTGTGCGCTGCCTGGTCAAGGGTTCCCGTGGCAGTGCCATGGACCTGATCGTCAAAGCGCTGCTGGCGCAAGGAGAGGAATCCCCGCATGTTGTATGAACTGGCTCGATGGTTGCAGCAGTTGGAGAGCCTGTTCGGGCTGTTCAACTACCAGACGTTCCGCGCCATCCTTGCCGCGTTGACGGCGCTGTTCCTGTCGCTGTGGCTCGGCCCGGCGATGATCCGCAAGCTTGCCCAGTTCAAGGGCGGCCAGCCGATCCGCAAGGACGGTCCGCAGACCCATTTCTCCAAGGCCGGTACGCCGACCATGGGCGGTTCGCTGATCCTGCTCACCATCACCCTGTCGGTGCTGATGTGGGCTGACCTGCGCAACCGCTACGTGTGGCTGGTGCTGGCCGTGATGCTGTGCTTCGGCGCCATCGGCTGGTATGACGACTGGATCAAGATCGTCCGCCGTGACCCGAACGGCCTGAAGTCGCGCTGGAAGTACCTGCTGCAGTCGATCTTCGGCCTGGCTGCGGGCCTGTTCCTGTTCTACACGGCCGACGTGCCGGCGGCGCTGACCTTCTACATCCCGATGTTCAAGTCGATCGCGCTGCCGCTGGCCGGCATCGGCTTCGTGGCCATCGCCTACTTCTGGATCGTCGGTTTCTCCAATGCGGTGAACCTGACCGACGGCCTGGACGGCCTGGCGATCATGCCGACCGTGCTGGTGGCCTGCGCGCTGGGCGTGTTCGCCTATGCCTCGGGCAACGTGGTGTTCGCCAACTACCTGCAGATCCCGCAGATTCCGGGGGCCGGCGAGCTGGTCATCATCTGCGCGGCCATTGCCGGCGCCGGCCTCGGCTTCCTGTGGTTCAACACCTATCCGGCCATGGTGTTCATGGGCGACATCGGCGCGCTGGCGCTGGGTGCGGTGCTGGGCACGATCGCGGTGATCACCCGCCAGGAACTGGTGCTGGTGATCATGGGCGGCGTGTTCGTCATCGAAACGCTGTCGGTGATGATCCAGGTCGCTTCGTTCAAGCTGACCGGCAAGCGCGTGTTCCGCATGGCGCCGATCCACCACCACTTTGAACTGAAGGGCTGGCCGGAGCCGCGCGTGATCGTGCGCTTCTGGATCATCTCCGTCGTGCTCGTGCTGATCGGCCTGGCCACGTTGAAGGTGCGCTGAGATGAACGACCTGTCCCGCCAGGCAACACGCCTTGAAGCCATCGAAGGCAGCTACGACAAGTGGCTGCTGGGCGCGATCATCGCGCTCACCGGCGTGGGCGTGGTGATGGTGGCGTCCAGCTCGATCGCCTTGATGAGCAGCCCGTTCTACTACCTCAACCGCCACCTGATCTTCCTGGCGGTCGGTATCGTGCTGGCGGTCATCGCCGCCCGCACCGAGCTGAAGTCCATCGAGCAGTACAACCAGATGCTCCTGCTGGGCTGCTTCGTGCTGCTGCTGGCGGTGTTCACGCCGGGCCTGGGCAGTACGGTCAACGGTGCGCGCCGCTGGATCAACCTGGGCATCTCCAAGTTCCAGACGGTTGAAGCGGTGAAAGTGCTCTACATCGTCTGGCTGTCGAGCTACCTGGTGCGTTTCCGCGACGAGGTCAACGCAACCTGGCCGGCGATGCTCAAGCCGCTGGGCGTGGCCGGGGCGCTGGTGGTGCTGCTGCTGCTGCAGCCGGACTTCGGCTCGTCCACCCTGCTGCTGGCGATCACCGCCGGCATGCTGGTGCTGGGCGGGGTGAACATGCCGCGCATGTCGATGCCGGTGATCATCGGCCTGGTCGGCATGAGCGCACTGGCGATCATCGAGCCGTACCGCATGCGCCGCATCACCTCCTTCCTGGACCCATGGGCCGACCAGCAGGGCGACGGCTACCAGCTGTCCAACGCGCTGATGGCGGTGGGCCGTGGCGAGTGGACCGGCGTCGGCCTGGGCAACTCGGTGCAGAAGCTGTACTACCTGCCCGAAGCGCATACCGACTTCATCTTCTCGGTCACCGCCGAGGAATTCGGCTTCCTGGGCACCTGCGTGATCGTGGCCCTGTACGCGCTGCTGGTCGGCCGGACCTTCTGGCTGGGCATGCGATGCGTGGAGATGAAGCGGCACTTCTCCGGCTACATCGCCTTCGGCATCGGCCTGTGGATCAGCATGCAGACCTTCGTTTCGATCGGCGTGAACCTGGGCATCCTGCCGACCAAGGGCCTGACCCTGCCGTTGATCTCCTCCGGCGGCTCGTCGGTGCTGATGACCTGCGTGGCGATGGGCCTGCTGCTGCGCGTGTCCTATGAACTCAAGCGCGCCGAGCGCCGCCAGGCCGTGCGCATCGGCGGCACCGAAGACGCCGCTGCCGAGCCGAGCGACGAGCCGGCCGCGCCGGTGGCCGCCAGCGTACCGATGAGCGCCGAGCCGGTGGCTGCCGCTGCAGCGAACGCTGCGCGTGGCACCAGCCGCCTGCAGTCGCGCATCGAACCGACCTTCGGGAGGCTGTCATGAGCAAAGCCACCGACAACGTGCGCCCGGTGATGATCCTGGCCGGTGGTACCGGCGGTCACATCTTCCCCGGCCTGGCCGTGGCCCGCGTGCTGCGCGCGCGCGGCGTGCCGGTCACCTGGATGGGCGCCGACGGTGCGATGGAAACCCGTCTGGTACCGCAGCACGACATTCCGATCGACACGCTGGCCATCACCGGCCTGCGCGGCAAGGGCAAGCTGGCCCTGCTGGGCGCGCCGTGGCGGCTGATGCGCGCGCTGCGCGCGGCCGGCATGATCATCCGCAAGCGCCAGCCGCGTGCGGTGGTGGCCTTCGGTGGATTCGCCTCCGGTCCCGGCGGCATGGCCACGCGCCTGCATGGCCTGCCGCTGATCGTGCATGAGCAGAACCGCGCACCGGGCCTGACCAATCGCATCCTGTCGCGCTATGCACGCCGTCTGCTGACCGGGTTCCCGGGCACCTTCGCCAAGGGCGAGGAGTTTGTCGGCAACCCGGTGCGTGCGGAGATCGCCGCCATCGCACCGCCGGAACAGCGCTTCGCCGACCGCCAGGGTCCGCTGCGCGTGCTGGTGGTGGGCGGCAGCCAGGGTGCACGCGCGCTCAATACCGGCGTGCCGCAGGCGATCGCTGCGCTCGGTGCCGGGGTTCCGGTGCAGGTGCGCCACCAGAGCGGCGAGAAGATGCATGCCGAAGCGGTCGAGGCGTATGCCAAGGCCGGCGTGCAGGCGGAGATCACCCCGTTCATCGCCGACATGGCCGAGGCGTTTGCCTGGGCCGATCTGGTCGTATGCCGCTCCGGCGCGTCCACGCTGGCCGAGCTGTGCGCGGTCGGTGTCGGCAGTGTGCTGGTGCCATTCCCCGCTGCCGTCGACGATCACCAGACCCGCAATGCGGAGTACCTGGTCGAGCGCGGCGCGGCGGTTTTGCTGAAGCAGGACGGAACGCTGGCCGACGGCATTGCCGCACTGCTGCGCGATCTGTCCGAAAATCCCGCCCGCCGCATGCAGATGGCGCAAGCCGCGCGTGCCCTGGCCAAGGTCGATGCCGCCGAGCGCATCGCCGATATCATTCTCGAGGAAGCTGTATGAAGAAGGCATGCCACCGCGCCTGCCCTGCGCGAGGCCGCGCATGATCCGCCGCCTGCACGACACCAACGACCTGGTGCGCGCGTTCCCGCGCGTGCATTTCGTCGGCATCGGCGGCACCGGCATGAGCGGTATCGCCGAAGTGATGCTGACGCTGGGCTATGAAGTGTCCGGCTCGGACAACGCCGACAACGTGGCGACCCGCCGCCTGGCCAGCCTGGGTGCGCGCATCATGCGCGGCCACTCGGCGGCCAACGTGCTGGGCACCGACTGCGTGGTGGTCTCCAGCGCCATCCGCGAAGACAACCCGGAACTGATGGAAGCGCGCAGCCAGCGCATTCCGATCATGCCGCGTGCGGCCATGCTGGCCGAGCTGATGCGCTTCCGTCGCGGCATCGCCGTGGCCGGTACCCATGGCAAGACCACCACCACCAGCCTCACCGCTGCGGTGCTGAGCGAAGGCGGCCTGGACCCGACGTTCGTGATCGGTGGCCAGCTGCTGGCCGCCGGCGCCAACGCCAAGCTGGGCGGTGGCCAGTGGCTGGTGGCCGAGGCTGACGAAAGCGATGGCAGCTTCCTGCGCCTGAACCCGCTGATGTCGATCATCACCAACATCGATGCCGATCATCTGGAGAACTACGGCAACGACTTTGCCCGCGTGCAGGCGGCGTTTGCCGAGTTCCTGCAGCGCCTGCCGTTCTATGGCCTGGCGGTGCTGTGCATCGACGACCCGGAAGTGGCTGCGCTGGCCGCCAGGACCCCGCGCCACGTGATGAGCTACGGCATGAGCCCGCAGGCCGACGTGCGCGCCGAGAACGTGGTGCAGGAAGGGGCGCGCATGCGCTTCACCCTGCGCCTGCCGCAGGGCACCAGCCAGGAAGTGGTACTGGCACTGCCGGGCAGGCACAACGTACTCAACGCACTGGCCGCCGCCGCAGTGGGCTGGCAGCTGGGCGTGGCCCCGGACGCCATCGCGCGTGCGCTGGAAGGCTTCGCCGGTGTCGGCCGTCGCTTCAACGATCTGGGCGAAGTGACCACCGCCAGTGGCGCCAAGGTGCGCATCATCGATGACTACGGTCATCACCCGAGCGAGCTGGAAGCCGTGTTCGCCGCCGCCCGTGGTGGCTGGGCCGACAAGCGCTTGGTGGTGGCCTTCCAGCCGCACCGCTACAGCCGAACCCGCGACCAGTTCGACAAGTTCGCCGCGGTGCTGTCCAGCGTCGATGCGCTGGTGCTGAGCGAGGTCTACCCGGCTGGCGAGGAACCGATTGCCGGTGCCGACTCGCATGCGCTGGCCCGCGCCATCCGCGCGCGCGGCCGCAGCGAACCGGTGGTGGTTGGCAAGGCCGCCGAGCTGGCCAGCGTGCTGCCGGACGTGCTGCAGGACGGTGACCTGCTGCTGATGATGGGGGCGGGCGACATCGGCGCCGTGGCTACCCACATCGCGGTGGAAGGCTTCAAGGGGGAGGGCGAGGCGTGAGCGCGCTGACCTTCCCGCCGCTGCGCGTGAGCGACCCGGCTGTATTCGGTCGCGTCGCCGTGCTGCTCGGCGGCACTTCCAGCGAACGCGAGGTGTCGCTGGATTCCGGCCGCAACGTACTGGAAGCACTGCAGTCGCGCGGTGTCGATGCGTTCGCGGTGGACGGCATTCCGGCGCTGGCCAAGGCGCTGGCTGCCGGCGGCATCGACCGTGTGTTCAACATCCTGCACGGCCACAACGGTGGTGGTGAGGACGGCATCGTGCAGGGCCTGATGGACGCCTTCGGCGTGCCGTACACCGGCTCGGACGTGCTGGGCTCTGCGCTGAGCATGGACAAGATCCGTACCAAGCAGGTGTGGTTGTCGCTGGGCCTGCCGACCCCGCAATACCGCAAGGTCGACGCATCGAACGTGCATGCGCTGGCGGCCGAGCTGGGCCTGCCGGTGGTGGTGAAGCCGGCCAACGAAGGCTCCAGCGTGGGCATCAGCCGGGTCACCGACGACGCCGGCCTGGACGAGGCCGTGGCCCTGGCTGCGCGCTACGACGGCCAGCTGCTGATGGAGCAGATGGTGGTCGGCGACGAACTGACCGTGGCCATTCTCGGCGACGTCGCGCTGCCGTCGATCCGCATCGTGCCCAAGGGCCAGTGGTACGACTACAACGCCAAGTACATCGCCGAGGACACCCAGTACCTGTGCCCGGGCCTGGACGGTGGCGACGAAGAGGAAATCCGCCGCATCGCGCTGGCCGCGTTCCGCGCTGCTGGCTGCCGTGGTTGGGGCCGCGTGGACGTGATGCGCGACCGCAGCAGCGGCCGCTTCTTCCTGCTGGAAGTGAATACCGCGCCGGGCATGACCAGCCATTCGCTGGTGCCCAAGGCCGCAGGCCAGGCCGGCATCAGCTTCGATGAGCTGGTGTGGCGCGTGCTGGAACAGACCCTGGAGGCCTCGCACGCATGAACGCGGTGCTGCGCATCTTCGTCTGGCTGTTGGCGCTGTCGGTGGTTGCACTGCCGGTGGTGGCCGTGGTCAATGGCTGGGTCGGCGCCGAGCGCTGGCCGCTGGCGAAGCTGCGCGTGCATGGCGAGTTCAAGCGGGTACCGGCCGAACAGCTGCAGCAGGTGCTGCTGCCGTATGCGCGCGCCGGGTTCTTCGCGGTCAAGCTGCAGGATGCCCAGGACGCACTGGAAAAGCTGCCGTGGGTGGAAAGCGCACGGGTACGCAAGCAGTGGCCGGATGTGCTGGAAGTAACCCTGGTCGAGCACAAGCCGTTCGCGCGCTGGGGCAACGACCGCCTGGTTTCCGAGCAGGGCAAGCTGTTCCCCACGCCGAAGAAGCTGGCCGACCTTGCGCTGCCCGAACTGGATGGCCCGGACAGCCAGACCGAAGAAGTGATGAAGCTGTACAGCGACTCGCGTGCATTGTTCGCACCGGCCGGCGTCGATGTGCGCCGGGTGACGATGGATGCACGCGGCAGCTGGTCGCTGGTGCTGAGCAACGGCACCGAAGTGGTGGTCGGCCGCGACGACGCGCGCTCGCGCATGCAGCGCTTCGTCAAGGTACTGCCGCAGCTCAACCGTCAGGACGCGCCGATCGAGCGCGCCGACCTCCGCTACACCAATGGTTTCACGCTGAGCTGGGGTACCCCGGCCACGCCGGCGAAAGCGCCGGCGACCCCGGCCAGAAGCACGCAGGAAAGGACATGAATCGCAAGGGTGACAAATCGCTGATCGTTGGCCTGGACATCGGCACCTCCAAGGTGGTGGCGCTGGTGGGCGAGTATTCGCCGGGCAACCCGATCGAAGTGATCGGCATCGGCTCGCACGAGTCGCGCGGTTTGAAGCGCGGCGTGGTGGTGGACATCGAATCGACCGTGCAGTCGATCCAGCGCGCGGTGGAAGAAGCCGAGCTGATGGCCGGCTGCGAGATCCGCTCGGTGTACGCCTCGATCTCCGGCAATCACGTGCAGTGCAAGAACTCGCCGGGCATCGTGCCGATCCGCGACGGGGAAGTGACCTGGGGCGACCTGGATCGCGTACTCGATGCGGCCAAGGCGGTGGCGATTCCGGCCGACCAGAAGATCCTGCACGCGATCCCGCGCGAGTACGTGCTGGACGATTCGCAGGAAGGCATCCGCAACCCGGTCGGCATGACCGGCGTGCGCCTGGAGGTGCATGCGCACCTGGTGGTGTGCGCACAGTCGGCCGCGGCCAACATCAGCAAGTGCGTGCAGCGCTGCGGCCTGCAGGTGGATGACCTGGTGCTGTCCTCGCTGGCCTCCAGCGTTGCGGTGCTGACCGCCGACGAACGCGAGCTGGGCGTGGTGCTGGTCGACATGGGCGCCGGCACCACCGACATCGCGGTGTTCGTGCAGGGCGCGATCTGCCACACGGCTTCGCTGCCGATCGCCGGCGACCACGTCACCAATGACATCGCGCACATGCTGCGCACGCCCACCCCGGAAGCCGAGCAGATCAAGGTGCGCTACGCCTGCGCCTTGGCCCAGCTGGCCACTGCCGAGGAAAGCATCCAGGTGCCGTCGGTGGGCGACCGCCCGCCGCGCCGCATGCCGCGCCATTCGCTGGCGCAGGCGGTGCAGGGCCGTTACGAGGAAATCTTCGAGATGGTGCAGGCCGAACTGCGCCGCTCCGGCTTCGAGGAACTGGTGCGCGCCGGCATGGTGCTGACCGGTGGTGCCTCGAAGATGGAAGGCGTGGTCGAGCTGGCCGAGGAAATGCTGCAGATGCCGGTGCGCGTGGGCATCCCGCAGCACGTCACCGGCCTGGGCGAAGTGGTGGGCAACCCGGTGCATGCCACCGGCGTGGGCCTGCTGCTGATGGGCAGCCAGATCGAGCACCCGCGGCGGCCGTCGCTGCCGACCGGGCGCGCCGGAAGCATGTTCAAGAAACTCAAGACCTGGTTCCGCGGCGAGTTCTGACGCGGAACCCGTAACACCGGGGGTCACCCCGGCGCAGCACCTGCAGTACCCGCATCACAACGCAGCAACGCAATACACAACCCACACAGCCGCAACGGCAACATGACACGCGAAGGCAGGAGGCCCGACCGTCCATGCCACCGACAAGCGGATACAACGAGGACACGGACATGGCGCATTTTGAACTGATCGAAAAGATGGCACCCAATGCGGTGATCAAGGTGGTTGGCGTGGGCGGCGGCGGCGGCAATGCCGTGGCGCACATGGTCAACTCGGCGGTGGACGGCGTGGAGTTCATCACCGCCAACACCGACTCGCAGGCCATCAAGAATTGCGGTGCCAAGCTGCAGCTGCAGCTGGGTACCAACGTGACCAAGGGCCTGGGCGCAGGCGCGAACCCGGAAGTCGGCCGCCAGGCCGCGCTGGAAGACCGTGAGCGCATCATGGACGCCCTGCAGGGCGCGGACATGGTGTTCATCACCGCCGGCATGGGCGGCGGCACCGGCACCGGCGCTGCACCGGTGGTGGCGCAGCTGGCCAAGGAGATGGGCATCCTGACCGTGGCCGTGGTCACCAAGCCGTTCCCGTTCGAAGGCCGTCGCCGCATGCAGGTGGCGCTGAAGGGCATCGAGGAACTGAGCCAGCACTGCGACTCGCTGATCACCATCCCGAACGAGAAGCTGATCACCGTGCTGGGCCGCAACGCGACCATGATCCAGGCATTCCGCGCCGCCAACGACGTGCTGCAGGGCGCCGTGCAGGGCATCGCCGACCTGATCGTGCGTCCGGGCCTGATCAACGTCGACTTCGCCGACGTGCGCACCGTCATGTCCGAAATGGGCCTGGCGATGATGGGTACCGGCACCGCCCGTGGCGATGACCGCGCCCAGGCCGCTGCCGAATCGGCCATCCAGAACCCGCTGCTGGACGACGTGAACCTGGCCGGTGCCAACGGCATCCTGGTCAACATCACCGCCGGTGCGGACTTCACCATGGCCGAGTTCGACGAGATCGGCCGCACCATCGACGGCTTCGCTTCGGAAGACGCCACCGTGGTGGTTGGCACCGTGCTCGACCCGGACATGCAGGACGAAGTGCGCGTGACCGTGGTTGCCACCGGCCTGAACCGCGTGTCGGCCAGCAAGGCCCAGCGTCCGGGCGAGCGCGCGCCGATCAAGCTGGTCCGCAACGCCACCACCGGCCAGCCGGAGTTCGGCGACTTCGACAACGGCGGCGACGCCGTGTCCAAGGCCGTCGGCGGCATGGGCCTGGGCCTGCGTCGCGCCAGCAGCGATACCGCGGCGGCTTCGGCCCCGTCGGCGCCGTCCTCTTCGGCCCCGGCCGCGGCAGAACTGCCGAACGATTACCTGGACATCCCGGCGTTCCTGCGCCGCCAGGCGGACTGAGCGGGCCGGCCCGGGGTTGTCCTCCCCGGGTTGCGCCACCATGTCCTGAAAACGCGGGCGCCGGGCCAGGATGGGCCCGGCCGCCCTGCGTCATGTGCGTCCCATTGGCGCGCCGGTGTGTCCTGCCTGCCTTTCAGCCGGGGTAGGGGACCGTGCGTGTTAATCTAATGTGTCACTTCCGGTCCATCCCCCATGATCCAGCAACGCACCCTCAAGAACACGATCCGCGCCACCGGCGTTGGCCTGCACAGCGGCGACAAGGTCTACATGACCCTGCGCCCGGCACCGGTCAACCATGGCATCGTGTTCCGCCGCGTGGACCTGGACCCGGTGGTGGAAGTGCCGGCCAAGGCCGAGCTGGTCACCGAAGTGACCCTGTGCACCGGCCTGACCTGCAACGACGCCAAGATCCAGACCGTCGAACACCTGATGTCGGCGCTGGCCGGCCTGGGCGTGGACAACATCATTGTCGAACTGTCCTCGGCCGAGCTGCCGATCATGGACGGTTCGGCCGGCCCGTTCGTGTTCCTGCTGCAGTCGGCGGGCATCGTGGAACAGGATGCGTCCAAGCGCTTCATCCGCGTGCTGAAGACCGTGGAAGTGACCGAGGGCGACAAGGTGGCCCGCTTCAGCCCGTACGAGGGCTACAAGCTGGGCTTCACCATCCAGTTCGACCACCCGATGATTCCGGCCAAGCAGTCGCGCCAGGAAATCGAGTTCTCGACGCTGGCCTACACCAAGGAAATCTCCCGCGCGCGCACCTTCGGCTTCATGCGCGACCTGGAATACATGCGCGAGCGCAACCTGGGCCTGGGCGGTTCGATGGACAACGCCATCGTGCTGGACGAGTTCCGCGTGCTCAACGAAGACGGCCTGCGCTATGCCGACGAATTCGTGCGCCACAAGATCCTCGATGCGATCGGCGACCTCTATCTGGCCGGTGGCCAGGTGCTGGGTGCCTACGAAGGCTTCAAGTCCGGTCACGCCCTCAACAACAAGCTGGTGCGGGCGCTGATGGCCGACGCCACTGCCTGGGAATGGGTCAGTTTCGACTCGCCGGCAACGCCGGATCCGGTCGAATATGCCACTCCGGCCTACGCCTGATTTCTGTAGGTTGTTGAATTAAAAGACAAAAACGCCGCCTTCCAAGGCGGCGTTGTCGTTTCAGGCGTGTTCGGCGCATTCAGCATGCTTGACACGCGTCAAGGCCGGTTCGAGGTCACGGTTTTGTGAACCTGTTGGATCGGAAGCCTGAATTTAACGCAGTTTTAACAACAATCTAACGACAGGCCCCCGGATGGCAGCTAGGATGCGACCCGGCCCCCGAAATGTTTCACGCCGTGGTGACACGCGCGACGGGGAGCGGAGCCGGATGCTCCGTTGTCGTCAGGACCGCTTCTTCGGCTTCGAGGGAACGTCCTGCAGGCAAGCCAAGGCGTCGCGTAGCCCTTTGTGCGTGGCGGCTGAAACTGCGTGGGGTCCATTCCGGTTGTCGAGCGCTGGGGAGCGCGTGGGAGTGGGAGACGCAGTCTTGATGGTCACCCTGGTGGCCTTCAGCCCGATGGAACGGGCCGCGTCGAGCAACTGGGCTTCGGCAAGCCGCAACTTGGCATGCCAGACCGGGGACTCGACGAGAAAAACGAGGTGTTCCCCGTCCACATTGGCCAGCCGGCAACGGCTGCGCAGAGGTGGCGGCAACTGGGGGCGCAACTGACGGTCCAGCGCGTCGAGCCACAAGGCACGCCGCAGCGGGTTCCCGCTTTTGTCCGCCATCACCGCATCCAGCGCCGGCTTCGGCACTGACGCGGGGCGAACGCTGGATTTCGGCTCAGACATGAAAACTCACTGATGGCATTCAAAAAGATCGTAATCAAAACGCGTGAAGGACAGGCCAAGTCGTCGCCGATCGCGCGTTTGCGGTTCTATTTCGAGGACCGCCCCCGCGCCCTGCTGGGCAGCGTGCTCGGGGTAGGCTGCATTATCGGCCTTGCTGGCGGCATTGGCGCCAGCGCGCTGAATGATTCCCGGCTGCAGGCCAAGGTCGAGCGCCAGGATGCGGAACTGGCCAAGGTCAAGCGCGACGCGCAGACCCAGGTCAACGCGCTGGCGGCACGCCTCGGCGAGCTGCAGGCGCAGGCTACCCGCCTGAACGCCCTTGGCGAACGGCTGACCCAGATGGGCAAGCTGGAAGACGGCGAGTTCGACTTCAACGAGACGCCTGGCCTCGGTGACGGCGATGCCGGCGGCCCGACCAGCGACATCCCGGTCAAGGACGTCAACGCCGACTTACAGGTGCTGGAGCAGCGTTTCGCTGCTTCAGGCCGCCAGTTGTCGGTGATGGAATCGCTGATGTTCGACCACCAGCTGCAGCAGAACGCCGTGCCGTCGCGCATGCCGATCCGCAACAGCTACGTGACCTCCGGCTTCGGCACCCGTGCCGACCCGTTCGGCCGCGGTGCCGCCACCCACAAGGGCATGGACTTCCACGCCAAGGTCGGCGACCCGGTGATGGCCGTGGCCGAAGGCGTGGTCAGCTTCGCCGGCGTGAAGGGCGGCTACGGCAACGTGGTCGATGTCGACCACGGTAATGGCTACGTCACCCGCTACGCGCACAATTCGCGCCTGGTGGTGAAGGCCGGTGACCTGGTCCGTGCCGGGCAGGAAGTGGCCAAGGCCGGTTCCACCGGTCGTTCGACCGGCGCACACGTGCACTTCGAGGTGTGGGAGAACGGCAACGTGGTCAACCCGCGCAAGTTCCTCGGCGACGGCGGCAACACGCCGGTCGGCCGCATCAGCCGCGGCTGATGCCCGGGTCGGATCCCTTCCGCGCCGCGGGAGGGCTCTGACCCGATGCGGTTGATCTGGTAGTGCCGGCCGCTGGCCGGCAACCTCATGGATTTCGGCAGCATCGCGGATTGCCGGCCAGCGGCCGGCACTACCGGGAATGTTCGGATGCCATTGCCGCCAAAGGGTTGAAACCCCTTGCGGCCGTCCCAAGCTACAATGGGTGTTGCCATCGACAGGGCGCCAGGCGCCCTGTTTCGTTTGCGGCGGACGGATCCCAAGGGGGAGGCCGGGCGTCGTGTCCATCCAACCCGGTTCCTTCAATGATCAACAGCCTGCTTACCCGCGTATTTGGCAGTCGTAACGAACGACAGCTGCGCCAGCTCAACCGCATCGTCGCCAAGATCAATGCGCTGGAGCCGGAGATCGAGAAGCTTTCCGACGAGCAGCTTCAGGCCAAGACGCCGGAGTTCAAGCAGCGCATCGCCGATGGTGAAGCCCTGGACAAGGTGCTGCCGGAAGCCTTCGCGGTCTGCCGTGAAGCCGGCCGCCGCGTGCTGGGCATGCGCCACTACGACGTGCAGCTGATCGGCGGCATGGTGCTTCACCTGGGCAAGATCGCAGAAATGCGCACCGGTGAAGGCAAGACCCTGGTGGCGACCCTGCCGGTGTACCTCAACGCGCTGGAAGGCAAGGGCGTGCACGTGGTCACCGTGAACGACTACCTGGCCCGCCGCGACGCCGCGCAGATGGGCAAGCTGTACAACTGGCTGGGCCTGAGCGTGGGCGTGGTCTACCCGGGCATGCCGCACAGCGACAAGCGCGAAGCCTACGCCGCCGACATCACCTACGGCACCAACAACGAATTCGGTTTCGACTACCTGCGCGACAACATGGCGCTGTCCAAGGCCGACCGCTACCAGCGCGGCCTGCACTACGCCATCGTCGACGAAGTCGACTCCATCCTGATCGACGAAGCGCGTACCCCGTTGATCATCTCCGGCCCGGCCGACGATTCCCCGGAGCTGTACATCCGTGTCAACCGCGTCGTGCCGCACCTGGTCAAGCAGGAAGCGGAAGACGGCGAGGGCGACTTCTGGGTCGACGAGAAGGGCAAGCAGGTGCACCTGTCCGAAGCGGGCATGGAGCACGCCGAGCAGCTGCTGGTGGAAGCCGGCATCCTCAACGGCGAAACCGAAGGCCTGTACGCGGCGCAGAACCTGACCGTGGTCCACCATCTCAACGCCGCCCTGCGCGCGCACGCGATCTACCAGCGTGACGTTGACTACATCGTGCGCGACGGCGAAGTGGTCATCGTCGATGAGTTCACCGGCCGTACCCTGGCCGGCCGCCGCTGGTCCGATGGCCTGCACCAGGCGGTGGAAGCGAAGGAAGGCGTGCCGGTCCAGCGCGAGAACCAGACGCTGGCGAGCATCACCTTCCAGAACCTGTTCCGCATGTACAAGAAGCTGTCCGGCATGACCGGCACGGCCGATACCGAAGCCTTCGAGTTCCAGAGCATCTACGGCCTGGAAGTGGTGGTGATCCCGACCAACCGCCCGACCATCCGCAAGGACAGCCCGGACCAGGTGTTCCTCAACCGCAAGGGCAAGTTCAATGCGGTGCTGGCCGACATCGAAGAGTGCGCCAAGCGCGGCCAGCCGGTGCTGGTCGGTACCACCTCGATTGAAACTTCGGAAATGCTGTCCGAGCACCTGAGCAAGGCCGGTGTGAAGCACGAAGTGCTCAATGCCAAGCAGCACGACCGCGAAGCGACCATCGTCGCCAACGCCGGCCGTCCGGGCGCGGTGACCATCGCCACCAACATGGCCGGCCGTGGTACCGACATCGTGCTGGGCGGTTCGTTGGAAGCAGAGCTCCACGCGCTGGGCGAGGACGCGACCGACGAGCAGAAGGCCGCGGTCAAGGCCGACTGGCAGAAGCGCCACGAGGCAGTGAAGGCGGCGGGCGGCCTGCACATCGTCGGCACCGAGCGCCATGAGTCGCGCCGTATCGACAACCAGTTGCGTGGCCGTTCGGGCCGCCAGGGTGACCCGGGTTCGTCCCGCTTCTACCTTGCATTGGAAGACAATCTTCTCCGGGTGTTTGGGGGAGAGCGTGTCCAGAAGATGATGCGCATGATGGGCATGAAGGAAGAGGACGTCATTGAGGATCGATTGGTCACTCGAATGATCGAGAAATCGCAGCGCAAGGTCGAGGCCCACAATTTCGACATCCGCAAGAACCTGCTGGACTTCGACGACGTCAACAACGACCAGCGCAAGGTGATCTACGCCCAGCGCGACGAACTGCTGGACGCCGAGTCGGTGAAGGACAACGTCGACGGCATCCGCGACGACGTGATCTTCGACGTGGTGGCCCGCTTCGTGCCGCCGAACTCGATCGACGAGCAGTGGGACCTGCGTGGCCTGGAAGCGACCCTGGAGTCGGACTTTGGCCTGCAGATGTCGCTGACCGACCTGGTCAAGGAACACGAGGAGCTGGACGCCGAGGCGATTGCCGCCAAGGTGCAGGAACGCGTCAACCAGCACTTCGCCGAGAAGGAAGCCAGTGTGGGCGAAGAGACCATGCGCGCGCTGGAGAAGCACGTGATGCTGACCGTGCTGGACCAGAGCTGGAAGGAGCACCTGGCGCGCATGGATTACCTGCGCCAGGGCATCTACCTGCGTGGTTACGCGCAGAAGCAGCCCAAGCAGGAATACAAGAAGGAAGCCTTCGAACTGTTCTCGGACATGCTGGAAAACGTCAAGCGCGAAGTGGTGACCCTGCTGTCGCGCGTGCGCATCCGCAGCGACGAGGAAGTGCAGGCGCTGGAAGCGGCCGAACGCCAGCAGGCCGAAGCCCGCCTGAGCCAGTCGCAGTTCCAGCACCAGGACGTGGGCGGCTACAGCGCCGACGAGGAAGCCGCGCAGGTGCAGGCTGCCCAGCAGGGCGTGGCGCAGATGCAGCGCGACGAGCCGAAGATCGGCCGCAACGATCCGTGCCCGTGCGGCAGTGGCAAGAAGTACAAGCACTGCCACGGCCAGCTGAGCTGATGCCGAAGAGCCCCGCGAAAGCGGGGCTTTTCGTTTGTGGCAGGGGAGTTGCAGCGGATCCGTGATTGCGCCGGCCGCCCTGTTCTGGGCATGCTTCCCCCCATGCCTTCCCCCACCCGATCGATCCATGTCGTGGCCGCCGTCATCACCGACGCCCGTGGCCGCGTGCTGCTCAACCGCCGTACCGAGAACCGCGACATGGCCGGCCTGTGGGAGTTTCCCGGCGGCAAACGCGAATCCGGCGAGACCTCCGAACAGGCGCTGGTGCGCGAGCTGCGCGAGGAACTGGGCATCGAGGCCGATGTCGGCGAGTGGCTGATGGATGTGCCGCAGCGCTATCCGGACAAGCACCTGACCCTGGAGGTGCGCCATGTGCGCAGCTGGAAGGGGACGCCGCGCGGGCGGGAGGGCCAGGCAATCACCTGGGTGGCGCCGGACAAGCTGGGCCGCTATTCAATGCCACCGGCCGACCTGCCGGTGGTGGCTGCCCTGCGCCAGCCCGACAGCTACCTGATCACCCCGGCGCCGGCCGATGATGAGGGCGGCTTGCAGGATTGGCATGAACAGCTGCAGCGCGTGGTGGCCGCGGGCCAGCAGCGCATCCAGCTGCGGTTGCCGACGGCGCATCCGCAGCGGCAGGCGATGGTCGAACAGGCCGTGCGCGCGCATCGTCGCAGCGGGGTGCAGTGGCTGCTCAATCGCGATATCGAACTGGCACGCGCATTGGGCGTGGGTGTGCATCTGGGCAGCGAACAGCTGCTGCAGCTGTCGCAGCGCCCGCTGCCCGAGGGCAAGCTGGTGGCCGCGTCCTGCCACGACCTGCAGCAGCTGCAGGCAGCACAGCAGCTGGGCTGCGACTTCGCCGTGCTGGGCCCGGTGCAGGCCACGGCCAGCCATCCGGACGCGGTGCCGCTGGGCTGGGACGCGTTCGCCGAGCTGCGGGCGCAGGTGTCACTGCCGATCTATGCGCTGGGCGGCATGGGCCGCGGTCACGTCGCCGAAGCGCGTCGCCATGGCGGGCAGGGCATCGCCGCCATTCGCGGGCTGTGGCCGGAGTGAGCCGGCATGCGGGGTCAGATCCCTGCGCAGCAGGGCTCTGACCCCTCCCGATCACAGCGTGATCCAGAAACACCCATACTGCCGCCGCAGCCCAAGCACCGTCGAAGCGCGCGCCACGCTGCCCGGCAAGGTCTGCTCCAGGCGCAGGCCGACCGGATGCCGCACGGCCGGCGGCTCAGGGTCGGACCCCTGCGCAGCAGGGCTCTGACCCTCCTCCGGCACTGCGACCTGGTCCTGCCGCGGATACACCGGCACCACGTCCACCAGCGGCCGCCGCGCCAACGATTCCAGTTGGCCGAGAATGCGCTGCGCGCCCGCGTCGGACACCGAACCCCACAGGTACAGTGAAGACAGCCGATTGACGTCGTTGCTGAGGATGCCGTTGCGCAATGCGTCCACGAGCTCGCTCAGCCGGCGCGGGCAGCGTGCACCCAGCGTGTCGCGCGCTGCGGTATTGCCGGTCGGGGAGGGCGGCGGCAGCCGTGACCGTGCACCCACGCTGTCGCAGGGCCGGTCGGTATACACGCTCTGGCCCTGCGCATCGGTGCAGCGGTTCAGGCGCGTGGACTGTGCGTGGGCGACGCTCGACAGTACGCATAGCGGCAGCAGCAACAGCAGGAAGGAAAGCCGGATCATCCTCGCAGGGTAGCGCCGATCCGGTCCGCATGGCGTGCTTTCAGCCCTGCAGCAGCTTCAGCACCGAGGTGGTCGGCTTGGCCAGGTTCAAGGTGTAGAAGTGCAGGCCGGGCGCGCCGCCTTCGATCAGGCGCTGGCACAGCCGGGCCACCACTTCCGTGCCGAATGCACGTACCGACTCGGCGTCATCGCCGTAGGCCTGCATCTTGCGGCCGATCCAGCGCGGAATCTCCGCACCACACTGCTCGGAGAAGCGGCGCAACTGGCTGAAGTTGGCGATCGGCATGATGCCGGGCGTGATCGGCACCTGCACGCCGAGCCGGCGCACTTCATCGACGAAGTGGAAGTAGGCGTCCGGGTTGAAGAAGTACTGGGTGATCGCCGCATCGGCACCGGCATCGATCTTGGCCTTGAAGTGCTTCAGGTCAGCCAGCGCATCGGTCGCCTGCGGATGCGTTTCCGGATACGCGCCCACTTCGATGTGGAACGCATCGCCGTGCTCGGTGCGGATGAAGTCGATCAGCTCGGCGGCGTAGCGCATGTCGCCGGGGAAGCCCATGCCCGAGGGAAGGTCACCGCGCAGCGCGACCAGGCGACGGCAGCCGATGGCGCGGTACAGCTTGAGCAGTTCGCGGATCTCCTGGCGGGTGCCGCCCACGCACGACAGGTGCGGCGCGGCATCGAACCCATGGTGCTGGTTGAGGTGGCGCACGGTCTCGGAGGTATAGCTCAGGGTCGAGCCACCGGCGCCGAAGGTACACGACACGTATTCGGGGGCGTAGTCCTTCAGCTTGGCCGCAGCACGGTCCAGCTGGCTGCGCTGTTCGTCGGTCTTGGGCGGATAGAACTCGAAGCTGATGGCGGTCATGGCGCGGATGGCGGCGGTCGGTGCGGAACAGTATATCTCTTCATCAAGATGGATGCATGATGATTGCGTGAGAGCCCGTCGTCCCCAGCCCGCGACCGTTCGCCCCGCCGTGCGGCCGCTGCTCCGAAATCGCAACCGGGGTGCCTCCGCCAGGCCCACGCTGCTCCCATCCCGGCACCACCCACCCAATGAAGGAGCAGACGATGAAGATCTTCCTGGCACTCTGGTACGCAATGAAGGCCCTGGCCCGGCTGGCGATGATCGGCATGGCGATGGCCGTGCTCGGTTCCGGCTCGGCGCATGCGGCGGCGGCCACCGGCACCGGCAAGGTGCAGGTCGAGGTGGTCGGCAAGGGCCGTCCGCTGCTGATGATCCCCGGCCTGAACAGCAGCGCCGAGGTCTGGCGCGAGACCTGCCTGGCGCTGAAGGACGTGCAGTGCCATCTGGTGCAGCTGCCGGGCTTTGCCGGCGCTGCGCCAGCCGACCCGCGCCCGGCCGAATTCCTGCCGGCCATGCGCGGGCAGCTGCTTGCCTACCTGCATGACCAACAGCTGGGCCCGGTGGTGGTGATCGGCCACAGTCTTGGCGGCCTGCTGGGGCTGCAGATGGCGCAGGCCGAGCCGAAGGCAGTCAGTGCGCTGGTGGTGGTCGACGCATTGCCGTTCCTGCCGGCGGCGCGTGACCCGAACGCCACCGCAGACAGCGTGCTGCCGATGGCCGACCAGCTGCGCAAGGGCATGCTCGCCGCCGATGCCGCGCAGTGGCAGGCGCAGCTGAAAGCCGGCCTGCCGGGCATGACCCGCGATCCGCAACGGCAGGCCGAACTGGGCCGCTGGGGCGAAGCCAGCGACCGCCAGACCACCGCTGACGCCATGCATGCGGTGATGACCACCGACTTGCGTGACAGCATCGCCTCGATCACCGCACCGACGCTGGTGCTGGGCAGCTGGGCCGGCTACCAGCCGATGGGCGGCACCGAGGACAGCACGCGCGCGGTGTTCCAGGCGCAGTACGCGAAACTGCAGGGCGTGCAGATCGCGATGAGCGCGCAGGGTTTCCACTTCCTGATGTGGGATGATCCGCGCTGGCTGCGCGGTCAGGTGCAGGCCTTCCTCGACCACCACCACTGAGTTTCAACACGCCTCGGAATGGACATGCCGGATTCCTCCTCGACGGTACGCTTCTGGCTGCTCAATGCGCTGGTGTGGGCGCTCTATGGCGTTGCCGGAATCGGCCTGCGCCAGGCCTATTTCAGCGATGCCGGAAGCGCAGGCGTGTTGATCACGCTGGGCCTGGCGTTGGCCCTGTTCGGGTGCAGCGGTGCCATCCGCGCGCTGGCGCTGCGTGCCGAGTGGTGGGCGCGCGGCACGGCCGGGCTGTTGCTGCGGCTGGCGCTGTCGGTGGCATTGGGCGCGGCAGTGGCGCAGCTGCTGGTGAACATCGCGCTGCACTCGGCGCTGGCCTGGAACTGGGTGAGCCTGGGGCGGCAGACGGCCGACTTCAGCCCCAAGGCGCTGCTGCTCTACTGGTACACCACTGCGGTGATGCTGGCCCTGTGGGCAGCGCTCTGGGCAGGCCTGCACAGCCTGCGCCGGATACGCAGTGCGGAACTGGCCCGCCTGCGTGCCGAGGCCGAGCGCAGCGCGCTGGAGCGCGATGCACTGCGTGCACGGCTCAACCCGCATTTCATGTTCAATGCGCTGAACAACCTGCGCGCGCTGATCCTGGAAGACCCGGAGCGTGCGCGCGACATGGTCACCCACCTGTCGCGCACGCTGCGCCAGGCGCTGGCACACAACCGCAGCGAGCAGGTCACGCTGGCCGAGGAACTGGCGGTAGTGGACGACTACCTGGCCATCGAGGCAGTCCACTTCGAACAGCGCCTGCAGGTGAACCGGCAGATCGATGCCGACGCCCTGCAGGCACAACTGCCGGCGATGGCGCTGCAGCTGCTGGTGGAAAACGCGATCAAGCATGGCATCGCCAGCCGCCCGGGCGGCGGTGAGGTGCAGATCCGTGCCACGCTGGACAATGATGTGCTGCGTCTGCAGGTCGACAATCCGCTGGGCGGCGCCAGCGAGCCTGCCCATGGCCATGGCGTCGGCCTTGCCTACCTGCGTGCGCAGCTTGGCACGCAGGGGAGTTTCATGCTGCAGCCGGTCGGCGACCGCATGCAGGCCCTGCTGGAGATTCCGCAATGAGTGGCGTGCTGCGTGTGTTGATCGTTGATGATGCACGGCTGGCGCGCCAGGAGCTGCGCACGCTGTTGTCGGCGCTGCCTTGGGTGCAGTGCGTGGGCGAGGCCGACGATGTGCCCGCTGCACGCGAGGCGATCGCCACACTGGCGCCGGACCTGGTGCTGCTGGATGTGCAGATGCCCTCCGGCAGCGGCTTCGATGTGCTGGATGGGCTGGAGACGGTGCCGGCGGTGGTCTTCGTTACTGCCTACGACACCTACGCAGTGCGCGCCTTCCAGGCCAACGCGCTGGACTATCTGGTGAAGCCGGTCGAGGCGCCGCGCTTGCTGGAAGCGTTGCAGCGGGCGCGCCAGCGCGAGGTGGTGGCGGGCGAAACGCCGGAGCCGCGCAGCACGCTGGGCGCGCAGGACCAGGTGTTCGTGCGCGAGGGCGAACGCTGCTGGTTCGTCGCGGTCTCGGAGATCCGTCGGCTGGTGGTGGATGGCAACTACACGCGACTGTGGTTCCGCGACCAGAACGCCCTGCTGACCCGCAGCCTGAGCGCGCTGGAAGCACGCCTGCCGCCGGAGTTGTTCTTCCGCGCCAACCGCAACACGCTGGTCAACCTGCGCCGCATTCGTGGCGTGACGCCCAACATTGCAGATGGCTACGATCTGGCGCTGGACGACGGCAGCGAGGTGGAGGTATCGCGGCGGCAGGCACGTGAACTGCGCGAGCGGATGGCGTTGTAGCTGCCGCTACAGCTCGGCACTGACCGGGCTGGTGATGAATCCCCACAGCAGGCGTGCCATCACTGCGGGCGAGCGTGCCTGCCTGCGCGCATAAGTCTGTAGCGCATCCAGCCGCGGGCGGTCATAGAGGTGGCCGGCCAGCAGCACGGCATGCACGCGGCGGGTATTGGCGATGTCGTGCAGCGGGTTGCCATCAAGCAGCACCAGGTCTGCGGCTTTGCCGACCTCGACGCTTCCATGCGATGCCTGCCGTTGCAGATGACGTGCGGCCTGCAGCGTAGCTGCGCGCAGCACGTCGGCCTGGCTCAGGCCGGCCTGTCGCAGCCACTGCAGTTCATCGTGGTAGCGGAAGCCGCCCAATCCGGTATCGGTGCCGACCAGCACGGTGACGCCGGCACGATGGGCCGCACCGGTGAGAGCCAGGCCATGCTCGAAGTAGGTCTTCAGTGCGTCTTGGCCGCGTCGGCCGGGATAGCGCGCTGCGGTGGCCTGCAGGTCATCACGCCACGCCCAGCGTGAAAGCGGGTCCAGATAGGCCAGGCGCGGATCGTCGACGAAGGCGGGGTCGCTTGCGCGCGCATCTTCTTCGCGGGTGACATGGGTCGGTACGAACGCGGCACCGCTGGCCTGCATCAAAGCGAACGCCTTGTTGCAGAGCGTGGGCTGATAGCTGGCAACCATGCGTTCGGCCAATACGATCGGGTCTTCGCCGTCGAGCGTGCCACCCCGCCATGCCGCCGCGTTGTCGAAGCAGTGGCGCACGAACAGATGGGCGTGCTCGAAGCTGCGCTGGCCCGCCTGCACCGCGTCGTCCAGAGGCACCGCCTTGGGCAGGTGGCCGACCAACGGACGGCGCAGCTGCTGCGCCTCGGTGGCCAGCCGCTGATAGGTGTCCGCACGCAGCCGGTTGTAGACCTTCAACGCGTCGACCCCGCGCGCGCTGTACGTCCGTGCACGCGCAGCGGCGGCCTCCGGCGTGAGTGACGGATCTTCGAAGTAGAAACTGGCGATCTGTACGAAGCGCGGTGCAACCTGCTGCCCGGCAATGGCCTGTGCGGTCCAGTGGCGCTTGTCGGCCACGCAGGCGATCAGCGGATCGGTGGTCTGCGGGCAGTCCATCATGTCGCGGGTGCCGGTGATGCCGTTGGCCAGCATCAGCGGGAACTGCAGCTGCGGCGACAATTGCAGTGCATGGGTGTGCATGTCCCAGAAACCGGGCAGCAGCCAGCGGCCGCCGGCGTCGAGCACGGGAAGCCGCGCGTCCTGCGGATCTTCCCCAATGGCAGTGATGGTGCCGTGGCGCACTGTCACGGTGGTGGGTTCGCTGACCTGGCCGCGCGCCACGTCCACCACCCGCGCGTTGACGATCACGCGGCTGTTGCCCGGCTCGGGCAACGGAGGTGCCGACAGCGGCCAGAGCAGTGCGGCGGCGAACAGCAATGGCGGCGCCAGCAGGAGGGTGGCCAGGACGATCGGCCATCGCCGACGGCGGGCGGAACGGGACAACGCGCGTGCTGCATCCATGAGCCTGCGATCCTTGCATTGGGTCGCCCGCAGAGTGCTGCAAGCCGGACGCGGGCGCCAGTGACCATCGGCATCCGGCCCTGTCTGCCTCCGGGGCGGTTACCCTGTGCAGCAGAACTCCTGATCACACCCGCGCCATGTCCATCGTCCTCACCGATTTCGCCCGTCCCCGCCTGTTCCCGCGCGTGCCGCGTGGCAACACCATCCAGGACTGCACCGCCGAGCAGTTCGAGGCACACCTCAATGCGCATGCGCCGCTGAAGGTGCTGGATGGCTACGCGCCGTTCTGCAAGCTGTTCGTCTACGAGAACTGGACCAGCACGCGCTGCCTGACCGTACCGATCACCGAGGCCAACCGCCACCTGCTGCGCAGTGGTTACGAAGCGCGCAACCGCGAGGAACTACCGGTGCTGGTGCGCTGGTTCGAGGGCGTGGAATCACCGCGTGCGAGCTACCTGGTGGTGATCCTGTACAGCGCCGGGCAGCTGGCCAGGGAAGGCTCGCCGATCGAGGCCGACTGGGGCATCGTCGGCTGCATCTACACCGCCGAACCGGAAGAGGTACCGATGGCACCGATCACGATGATGCGCAATGCGCTGGGCGTGGACGAGGGCGGATCCGGCGTGCCGCTGGACCGCGAAGCCTACCGGCGTTCCGTCGAGTTCTGGGAGAACAACGCGAACTGGCGGCCGTGAGCAACATTTGTCATCCACGCATCGCGTGAATGTGCGGACCGCAGTAGAGCCACGCCATGCGTGGCCGCTTGGCCTTCAGGCAGCTTTCCATTCCCACCACGGGTAATGGTACTCGCGGTCGATGGCCTGCCAATGCTGGCCGCATTGCGTGCAGGCAACGGCGTGGCAGTCGCCCCAGCAGCCCTCAGCCTCTTCCACCGAGAGCAGCTGCATCTGTCCTTGTTCAATCAGGCGACGGGGATCGAAGAACGGGTAGCCGGGGTTGAGCGCGCACAGGCAACCCTCGCGTGCACGCCAGTAACGCAGCCGACGCAGGGCGGCCTTCAGATACGCCTGGTTGCTGATCAGCATGCCGCCAAGCGCGATGCCCTGGCAGCGTTGTTCGATCAGATCCACATGTGCGCTCAACGCGTCCAACGATGAGGCACTGAACAGTCGTGCGACGACGCGGGCGGCATCGGTGATGCGCGTTGCGTCGCGCGACAACAGGTCCTGCAGCAGCACATCGGCCTGTGCATCGTCGAGCCGGGGTATCGGCGCTGCAGACCACGGCCAGCGCATCAGCGTGACTTGCCGATGGCAGCGTAGTTGCCGGTTGTCAGGCGCAGCAGATCGGCCGGCGCCAGTTCCACTTCCAGGCCACGGCGACCGGCGCTGACATGCAGGCTGGGCAGCGCTTCGGCGCTGGCGTCCAGGAAGGTGCGCAGGCGCTTCTTCTGCCCGAGCGGGCTGATGCCACCGACCAGGTAACCGGTCGCGCGCTGCGCGGCATCGGCGGCGGCCATCTCGCACTTCTTGCAGCCGGCGGCTTCGGCCAGTGCCTTCAGGTCCAGCTGGCCGGCCACCGGCACGATCGCCACCAGCAGTTCGTGTGTCTCGGTGCTGGCCAGCAGGGTCTTGAACACCTGGGCCGGATCGAGGCCGAGCTTGTCCACGGCTTCGCCGCCATAGGATTCGGCGTGGGCGTCGTGCACGTAGCTGCGCACGGTGTGGGCGATTTTCTCGCGCTTGAGCAGGTTGATGGCCGGGGTCATGGCTGCATCGTAGCGCGCGCTGGGCGCGTTGCCTTGACCGAAGCTACTGCCGGAGCATCCACGCATGGCGTGGATCTACCAGTGGGGACTGGATGCGGGGTGTACGACCACACGCAAACGCAGAACGGACGCCCGAAGGCGCCCGTTCCGTGGTGTTGCATGCACAGGTAGTGCCGGCCGCTGGCCGGCACCCCGCAGGCATCAGTAGCGGTAGTGGTCCGGCTTGAACGGGCCTTCCACCGGCACGCCGATGTAGTCGGCCTGTTCCTGGCTCAGGGTGGTCAGCTTCACGCCGATCTTTTCCAGGTGCAGGCGGGCCACTTCCTCGTCCAGCTTCTTCGGCAGCAGGTAGACCTTCTTCTCGTAGCTGTCCTTGTTCGCCCACAGGTCGATCTGTGCCAGGGTCTGGTTGGCGAAGCTGTTGGACATCACGAAGCTCGGGTGGCCGGTGGCGCAGCCCAGGTTCACCAGGCGGCCTTCGGCCAGCAGGAAGATCGCGTTGCCGTTCGGGAAGATGTACTTGTCCACCTGCGGCTTGATGTTGACGTGCTTGATGCCGGCGAACGACACCAGCGCATCGACCTGGATCTCGTTGTCGAAGTGGCCGATGTTGCAGACGATGGCCTGGTCCTTCATCGCGCTCAGGTGCTCGATGCGGATGATGTCCTTGTTGCCGGTGGTGGTGACGTACAGGTCGGCACGGCCCAGGGTCGATTCGATGGTGTTGACTTCATAGCCTTCCATCGCCGCCTGCAGGGCGCAGATCGGGTCGATTTCGGTGACGATCACGCGCGCGCCGTAGGCACGCAGCGAGGCGGCGCAGCCCTTGCCGACGTCGCCGTAACCGCAGACCACGGCCACCTTGCCGGCCAGCATCACGTCCATCGCGCGCTTCAGGCCGTCGGCCAGCGACTCGCGGCAGCCGTACAGGTTGTCGAACTTGCTCTTGGTGACCGAGTCGTTGACGTTGATCGCCGGGATCAGCAGGGTGCCGGCCTGGGCCAGCTGGTACAGGCGGTGCACGCCGGTGGTGGTCTCTTCGGAGACGCCCTTCCAGTCCTTGACCACGCGGCCCCAGTAACCCGGGCGCTCCTTGGCGACGCGCTTGAGCAGGTTCTTGATGACCTGTTCTTCGTGCGAGGCAGAGGGGGTGTTGACCCAGTCGCTGCCGTTTTCCAGTTCGTAGCCCTTGTGGATCAGCAGGGTCACGTCGCCGCCGTCGTCCACCACCAGCTCCGGGCCGGTCAGGGTGCCATCGGCCAGGGTGAAGGTCAGCGCGTCCAGGGTGCAGTCCCAGTACTCTTCCAGGGTCTCGCCCTTCCAGGCGAACACCGGGGTGCCGGTGGCGGCGATGGCGGCAGCGGCGTGGTCCTGGGTCGAGAAGATGTTGCACGAGGCCCAGCGCACGTCGGCGCCGATGTCCTTCAGGGTCTCGATCAGCACCGCGGTCTGGATGGTCATGTGCAGCGAGCCGGTCACGCGCACGCCCTTCAGCGGCAGCTCGGCCTGGTACTTGCGGCGGATCGACATCAGGCCCGGCATTTCGTGCTCGGCGATGTCCAGTTCCTTGCGGCCCCAGTCGGCCAGCGTGATATCGCGGATCTTGTAGTCACCTTCGGTGGAGAAGGTCTTGGCAACAGCGTTCATTCGTGTGCTCCGGTTGTGGACGAGCGGATGCTCGCATCTAGCCGGGCGCCGTTGTTACAAAGCCACCTTACCGAGCCTGGCCGGGCCTCGTGGGATCCGGTCGCAGCGCCCCTCGGCAGGGGAGAACCCCCATTATATCGCGGCCCCGGCGTGACATCCGGATGACCCAACCATCGGCAGATGGGGCCGCGTGCACGGCCTGTTAAGGTCGGTGTTTTCACGTATCACACAGGTGGAACGATGAGCATGCACGCGCGCCGCACACGGCGCTGGACCGGCCTGGTCCTGTCGATGGGACTGCTGGCAGTGGCCCCACTGGCCTGGGCGGCAGCGCCGCAGCCCGCGGCCGCACAGGCCCAGGGCGTCAACGGCTACGAACTGCCGTCGGCCGCGCTGCAGGCGGTGGTGGACGCGCCCCGTGCGCCCTCGTTGTACCTGTCGCCGCGCCGCGACGTGGCCGCGATGATGCAGATGCCGTCGCTGCCGTCGATCCAGGTGGTGGCGCAGCCGGAACTGAAGCTGGCCGGCCTGCGCATCAACCCGCGCACGTTCTCCGACAGCCGCTTCAGCTTCGGCGAGAAGCTGTGGCTGATGAACGTGGCCGATGGCAAGGAACGGCAGATCAGCGGCCTGCCGGCCAAGCTGTCGATCGCCAGTGTGACGTGGTCGCCGGACCAGAAGTGGCTGGCCTTCAACCAGGTCGACGCCGGCAGTGGCGCCAATGAACTGTGGCTGGTGGACGTGGCCGGCGGCCGCGCCCGTCGCCTGGTTGCCGGCCTGAACACGGTGATCGGCAGCGGCTACCAGTGGCTGCCGGACAGCCGCGGACTGGTGGTGTTCACCCGCCCGGCCAACCTCGGTGCGGCCCCGGCCGCCGACGGCATTCCGACCGGCCCGGCAGTGCAGCAGACCAGCCAGGGCGGCGGCGTGGTGTCGATCCGTACCTACCAGGACCTGCTGAAGAACGAGGCTGATGCGCGCCAGTTCGATTACTACGCGACCACCCAGCCGATGGAAGTCAGCTTGGATGGCAGTACCCGCGCGATCGGCGCGGCCGGCATCTTCATGGGCTTCTCGGTGTCGCCGGATGGCCGCTTCGTGCTGCGCCAGCCGGTGCAGCGCCCGTATTCGTACGTGGTGCCGGTGGACAGCTTCCCGCGCCGCATCGAAGTGATCGACCGTGCCAGCGGCAAGCTGGTGCACACCGTGGCCGTGCGCCCGCTGGTGGAAGGGCTGCCGACCGGCAACGACGCCGAAGTGACCGGCGTGCGCGACATCCGCTGGCGCGGTGATGCCGACGCCACCCTGGTCTGGGCCGAAGCGCAGGACGGCGGCGACCCGAACAGGGACGCCAAGGTACGCGATGCGGTGCTGATGCAGGCCGCGCCGTTCGACAAACCGCCGGTCACCCTGGCCCAGCTTGGCAGCCGCCTGGCCGGCATCAGCTGGGGCCGCGGTGACCTGGCCCTGCTGACCGAATCGTGGTGGAAGACCCGCAGGACCAAGACCTGGTTGATCGCCCCGGACAACGCCGGTGCCGAGCCGCGCCTGCTGTGGGATCGAGACGGGCAGGACCGCTATTCCGATCCGGGCCGGCCGCTGTTGTCCAGCGACGACCGCGGGCGCTCGCTGCTGCAGACCAGCGCCGATGGCAGCAGCCTGTATCTGGCCGGTGCCGGTGCATCGCCGTAAGGCGATCGTCCGTTCGTGGACCGCTTCGACATCGCCACGGGCAAGGCAACCCGCCTGTTCCACTCGCAGGCGCCGAGCTATTCGCTGCCGGTGGCATTGCTGGACAACCAGGGCAGTTCGCTGCTGCTGAGCCGCGAGAGCCCGGACGAGCCGGCCAACTTCTACGTGCAGTCGCTGGCCGATGCGGGTGCTGCGCCGCGTGCGCTGACCCGCTTCGCCCATCCGCTGCCGCAGTTGAAGGGCGTGCAGAAGGAGCAGATCCGCTACAAGCGCAAGGATGGCGTCGACCTGACCGCGACCCTGCTGCTGCCGCCGGGCTACGACCCGAAGCGCGACGGCCCGCGCCCGCTGCTGATGTGGGCCTATCCGGGTGAGTTCAAGAGCGCAGCCGCGGCCAGCCAGGTGACCGATTCGCCGTACCGCTTCAACGCGGTCAGCTACTGGGGCCCGCAGGCGTTCCTGGCCAAGGGCTACGTGGTGCTGGCCAGCCCGTCGATGCCGATCATCGGCGAGGGCGACAAGGAGCCGAACGACACCTACATCGAACAGCTGGTGGCCAACGCGCAGGCAGCGGTGGATGAAGTGGTGCGCCGTGGCGTGACCGATCGCGACCACATCGCCATCGGCGGCCATTCCTACGGTGCGTTCATGACCGCCAACCTGCTGGCGCATACGCGCCTGTTCAAGGCGGGTATCGCGCGCAGCGGCGCCTACAACCGCACACTCACGCCGTTCGGCTTCCAGGCCGAGGAGCGCAACTACTGGCAGGCGCAGGACGTCTACCAGAAGATGGCGCCGTTCAACTACGCCGACAGGATCAAGGACCCGATCCTCTTCATCCACGGCGTGGACGACAACAACTCCGGCACCTTCCCGATCCAGAGCGAGCGCATGTTTGCTGCGGTGAAGGGCCTGGGTGGCACCGCGCGGCTGGTGATGCTGCCGAACGAATCGCACGCCTACCGCGCACGCGAATCGATCATGACCATGCTGGCCGAAAGCGAGCGCTGGCTGGAGCAGACCATCGGCCCGGCCGAGCAGGGCAAGGCGAAGAAGAAGCGCTGACCGGGCCTGGTAGTGCCGGGCGCTGGCCGGCAACCTCATGGAGACGTGCAACCTGAGGTTGCCGGCCAGCGGCCGGCACTACCAGATGAAACCATTTTTGCATCGCAGCACGACGCCCGATCTGGGATAGGCTTGGGGCCTGGATCCGTTGACCGAGGCCTGTGCGTCGCCGATGAACGAGTACCGCAGCAGCATCGAGTTTGCTTCTCCCGATCTTCCGCTTCGCGATGATGTGCGCCGGCTTGGCGCACTGGTCGGCGACCTGCTGGTCGAACAGGTGTCGGCCGCGTTTCTTGATGACGTCGAGGACGTGCGTACCCGTGCCATCGCCCGCCGCGAGAACCAGGCGCCGCTGTCGGAGCTGGCCGATGGCCTGGCCGGGCGCACGCCGCAGCAGGCCGAGACCATGGTGCGGGCGTTCAGCACCTACTTCCAGGTGGTCAACATCGCCGAGCGCGTGCATCGCATCCGCCGCCGCCGTGACTACCAGCGCGCCGGTACCGCGGGTGCGCAGCCGGATGGCCTGCAGGATGCACTGCAGCACCTGAAGGCGCAGGGCGTGGGCCTGGACGAACTGGCGCAGTGGCTCCCGCGCATCGACATCGAACCGGTGTTCACCGCGCATCCGACCGAAGCAGTGCGCCGCGCGCTGCTGGAGAAGGAGCAGCTGATGGTGGCCAGCCTGGTCGACAACCTCGACGGCCAGCGCACGCCGGGTGAGGCTGCCGCCGATGCCGCGCGCTTCCGCATGGCGCTCACCGCGTCGTGGCAGACCACCGATTCTTCACCGGTGCGGCCGACCGTCGATGACGAGCGCGAGCATGTGGGCTTCTATCTGGTGCAGGTGCTGTACCGGGTGATCCCGGTGCTGTACGAATCGCTGCAGCAGGCGCTGCGCGATACGTACGGCGAAGAACTGCCGCTTCCGCGCCTGCTGCGCTTCGGCACGTGGGTGGGCGGCGACATGGACGGCAACCCGAACGTGGATGCCCACACCATCCGCAATACGCTGGATGCGCAGCGGCAGGCGGTGCTCGGGCGCTACCAGAAGGAACTGCTGCAGCTGGCCAGCCTGCTCAGCCAGTCCACCGAGCGGGTAGGGGTGAGCGATGCGCTGCAGGCGCGCGTGGCGCAGTACCAGCAGCTGCTGCCGCAGGTGCAGTCGCGCCCGCGCCACGCCGATATGCCGTACCGCCTGCTCAACGACCGCATGCGCGCACGCTTGCAGGCGACGCTGGACGATGGCGGGGGCGCCTACGCCGGCCCCGCCGAACTGATCGACGACCTGCAGCTGATCCTCGACAGCCTGCGCGCCAATCGCGGCGAACATGCCGGCGGCTTTGCCGTGCAGCGCCTGCTGTGGCGGGTGAAGACGTTCGGCTTCCACCTGGCGCGGTTGGATGTGCGCCAGGAGTCGAGCGTGCACGCGCGCGCGCTGGCCGCCGTGCTGGGTGGCGAAAAGGCCTGGCAGGCGCTGGATGCGGCGGGCCGTGCGCGGCTGCTGAGCCCGCATGCCAGCGGTGAAACGGCATTGCCCAACGGCGACGACGAAGGCAACCAGCGGCTGGATGCGGTGTTCGCCGCGCTGGCCGATGCGCGTGCGCGGCATGGCAGCGATGCGCTGGGCAGCTACATCATCTCGATGGCGCACGACCGCAGCGACGTGCTGGCGGTGCTGGCGCTGGCACGCCGTGGCGGCCTGGTGGAAGAGAACGGATCAGTACCGCTGGATATCGCACCGCTGTTCGAGACGGTGGATGATCTCAAGCGCGGCACCGCGACCCTGCGTGACCTGCTGGCCGACCCGATCTATCGCGCGCACCTGGAAGCACGCGACGACGTGCAGATGGTGATGCTGGGCTATTCGGACAGCAGCAAGGACGGCGGTATCGCGGCCTCGCGCTGGGGCCTGCAGCGTGCACAGGTGGAACTGCTGGAAGTGGCGGCCGAGGCCGGCATCCGACTGACCTTCTTCCATGGCCGGGGCGGCTCGATCAGTCGCGGCGGTGGCAAGACCACGCATGCGGTCGATGCGTCGCCGCGCGGCAGCATCGATGGTCGCCTGCGGGTGACCGAGCAGGGCGAGGTGATCCATCGCAAGTACGGTATCCGCGCGCTGGCGCTGCGCTCGCTGGAACAGGCCACCGGCGCGGTGCTGCGCGCCAGCCTGCGCCCGCGCGCTGCCGAGCCGCGCGAGGATGAGTGGCGACCGGTGATGGATGCAGTGTCATCGGCCAGCAGCGAGGTGTATCGCGCGTTCGTTGGCCAGGCCGGCTTCATGGATTACTTCCGTACCGCCACGCCGATCGATGTGATCGAACGGATGACGCTGGGCTCGCGTCCTTCGCGCCGGCTCGGCCAGGACGCAGCACTGGGCAACCTGCGTGCGATTCCGTGGGTATTCGCCTGGAGCCAGGCACGCGCGGTGATTCCCGGTTGGTATGGCGTGGGCAGTGGCCTGCAGGCGGCGGTGGATGCCGGTCACGAGGGTACCTTGCGCGAGATGGCGCGCGACTGGCCGTTCTTCCGCACCTTCCTGGACGACATCGCGATGGTGCTGTCCAAGGGCGATATCACCATCGCCGAGCAGTTCTCGAAGCTGTCGGGCGAACTGCACGAACGCTTCTTCCCGCAGGTGCAGCGCGAGCTGGACCTGACCCGGCACTGGCTGCTGGCGTTGATGGACCAGCAGACGCTGCTGGACCACGACGCGCGGCTGGCGCTGTCGATCCGCCTGCGAAATCCCTACGTCGATCCGATCAGCGTGCTGCAGGTGGATCTGCTGCAGCGCTGGCGGGCCAGCGGCCGCGAGGACGACGACCTGCTGCGCGCGCTGGTTGCGTGCGTGAACGGTGTTTCGCAGGGCGTGCAGAACACCGGGTGAGGTGTAGCGGTAGTGCCGGCCGCTGGCCGGCAACCTCATGATGTTTGGCGGCACGCACGAGGTTGCCGGCCAGCGGCCGGCACTACCTCATTCCTCCGGCGACGGCGGGTTCGACGCCAGCAGTTCCAGATGGCGCTGTTCCATTTCCTGACGCAGCTGGCGGCGGATCTGTGCGGCGGCCTGGCGGCGCTTCTCGTCGGATGTGGCCGGCTGCAGGGGCGGCACCGGCGTCGGCCGGCCTTCCTCGTCCACCGCCACCATCGTGAAGAAGCAGCTGTTGGCGTGGCGCACGCTGCGCTTGAGGATGTCCTCGGCCACCACCTTGATGCCGATCTCCATCGACGAGGTGCCGGTGTAGTTCACCGAGGCCAGGAAGCTGACCAGTTCGCCCACCGCGATGGGCTGGCGGAACATCACCTGGTCCACCGACAGGGTGACTACGTAGCTGCCGGCGTAACGGCTGGCGCAGGCGTAGGCGACCTGGTCGAGCAGGCGCAGGATCGCACCACCGTGGACCTTGCCGGAGAAATTGGCCATTTCCGGCGACATCAGCACGGTCATGGACAGCTGGTGGGTTTTCAGTTCGGTCGACATGCGGCGGATTGTATCGGCAACCGCGCGATTGTTTCCGGAGGCCATGAAAAAGCCGGCCAGCGGCCGGCTCTACCAGAAAGCAGAAGGGCCGCTTGCGCGGCCCTTCTTCAAGGTCAGCCGACTAACAGTCGGCTCTACCGGTCGGCTCTACCCGCCGGCTTTACTTCAGCTTCGCATCGGCGCGCAGGGCGGCGGCGCGGTCGGTCTTCTCCCAGGAGAAGGCCGTGGCGTTGACGGTCTCGCCTTCGCCGTTGAGGTAGCTGAACTCCTTCGGCTTGCGGCCGAAGTGGCCATAGGCCGCGGTCTGCTGGTACATCGGGTGGATCAGGTCCAGCATCTTGATGATGCCGTACGGGCGCAGGTCGAAGTGCTTGCGGATCAGCTTCTCGATCTTGTCGTCGCTGATCTTGCCGGTGCCGAAGGTGGTGACCGAGATCGAGGTCGGCTCAGCCACGCCGATGGCGTAGGAGACCTGCACTTCGCAACGGTCGGCCAGGCCGGCGGCAACCACGTTCTTGGCGACGTAGCGGGCCGCGTAGGCCGCCGAACGATCGACCTTGGACGGATCCTTGCCGGAGAAGGCGCCACCACCGTGACGGGCCCAGCCGCCGTAGGTGTCGACGATGATCTTGCGGCCGGTCAGGCCGCAGTCGCCCACCGGGCCGCCGATCTCGAACTTGCCGGTCGGGTTGATGTGGAACTTGGTGCCCTTGTGCAGCCACTTGGCCGGCAGCACCGGCTTGATGATCTCTTCGCGGACGGCCTCGATGAGGTCCTTCTGCTTGATGCCCGGGGCATGCTGGGTCGACAGCACCACGGCGTCGATGGCCGAGACCACGCCGTTTTCATAGCGCAGGGTGACCTGGCTCTTGGCGTCCGGACGCAGCCACGACAGCGGCGAGTTCTTCTTCTTGCGGATCTTGGCCTGCTGCTCGACCAGGCGGTGCGACAGGTGGATCGCGGCCGGCATGTAGCTGTCGGTCTCGTTGGTGGCATAGCCGAACATCAGGCCCTGGTCGCCAGCGCCCATTTCTTCCGGCTTCTTGCGATCCACGCCCTGGGCGATGTGCGGCGACTGCTTGCCGATCAGGTTCAGCACGCCGCAGGTGGCGCCGTCGAAGCCGACGTCGGAGCTGTCATAGCCGATGTCCGTGATGACCTTGCGGGTCAGGGCTTCCAGGTCGATCCAGGCGCTGGTGGTGATTTCACCGGCCACGATGGCAACGCCGGTCTTGACCATGGTCTCGCAGGCCACGCGGGCGCGCCGGTCCTGGGTCAGGATCGCGTCCAGCACCGCATCGGAGATCTGGTCGGCAACCTTGTCCGGATGGCCTTCGGAGACCGACTCGGAGGTGAAGAGATAGCTGGACATCAGGCGTAATATCCCTTGATTCGGATGGAAAGATGGGCGCGCATGATACACGGGGTGCGCCGCCTGTGCATTGTGAACCTGTACCGGTTGCCGGTGGTTAAGCCCGCGTAGGCCCGGCAAGGGCCGTCCTGACGGGATTGGGCCCCGGCCTCGAGGCCCAGTGTTCCACCAGTGTGACGGCGGGCCGGGTGGCGAGGGGGGCGGTTGCGGCCCCTCCGGCCGGGGACGACCGTCATCGTTCTGCCCCGAAACCGCCATCTGGCTGCCGCCTGCCGGGCGCAGGCTGTCGGCCAATACGGTCGCCGGGCATGAGTGGATCCGCCATGCAGGAACTTGAACAGCGTCTCCAGCAACGCTTTCCCGATTGGTTCCATGGCCGTCGTGGCCAACTGGCGCGGCCATTGCTTCGCAGCGTCGGGCGCTGGTCGCGGTTGGACCAGATCGAAGCTTTCCTGCAGCGCAGTGCAGGATTGCGTGGATTCGGCTTCGTCGCTGCCGGGCTGGAGTTCATCGATGGCCAGTACCAGGTGGACCCGGCCGCTCTGGCGAAGATCCCGGCCACCGGCCGCCTGCTGATCGTTGCCAACCACCCTTCCGGGGCACTGGACGCGCTGGCACTGCTGGACGCGGTCGGCCGCATCCGCCGCGATGTGCGGATCGTGGCCAACGACCTGCTGGGGGCGATCGCGCCACTTCAGGACCTGCTGTTGCCGGTGCGCATCCTCGGTGGCAAGGCCCAGCGTGGCAGCCTGCACGCTGTGGAGGAGGCGCTGGCCGCCGAGCAGTGCGTGATCGTGTTCCCGGCCGGCGAGGTCTCGCGCCTCTCGCTGCGAGGCATCCGCGATGGTCGCTGGCAGCGCGGTTTCGTCCGCTTTGCCCGTGCCGCCGGCGCGCCGGTGCTGCCGGTACGGGTGGAAGCGCGCAACTCGGCGCTGTTCTACGGCGCCTCGACCCTGTTCAAGCCGGCCGGCACCGCGCTGCTGGCGCGCGAGATGTTCACCCGCCGCGGCCGCCCGCTGCGCCTGAGCATCGGTGAGCCGATGCAGCTGGGCAAGGGCGGTGACCCGGGCGCGCAGCTGTTGGCCGTGCGCCGCGCGCTGTATGCGCTGGGCCGTAATGGGGCGGCGGGCGATGCCGCTGCTGTTGCAGGTCCGGAGCCGCTGGCGTCGCCGGTACCACCTTCGCAGGTTGCCGCCGGCATTGCCGCAGCCACCCAGCTGGGCCAGACCGCCGACGGCAAGCAGATCCTGCTGGCGACCTGCAGCACCGATTCACCGCTGCTGCTGGAGCTGGGCCGCCTGCGCGAGCTGACCTTCCGCCAGGTAGGCGAGGGCACAGGGCGCAGCCGCGACCTGGACGATTACGATCCGCGGTACGAACACATCGTGATCTGGGACGCAGCCGCGCAGCGCATCGCCGGCGCCTACCGGATCATGCGCGGCGCCCATGCGCTGGCCCGGCACGGACTGTCCGGGCTCTACAGCGCGTCGCTGTTCCGCTATTCCGACGATGCCATCACCCACATCGCCGAAGGCCTGGAACTGGGCCGCAGCTTCGTGGTGCCCGACTACTGGGGCAGCCGCAGCCTGGACTACCTGTGGCAGGGCATCGGTGCCTACCTGCAATGCCGGCCGGGCATCCGCTACCTGTTCGGCGCCGTGTCGATCAGCGCGGCGCTGCCACGCGATGCGCGCGAGCAGCTGGTGGCGTACTACCAGCGCTATTACGGCGGTACCGCTGGCCTGGCCGAATCGAACCGGCCGTTCCAGTACTTCGCCGCACCGCCGAGTTTCGGTGAGCTGGATGCAGGCGCCGCGTTCGACGTGCTCAAGGCCAACCTGGCCGCACTCGGCACCGGCGTGCCGACGCTGTATCGCCAGTACACCGATCTGTGCGAACCCGGTGGCGCGCGCTTCCTCGCCTTCGGTGTGGACCCGGACTTCAGCGATTCGATCGACGGCCTGATCGAAGTGGACCTGTGCGCGATCCGGCCGAACAAGCGCAAACGCTACCTGCGCGATGCGGGGACGCCGGCATGAGCGTGCTGGCGAACCTGTCGCCGCACCGGCGCGCAGTGTTCGTCTCCGACGTGCACCTGGGTTCACGTCATTGCCATGCCACCGAACTGGCACGTTTTCTCTCGCAGCTGCGCTGTGAGCGTCTGTACCTGGTCGGCGACATCATCGACCTGTGGTGGATGGCCCATCGCCGTGCCAACTGGCGGCAGTCGCACAGCGAGGTCATCCAGGCCCTGCACGCGCTGCGCCGTGCCGGGACCGAGATCGTCTACATCCCCGGCAACCACGATGCCTCGCTGCGCCAGGTGTGCGGGCTGATGCTGCCAGCGATGCAGGTGCGCCGCCGCGCCATCCATGTGACCGCCGATGGCCGTCGCCTGCTGGTCGCGCACGGGGACGAGTACGACGGCGTGACCCACTTCGGCGGCCTGCAGGAAAAGTTCGGCGACTGGCTGTACTACCGCATCCTGACCGGCAACCAGGCGCTGAACGCGGTGCGGCGCCGGCTGGGCATGCGCTACTGGTCGCTGTCGGAATTCCTGAAGAAGCGCAGTGGTGCCGCCGAACGCTACATCGAGCGTTTCGTGCAGGCCGGGCTGGATGACGTGCGCCGGCGCGGACTGGATGGCATCGTCTGTGGTCACATCCATCGCGCTGCGTTGATCGAACGCGATGGCCTGGTCTATGCCAACGACGGCGACTGGGTGGAGAGCCTGACTGCACTGGCCGAAGACCATGATGGCGCGCTGCGCCTGCTGGACCACAATGGCCAGACCCTGGTGGAACTGCAGGGCGCGCGCTTGTCGCAGGCGGCGTAACCCGTTTCCGTAGAGTCGACTATCGCGCGTAGCGCGTGGTGTCCGCAGCCTGATGGAAGAGCAGTCGACTAACAGTCGACTCTACAGAAACGGTGTCCGGGGGTGAGACGGCACGCCCGTAAGCCGTTAGCATCGGCCCATGGATTCCCTGACCCAGATCGTACTTGGTGGCGCCGTCGCCGCTGCCATTGCTCCGCCCGGCCATCGCCGTGCGGCACTGCTGGCCGGTGCCGCGCTCGGTACTCTGCCGGACCTCGACGCGCTGTGGCTCGGCTTAACCGCCACCGACCCGGTGGCGAGCATGATCGAGCACCGCAGCTTCAGCCATTCGCTGCTGGTGCTGCCCTGGGTGGCGGCACTGATCTGGTGGTTGTTCAAGCGCTTCGGCAACGGCCGCGTCGCGCAGTCACCGGTGCGCTGGTTCTGGGCGATCCAGCTGGCGCTGGTCACCCATCCCGTGCTGGATGCGTTCACCGTCTACGGCACCCAGTTGTGGTGGCCGCTGCGCCCACACCCGACCATGGGTTCCAGTGTCTTCATCATCGATCTTGGCTACACGGTGTGGCTGCTGCTGGGTTGCGTGCTGGCCTGGTTTGGCCGCGCCCGCCCCTGGGCTGGCAAGGTGCTGGGCGTGGCATTGCTGGTCAGCAGCGGCTACCTGGGCTGGGGCCTGATCGCAAAGGCCCAGGTCGACCGTGCTGCCCAGCAGAGCCTGGCGGCGATGGGTCTGGGCGATGCACCGCGCTTCTCGGTGCCGATGCCGTTCAACACCCTGCTGTGGCGCGTGGTGGCGATGACGCCGAACGGCTACGTGGTGGGCGACCGCTCGCTGGTGGCCGACCATGGACCGATGCAGTTCGAAGGCCATGCGTCCAATGTACAGGCGTTGCGCGAAGCAGGGAGCATCCCGGCAGTGCAGCAGCTGACGTGGTTCAACCGGGGCTTCATGCGTGCACAGGTGGTGGACGGGCGGCTGGTCCTGAGCGACCTTCGCATGGGGCTGGAGCCGGACTACACCTTCAACTTCGCCGTGGCCGAGCAGGTCGACGGGCGGTGGCGACCGATCACGCCCGAGCAGGTGCGGACGGATTACAGCAGCCCGGCCGCGCGCGCGGATGCCGGGCGCCGACTGGCGGCGATGTGGCAGCGGATCTGGCACGAGCCGGCAGCCTCCGGGACTGGTGCGGCGCACCCGTAGATCCACGCCATGCGTGGATGGCGTGACATCGGCAGTGGCAGCCACGCATGGCGTGGCTCTACTGCGGTTGGCGGTTGAGCTTGATAGAACGGTTCAGCACCTGGCGTGGGACGTTGGCAATGTCAAAGCCAACGAACGCCAGCAGGAACTGCAGCCCGGAGATCAGCGCGACCATGGCGATCATGATGGTACCCACCGGCGTGGCGACATCGGCCTGGGCCGACCGCACCCAGTGGTACAGCCCGAACAGCCCCCCGAAGGCGAGCAGGCTGCTGCCGGCGATCAGCTCCAGTGACGCGATGCTGAGGTCGCGCAGGAAATAGTTGTAGGCAATGCGCTTGAGCGTGTTGCGCAGGTGCTTGAAGCTGAACTCACCCAGGATGCGACCGATGCGCAGGTTGCTGGTTTCGTCGCCGTAGTGGGCGTCCATTGCCACATCCTGCACGACCGCGCGCACGGTGTTCAGTCGGAACAGCATGTCGGTCTCGAAGAAATAGCGGTCGCTGACCGCCTCGAGCTTCAGGTGGCTGGCGACCTTTGCATGGATGGCGGTGTAGCCGTTGGTCGGATCGAACACCTGCCAGTACCCGGATGAGGCCTTGGTCATGAAGGACAGCAGCAGGTTGCCCAGGCGCCGCACCGGGGGCATGCGGCGGATGTGGGTCAGGTTCCAGAATCGGTTGCCCTTGGTGTAGTCGGCATGGCCGTCGGCGATCGGCGCGACAAAGTCCATCAGCAGCGCCGGGTCCATCTGCCCATCGCCATCGACCTTCACCAGAATGTCCATGCCATCTGCGATGGCCGCGCGGTACCCGGTCTTGATCGCGCCGCCGACGCCCAGGTTGTGCTGATGGAACAGCACGGCGATACGCGGGTCGTTGGCTTCGGCCTGGATCAGGCGGCCGCTGCCGTCGGGGCACGCATCATCCACGCAGTAGATCGCCGTTACCGCATCATCGATCGCCGCGAGGACGGACAGCACGTGGCGGGTCACTTTGTAGCAGGGGATGATCACGGCGATCCGAGCCGGCGTGGATGCGGAGGGCGTAATGGTGGTCATCGGACTCATGGGGCTGGGTGGGCCAGCAGGGCCTTTGCCGGCAGTTCCACCAGATCCCCCTGCAGCACCTGCGGTACGTCGCCCTCAGGCGCTACGGTGATGTGGTGGTAGCGGTTGAAGGTGAAATTGAACGCCTCGTCGGGCATCAATGGGAAGTACCGGCGGAAGTATTCCATCTGTGGCAGGTACAGCACATGGTTCACGGCGGGAATACCAACACCCGGCAGGAGGGCCCCGAACCCACCGGGAGCCACCAGCGCGCCTTCGGACGTGGTGGCTGAGCCCCGGGCTTGCAGGGAGTGCAGGACGGCAGCGCGGTCCATCGCAAAGATCGGCCCGGCAGGCTGCACAGGGTTGAACAAGCCATTGCCCAGCAGATTGGCCAAAGCGGCGGTGGCCAGGACCAAGGTGGCCGCATGCGCCGAGAGCTTTGGGCGGAGGGCGGCAACGGCCAGCCCCGCCAAGCAGAGGTAGGGAATGGCATCGGCGGCGCTGTGCAGGCGGCTGAACTGGCCTTCGCCGAACAGGAACTTGGCCACGCTGCCAGCCATCAGCAGCGCAGCCAGCAGCAGCAGACGCCTGCGCTCCAGGCGTACGCCGCACCGCACCAGGATCATCGCGCAGCCGATGTTGAGCAGCAGGCCGAACGCCAGCAGCGCGCGTGCGGGTGGCACCATCGAGAGTCCGGTCAACTTGCCGACCAGAACGGGCACGGGCAGGAAGATCCAGCAGGCGATCAGCAGTACGCCAGCGGCGAGGGCCAGCACGCTGCTGCGGTGGCTTCTCGCCCATTCGCGCAGCCGTGTGCCATCAGCCAGCACCAGGGTGAACAGCGGCAGCAGGCTGCCCAGCACCGCGATTTCGCAATCGTTGGATGCTTTGAACAGCGGCAACGGTGCGAAACGGTAGGTCATCAGGTTCGGGAAGGCGTGCGCGAACAGGGACGTCAGCCCGACCCCACCTCCGGCGCTCTGGCGCTGGCCCGGATAAACCGTGTTGCGCACGATCGGGATGATGTCGTGGAAGTAACCGATGAACACGGCCAATGCCAGCGCGCCTGCGATGCCGGCATCGATCAGTCGTGGAAGCGTGAGGGCATCGCGCCGGACTGCCAGTATCAGCACTGCCAGCGCCAGCACCGAGGAAATGATGAAAGGCGGGTAGGACACCGAGATCAGCCATGCCGCCAGTGCATAGGCGCTGGCTGCGATGCGCAGCGCGCGATGGCTGATGCCCAGCCATGCCACCGCAGCCCAGGGCGCCAGCGCGAAGGCACCGGCATTGCTGGTCCACCAGACCTGCACGAATGGCGCGAAGAACAGCGTGGCCGAAACCAGCACTGCGGCTGGTACCGGCATCCGCAGTTGGCGCAGGAACAGAGCCCATCCGCTCAGGAAGGCCATGGCCATGAACATGAAGAAGAACGAATAGGCGTTCGCTGCTGGCAACACGAAGAACGCCCAGTGGTAGGGCTTGAACAGCAGGCCCCAGTCGAGCAGCGGCAGCGCCTGGAAGGTGCGCAGTGATTCGTGGTACGGCGGGTGCGCATTGACCTGCCCGAAGTCGTTGTTGACCGCGATCTGGATGTACGGCGTGAACACCATCCATTCGTCGGTGCGGATGTAGCGCGCGGTGCCGAGCAAGGGCTGCTGTGGCGCCAGGCCCAGATACTCGTAGGCGAGCGAGTAGGAAGAAGGCGTCAGTGCGAATGCGACGTAGAGAATGCACAACAGCGCGATGATCCCGGCGAGCAGACGCGTCTGGCCGGGCGGGAGCCCGCCCGGCAGGTTCACATCATGGGCGGAGAAAGGCGTTCGGCCGCTGTCACTCATCATGCGCTCGCAGGTAAGGTCCATCCATGCGCGACGTACCCGCACACCGATGCCTGAGGGCAATAGAGGGGGATCCCGGCACGCGCCGTTCCGAGGCCGGGACTGCCGGATTCTAGCCGGTTGCCGCCGGAGCCGCAGGCCATCCTGTGGCGAGGATGGCCTCAATACACCGTCGCGCGGCCCTGCACGAACGAGTAGAAGAACACCGCGTTCGGGTCGTTCTGCACCAGGCGGAACTCGCGGCGCATGCCTTCCACGGTTTCCTCGTCCACCGAGCCGGCCTGCAGCAGCTGGTCGGCGGCCGACAGCAGCAGCTGTTCCCAGAACGCGATCATCGTCTTGCGACGCGCCGGCTCGCGGTTGTCCAGGTGGATGGTCTTGATCTCGGTGTGCACGTCGCGGAAGCCGCCGGCCAGCAGCAGGTTGCCCAGCTTGGCGCCGACGAACGGGTCGCCCCCGTGGTCGTACTGGAAATCGTTGAAGGCCATCCAGTAGCGCCAGATGTGCGGCGAATACGGATCGAGCAAGAACGAGGCATTCATCACTTCGGTGATGTACACCGGCGAACCCGGTGCCAGCACCCGGCGCACTTCGCTCAGCACACGTGCGGGTGACGGCACGTGCTCCAGCACCCAGCACAGGAACGCCGCGTCGAAGCTGCGTGCCTCGAACGGCAGCTCACTGGCATCGGCCTGCTGCAGGGTATAGCGGTCGCTGCACCACGGCGTGCGCGCCAGGTTCTCGCGCGCGGTGGCCAGCTGCGTTTCGCTCAGGTCCACGCCGGTCACGTGCAGCTCGGGGAAGCGGCGCAGCAGGATCTCGGTCTGTGCGCCCACGCCGCTGCCGACTTCCAGCAGGCGCCGCGCGCCGCTGTAGTCGATCTGGCCGAAGATGCTCGATTCCAGCAGCCGGGCCTGGGTCATCAGGCGCTGCTGCTCGGTGCCGGAAAACCCGTGCAGATAGGTCGGGGAGGAAATCGGCGGGGTCATGGTGGGCTCTTGTAGCGTCGAGCTGGCTCGACTGTTCGCAAACGCGGGGCTGGTGGCTCAGGCCGCCGAAGGCAGCGCCGGTTCCCCGGCGATCAGGCGGTCGAAGTATTCGGTGGTCAATGCGATCTGGCTGGCCGGATCCTCGGCACGGTTGACCACCGCGCGGAAAGCGGCATTCTCCGGCCGGTCCTTGGCATACCAGCCCAGGTGCTTGCGCGCGATGCGCACGCCCTGCGGCTCGCCATAGAACGCATGCAGCGCGTGCAGGTGGCCAAGCAGGATGTCGCGCACTTCCGCCAGTGATGGCGGTGGCAGTTCCTCGCCGGTGGCCAGGTAGTGCGCCACTTCGCGGAAGATCCACGGCCGACCCTGCGCCGAGCGACCGATCATCACCGCATCCACGCCGGTTTCCTTCAGGACGTAGGCGGCCTTCTGCGGCGAATCGATATCGCCGTTGGCGATCACCGGAATGCGCAGCGCGGCCTTGATCTCGCCGATCGTGGCGTACTCCGCCTGGCCGGTGTAGTGCTGGTCGCGGGTACGGCCGTGCACCGCCAGTGCCGCGATACCGCTGTCCTCGGCGATGCGTGCGATCAGCGGGCCATTGCGATGATCGCAGTCCCAACCGGTACGGATCTTCAGCGTGACCGGCACGTCCACCGCGTTGACCACGGCCTCGAGGATGCGCGCCACCAGTTGCTCGTCGCGCATCAGTGCCGAACCGGCCCAGGCGTTGCACACCTTCTTGGCCGGGCAGCCCATGTTGATGTCGATGATCTGCGCGCCGTGGTCGACGTTGTAGCGCGCGGCCTCGGCCAGCTGCTGCGGCTCGGTGCCGGCGATCTGCACGCTGATCGGGGCCGGTTCGCCGTCATGGTCCATGCGGTGGATCGACTTGCGCGTGTTCCAGAAGCGCGGATCACTGATGGTCATTTCCGAGGCGGCCAGACCCGCGCCCAGCCGTTTGCACAGAAGGCGGAAGGGCTTGTCGGTGACGCCGGCCATGGGCGCCAGCACGACGTTGGGGGCAATGGTGTACGGGCCGATCTGCATGCGCCCATTGTAGGGCGCGCGCGGCGGTACGGCCGCGTCGGGCGCGGTCCGGTTCAGGCCGATCGGCACCGACCTCATGCCGTACCGGCATCAGCAGATGCTTGACGGTTGCTTCCACCGCCCCCAAGGGCGGGTGATGGTGGGGTGCTTGGTGAAGGCCAATGCCGCCGGGCTGGGGATGTGGCGAGACGGGGTAGAGTCGACTGTCAGTCGACTATCGCGCGAAGCGCGGGGTTTCCGCGACCTGGCCTGAAAGCAGTCGACTCTACCCGGTCGCCCCACCTCCATCGGCTAGCCCAGCGTTTCCCACGCTTGGCGGGCGCCAAGCGCAAAGGCCAGGCCCAGACCCAAGCAGACCAGCGAACTGACTATCCAGAAACGTGCGCCGTTGTATCCCGGGCGGAACAACGCCAACCCGAAGCCCATCGCCGCGCGCAGCAGCAACAGCAGGGCGATACCCGACAGGACCAGACGGCTGGCCGGCAGCGGCGAATGCCAGCCCGCGGCTGCCAGTGCGTACAGCGTCCAGGCCACCAGCACGGCAGTGATGCCGGCGGTCATCAGCGGTGGCCACCAATGCCCGGCCTGTGCCAGCCGGACCATGCGCTGGCCAGCACCGAAGTACCTGTACCACGCGGCGCCGAAGGCAATGCAGCCGATATGCAGCAAGGCTGCGATGGCACTACCGGCGGCGGCAACCAGCAACCAGGGGAATCCGTCCATGTCCTGCCCACGCTGAAACGCTGCGCGGATGGTGGGTGAGGGGCGGGATGCGGGCAATGCGACCGGCAGTCGCAGCTGTTCGATGCGACCGCCGCCGATGGCGCTTCGCTCAGCGCGGCGGATCGATCTGCAACCCGGCGCCAAGACGGTCCAGGGCCACGTCCACGCGTGGCAGCCGTTGCCGGCCCTGCGGCCACAGCAGGCGCAGCGGCAGGCCGCGGCAGTCCAGCGATGGCAGGATCGAGACCAGGCTGCCGCGCGCCAGCGCGTCATCGACCAGCCAGGTGGCCAGCTGCGCGATGCCGAAGCCGGCCTCGACCGCCGCCACCTGGGCCTCGGCGCCGCCAACCACCAGGCGCGCGCGGGCCTGCAGCGGTGTACTGCGCTGCCTGCCATCGGCCACCTGCCACGGCCCGATGCTGCCGTCCGCGCGTCCGAACAGCACACCGTCATGCCCGGCCAGCTCGGCGGCCGAGCGGGGCTGGCCATGCCGAAGCAGGTAGGCCGGGGAGGCGCAGAAGCGCAGGCATTCGTAACCGAGCAGGCGGCTGCCCAGCGTGGCGGGCAGCGGCTCGGGACCGCCGATGCGCACGGCGAGGTCGACGCCGTCCTCGGCGAGGTCGCTGAAGCGGTCGCTGAAGGTCACCTGCGGATGCAACTGTGGAAACTCGGCGGCCAGCTGCAGCAGCAACGGCCAGACTTTGAGGCGCCCGAAGGTGGCCGGCGCATCCACCCGCAGGCGGCCCACGGGCGCGTCTGCGTGCGAGACCAGCACCGACTCGGCATCGGCCAGCTCGCCCAGCACCCGCACGCAGGTGCGGTAGAAGCCCTCACCGGCCTCAGTCAGGCGAAGGCGGCGCGTGCTGCGCTCGAACAACCGCGCGCCCAGGCGTGCCTCCAGCCGCGCGATGGTCTTGCCCACCGCCGAACTGGTCAGGTGCAGGCGTTCGGCGGCGGCAGTGAAGCTGCCGGCATCGGCGGTGGCGACGAAGGCCTCGATGCCGCGCAGGCGCTCGGTGGGAAGCATGGGGAATTTCTGTCCGGAATCGATGGAAAACATAGCAGTAATCGGAATCCGGGGAGGAAATAGGCTGGCGGCCCCTGTTCTGATGCCCGCCCATGTCCTCCCTCGATTCCGCTGCGGCCGCTGTCCACGCAAACGCCCGCGCACGCCTTTCGGTTGTCCTGCTGGCGGTGTCCGCCTTCGTCATCGTCACCACCGAGTTCCTGATCGTCGGCCTGTTGCCGGCGCTGGCGCGCGACCTTGGCCTGGGCATCGCCCGCGCCGGGCAGCTGGTTACCTTGTTCGCGTTCACCGTGATGCTGGCCGGGCCACCGTTGACCGCGCTGCTGTCACACGTCGGCCGGCGCCGCCTGTTCGTGGCCATCCTGCTGTTGTTCGCGGGTTCCAACGCGCTGGCCGCGATGGCCACGCAGCCGTGGCTGCTGGCGCTGGCGCGGGTGCTGCCGGCACTGGCCCTGCCGGTGTTCTGGGGCACCGCCAGTGAGACTGCTGCGCAGCTGGCCCCTGCAGGGCAGGGCGGTCGTGCGGTCGCGCGGGTCTACCTGGGTATCACCGCCGCAATGCTGTTCGGTATCCCGGTGGGTACGTTGGCTGCCGACGCCCTCGATTGGCGCGGCAGCTTCTGGCTGTTGGCGGCCCTGTCGCTGTTGATGGCCGGCGCGCTGGCGTTGTGGATGCCGGACACCGTGGCCGGACCGCGGCGCGCGCTGGGCGAACAGGCACGAGTGCTGCGCCAGCCGCAGTTGCTGGGCGATGTGCTGCTGTCGGTGCTGGTGTTCACCGCGATGTTTGCTGCCTATACCTACCTGGCCGATGTGCTGGAGCGGCTGATGCAGGTACCGGCGGCACAGGTGGGCTGGTGGCTGATGGGCTTCGGGGCTGTCGGGTTGATCGGCAATGCACTGGGTGGGCGCTGGGTCGATCGTGCGCCGCTGGGCGCGACCCTGGTGTTCTGCGCGGTGCTGGCGCTGGGCATGCTGGCCAGTGTCGGGCTGGCCGGCCACGGCACGTTCGTGCTGATCGCACTGGCCCTGTGGGGTGTGGCGCATACCGCATTGTTCCCGCTGTGCCAGGTGCGGGTGATGCGTGCGGCGCCGCAGGCGCAGGCGCTGGCGGGAACCTTGAATGTGTCCGCGGCCAACGCCGGCATCGGCCTGGGCGCGCTGCTGGGAGGTGGCGCCATCGAACGCTTTGGGCTTGCCTCGCTGGGCGTGGTGGCCGCTGCCGTGGCGCTGCTGGCAATCGTCGCGGGCCTGCTGCTGCGGTGGCTTGCCCGGTCTCGTTCATCCACGCATGGCGTGGGTCTGCCTCATTGAAGGGCAAACAGAAAAGCCCGGGTGTCTGCACACCCGGGCTTCTTCATCCACGCGTGGCGCGGATCTTATCTCTTGCCAATCTGGCACCTTGGGTGCCGAGAGCCCGGCGTGGGCGACCGTGTGGATCCAGGTCTTGCGACCGAGAAGTAGCTTGGGTCCCCACGCCGGATTCTCCCTGAACCGCCCGAACAGTTGGTTGAG